>JAPLIE010000043.1 GCA_026389265.1 Cyanobacteriota bacterium | reverse complement strand
TCAGGCCCGGGCCACCGGCACATCGCTGAGCCGGGTGGTGGCGGCCCGCGAGAGGTGGCCCCGCCGCATTCGCCAGGCCGGCGCCAGGCCGCAGGCGGCCCACTGCACCGTGCCGCTGCCGTAGCGCCGGTTGATGTTGTCCACGGCGGCCATCAGGGTGTCGCGGCGGCGCTGTTGCTCGGGGGTCTGGGGCACCAGCAGGTGGTGCTGTAGCAGGCCCACCGGCTGGAGATCCTGCAGGATCACGCCGGCCTTGCGCAGGGGTTTGTGGGGGCGGAACAGACGCTCGGCCAGGGGCAGGGCGGCAGCCAGGAGCACGGCGGTGTCGTTGCTGGGCAGGGGCAGGGTGGTGGTGGCGGCGTTGGCGTAGAAGGCGGTGCCATCGAAGGGGCTGCTGCGCGCGAACACGGTGAGGGTGCCGGCCCGCTGGCCCTGGCGCCGCAGTTTCTCGGCGGCACGGCAGAGATAGGTGGCCACGGCCTCCTTCAGGGCCGCTGCCGTGTCGACCGGGGTGCTGAAGCTGCGGCTCACGCAGGTTTCGCGCTTGGCGGGCGCCACGGAGGCCAGGGGCAGGCAGCGGCGACCCTGCAGCTCCAGCTGCAGCCGCAGGCCCACGACGCCGGCGCGGCGGCGCAGTTCGCCCGGGGGCATGTCGCGCAGGGCGCGGGCATCGGCGATGCCCCGCAGCCGGCACCAGCGCGAGAGCTGGCGGCCGATGCCCCACACGTCCTCGATGGCGGTGGCGGCCAGCCAGGGATCGGGATCGGCCACGGCGGCGAAATCGAACACACCGCGCTCCCGCCAGCGGGGATCCCGCTTGGCGATGCGGTTGGCCACCTTGGCCAGCACCTTGGTGGGGGCGATGCCCACCGCCACTGGCAGCCCCAGCTGGCGGTGCACCTGGCGGCGCAGCTCCTCGCCCCAAGCGGTGAGATCCTCGCTGCCGGCAGGGCGGTGCAGCAGGCCGAAGGCCTCATCGATCGAGTAGATCTCCAGCTCCTCCACCCAGGCCTCAAGGGTGGCCATCAGCCGCTGGCTCATGTCGGCGTAGAGGCCGTAGTTGGAGCTCCGCACGATCACGCCATGGCGCTCCAGCTCGGCCCGCAGCTGGAACACCGGCGCCCCCATGGGGATGCCGAGGGCGCGGGCCTCGGCACTGCGGCTCACGATGCAGCCGTCGTTGTTGGAGAGCACCACCAGGGGCCGGCCGACCACGGCGGGATCGAGCACCGCCTCGCAGGAGGCGTAGAAGTTGTTGCCATCGATCAGCACCAGGGCGGTGCTCATGGGCTGAAGCTGCGGATGGCATGGGTCACCACGCCCCAGAGCTCCCCCTCCCCCAGGGCCAGGGTCGGATAGGCCGGGTGGGCCGCCACCAGCAGCCAGTGCTCATCCCGTCGCCTCAGGCGTTTGAGGGTGAAGCCATCAGCTAGCCGGGCCACCACCAGCTGGCCGTCCCGGGGGGTCGGGTGGCGTTCCACCACCACCAGGTCGCCGTGGTGGATGCCAGCACCGACCATCGAATCACCGCCCACCCGCAACAGCACGGTGCGAGCCGGATCGGGGATGAGCAGGCGCTGCAGGTCGATGGACGCCTCCGACCGGGGGGCGGGACTGGGCAGGGCTTCCGGCACGGGGCGCAGCAGAGATCCTTGCTATAGTACATTTGTATTGCATGGGCTGGGCTGGTCGGCGACTGGCGCCATTCGATGGAGGCCTGGGCGGAGGGCATCGCTGGATGGTTTGCCTCGAAGGGTTTCGCTCAACGCCCATCACGAACTGCCGGCGGCCCCTGGGTTGGCTGCAGGAAGGTGCCGGAAGGGATCGCCGGCGCTCCAGGATCGATGCAACGCTCGGGGTGGGCCGGAGGCGGCAGCGGCGCGGGGCCGCGCCTGGGCCTGCCGACAATCGGAACCTGGTGGAGAATCCAGGGGTTGGACGGCCGCGTTCGGTAGAAAGGGGAGCCGGCCTGTGACCTCCCGGCCTCCGCTGCGACGACCCCGATGGCCCCGCTCCAGCCGCCCGCCAGCGGGCCTGATCATTCCGGGCATGGGCATGGGCATGGGCCGGCGGGCGGCGACCATGCCGACCACCCCCATCCGGCCGTGGCGATCCAGCGCCAGCCCCACCCCCGGCAGCATGAGCATCGCCCCGGGTCGGCGGCGGCCTTCCGCTGGAGCATCGTGCTCAACAGCGCTCTCTCCGGGCTCCAGCTGGCGATCGGGTTCGCCTTCGGCTCCCTGGCCCTAGTGGGGGATGCGCTGCACAACCTGGGCGATGTGGCCGGGCTGCTGCTGGGCTGGGGGGCCGAACGGCTGAGTGGCCGGCCCGCCAACCAGCGCTTCACCTATGGCTACGGCCGTTCCACCCAGCTGGCGTCACTGGTGAATGCGGTGTTGATTCTGATGGCGGCGGCGGTGGTGGTGGTGGAGGGGCTGCAGCGGCTGCGTCAACCGGTGGAGCTGGTGAGCGGGCCCGTGGCTTGGGCGGCGGCGGCCGGCATTGTGGTGAATCTCCTCTCGGCCCGCCTGTTCGGCAGCGACTATAGCCACGATCTCAACCGCCGCGCCGCCGTGGTGCACCTGCTCACCGATGCCGCGGTGTCGGCGGCGGTGCTGGTGAGTGCCCTACTGGTGCAGCTCACCGGCTGGGCTCAGCTCGACGCAGTCACCGCCATCGGCGTGGGCCTGGCGGTGGCCTGGAGCGGCTGGCAGTTGTTGCAGGAGGCGCTGATCGTGGCAATGGATGCGGTGCCCCACGGCATCGTCATGGAGGAGGTGGAGGAGGCCCTGCGCAGCCTGAGCGGTGTGGCTGCGGTCCACCATCTGCACGTATGGGCCCTGAGCACCTCCCAGAACGCCCTCACGGCACACCTGCAGCGGGATCCCAGCCTGAGCGACGACATGGCCCTGCTGCACGAAGCCAAGCAACGGTTGGCCAGGCTCGGCATCGCCCACAGCACACTGCAGTTGGAGCCCCTGGAGCGTCCGGAAGGAAGGGGTTGAGCCTTCCCCGCTCGCATCCCCCGGCTCAGGCGCGATCGGAGCCGGGTGGAGCCTGACGGAGGGTGGGCTTGGGCAAGAGACGGTCGTTGATCAGTCGTCCGGACTGGACAGGGGCATCAGGCATGTCGTCGTGTTCCAGATGCAGGAGATCATCAAAGGCGTCGTAGAGGTCCCGCTCGGGTCCGCTGGCCCGGCGTGGCGGAGGGTTGGTGGGGCGCTTCGGGGTGGGTCGCCGTGGCGGTGCCGATGGGAGAGGGGAAGGACCTTCGCGCTCAGCGGCAGCCGAGGGGGGACGGGCGCCAAGGTTGCTGTTCAGAGCAGCACCAGCTCCAGAGCGCCGCCCAGGTTGGGCCACTTCCAACTCACGCAGCCGCTCGAGGAGGTGGGGCGGCACCGATCCATCGGCGCTGGCCTCCATCAAGGCTCGAAAGAGATCCTCAGGGTTCTCCTCGATCTCCACCCGGTGACGGGGAGCGGTGTCGGCCTTTCTCCCAGCCGGAGGCGGGCTGGCCGGCTTTAGTGGCAACGGCAGTTTCTGAGGGAGGGTGCGGCCGAGGGCCTCCAGGCGTTCACGGCTGCGGGCATCGAAGCTCATGGTCGGCGGGGCGCTGGTTGGTGGCGGCGCGAGGCGGGAGAAAAAGCCGGGAGGCAATGGATCAGGCGCAGCCGAGAGTGTCACGGGTGGACCTGCCGCTGCTGGGGTTGGTGCCGCTGGCAACGGCACAGAGGCGCTTGAGGACGTCACCGCGCAGGGGCACGTTGGTGAAGTCGGCTCCGTCGATGCGGACGTTCAGGAAACGAGTGTTAAAAGCAAAGGCATCATCGAGGCGGGCGTTGCGAAGGTCTGTGCCTTCAAAGACAGCCGAGTCGAGGGTGGCGTCGCGCAGATCGGCGCCGCTGAAGTCGGCATCCTGGAGTTTTGCCCCGAACAGGCTGGCGTTGCGCAGGTCGGCTCCGGCGAAGCTGGCCTCGCGCAGGTTGGTGAGGTTAAAGGTCACGTCGCGCAGGTCGGCCCCGTGGAAATCGGCGCCGATCAGCACCTGCTTGGCGTAGTCCATGGCAGCCAGGGCCGGGGGGGCCGGAATCAGGGCCAGCAGCGTGATCGGGAGGGTCAGCAGGAGCGCCAGCAACGCGACGACGGTCCGCTGCGCGATCTGATGCCAGCCCAAGCCATCAGCAATGCCGGCCAGCGTTAGGGAGCTGGGCCTTGGGAACCGGGCTTCCATAGTGGGGTGGCGAATGGGGACAACTTAGGGGGAAGCCGCTGTGGCGCTGATCGAGGGGGAGTGTCGATTCCACAGACGCCAAAGGGACTCCCGGCCCTAATCGAGGCGGAAGCTAAAGGCACCCGAGCGAGGGCCGCAGGCGCTTCAGCGGGCCGGTGGACCGTGGCAAGAAAAATCACTGCGCAGCTCTGGAAGGACAGATCCTGCTTCGGCCGGTCCGAGCACGGGAAGCCTCAGGGGATGTGTTGTTGCTTCGGCAGCACCTCCTCCATGCCCCCCACCCCCCGCCAACGCCAGGGCCGCTGGGCCGAACAGCGGGCCCTGCGGCTGCTGGAGGCCCAGGGCTGGCGCCTGGTGTCGAGAAACTGGCGCTGCCGCTGGGGCGAGCTGGACCTGGTCTGCGAAAAGCCGGGTCGGTTGCTGCTGGTGGAGGTGAAGGGGCGCCGGCCGGGACACCGGGATGGGGCCGGCAGCGTGGCATTGAGGGGCCGGCAGCGTCGGCGTCTGGGTCGGGCCTGGGCCTGCTGGCTGGTGGATCACTCTGAGCGCGCCACCTGGCCGGTGGAATTCGTAGCGGCTCTGGTCCCCCTGCCCCCGGCCGCCGGAGGGGTGCGGTGGCTGCGCCTCGAAGGTTGAGTCGGTGGCGGGCACTGGCAGAGGCGCCGCTCGGAAGGGAAGCCGGGACACTCCTCTCAGGCCCTGGGGAGGGCGCCAGAGCAATCTGGAGATCCATTCAGCCCACCCACGCGATGACCTTCAGCGGCCACCGGGCCCGCAAGCGTTTCGGCCAGCACTGGCTCACGGATGCCGCTGTGCTGGATCGGATCGTGGCCGCTGCGGCGATCGAGCCCGGCGAGCACCTGCTGGAGGTAGGTCCCGGGCGCGGCGCCCTCACCGAGCGCCTGCTGGCTTCTCCCGCGGCTTCCCTGTTGGCGATCGAGCTCGATCGCGATCTGGTGGCCGGCCTGCGCCAGCGCTTCGGCGCCAATCCCCGCTTTCAGCTGCTGGAGGGCGATGTCCTGGCCCTGCCCCTGGTGCCGCCGGCGGGGCCCGCTCCCGAGAAGGTGGTGGCCAACATCCCGTACAACATCACTGGCCCCCTCCTGGAGCGGCTGGTGGGCCGGCTGGATCGGCCCCTGGAGAGGCCCTACCGCGCCCTGGTGCTGCTGGTGCAGCAAGAGGTGGGTGAGCGCATCCGCGCCCGGCCCGGCAGCAGCGCCTATTCGGCCCTGAGCGTGCGCATGCAGCTACTGGCCCGTTGCGCCACGGTGTGTCCGGTGCCGCCGCGCTGCTTCTCACCGCCGCCGAAGGTGAATTCCGAGCTGATCCGCCTGGATCCCCTTCCCCCCGATCAGCTCCCGGTATCAAGTCTGGCGCGCCGCACCGAGGCGCTGCTGAGGCGCTGCTTCGCCGCCCGCCGCAAGATGCTGCGCAACACCCTGGCGGGGCTGCTGCCCGAGTTGGAGCTCCAGCAGGCCGCGAAGGCGGCGGGCATCACACTCAACCAACGGCCCCAGGAGCTGGCGCCGGAACGCTGGCTGGCGCTGGCGGCGGTGCTTGATCAGCTCCAAGGGTCCCCATCACGTTGCAACCGGGATCTGGGCAACCCGGGATGATGGCGGCACGGGGGAGCCCTTGGGCATACCCGAAAGGGAGCCCCTAGCCTCCGACGCCGCTTGGATTCTTCTGTGGGCAATCGGATGCCACCCCTGGAGACCATGCCCTGCCAGGAAACTTCCGAATCCGTGCTCCAACCTGAACCCGCCGAAACCGCGCCCCGCCCGCCCCTGCGCCCATGACCCTCATCGTTGAGGCCCCCGCCAAAATCAATCTGCACCTGGAGGTGCTCGGTCTGCGGCCCGACGGCTACCACGAGCTGGCGATGGTGATGCAGAGCCTCGATCTGGCCGACAGCCTGCACTTCAGCAGCACCGCCGACGCTGCCATCACCCTGGAGTGCGACCGCCCGGACCTCAGTACAGGAAAGGACAACCTGATCGTGAAGGCCGCCGAGATGCTGCGAGCCCGCGCCGGTCTGCCCGAACTGGGGGCCCACATTGCACTGAGAAAGCGCATCCCGATTGGGGCGGGCCTGGCGGGGGGCTCCAGCGATGGGGCTGCCACCCTTGTGGGGCTCAACGCCCTCTGGGGCTGTGGCTTCTCCGCGGCCGATCTGCACGCCATGGCCCTAGCCCTCGGCTCCGACATGCCCTTCTGCCTCGCGGGCGGCACTCAGCTCTGCTTCGGGCGGGGGGAGGTGATGGAGCCTGCCCTGGCGGTGCAACCATCCGGCTTGGCCTCGGGTGGTGCTGCTTCACTCGTTACATCGGCGGCTCCTGCGACGGCACGGTTCGGTGTGCTGTTGATCAAGCACCCCGAAGCGAGCGTGTCCACTCCTTGGGCCTTCGGCCGCTGCCGCGCTCTGCGCGGCGATTTCTATCTCGAAACCGAGGCCGACTTCGAGCAGCGCCGTCAGGCCCTCCGCCAGGGGCCTCTGGTGGCTTCTTTGGCGGCTGGGGGGCCGCTCCCCCTTCTGCGCAATGACCTTCAGGCCGTGGTGGCGCCTGAGGTAGCGAGCGTGGGGGAGGGGTTGGCCCTGCTCCGCCGCGCCCCGGCTGCCTTGGCGGTGGCGATGAGCGGTTCGGGGCCCAGCCTGTTCGCCCTCTTCGCCGATGCAGCCGGCGCTGAGGCGGCCCGTTCTGCATTGGTCGGCGAGCTCAGCGCCGCCGGCTTTGAGGCCTGGTGCTGCCGCTGCACCGACTCCGGTGCCAGCCTGGAGACGACCGGAAGCCACCCATGAGCGCCGCCAGCCCCGATCCCCAGCCCCCGGAAGCTCCCCGCGATGGCGACGCCATCGCGGGCCCGACGGCACCAGGCTTCCCCCGCAACGTGAATGCCGCCGCCGCTGCCGGACCGGCCGCCTCCAGCTCAGTGAGCCGCCGTAAGGGCCCGATCAGCTTCCTTTCCGGCGCCCTCACCAGCGGCCTGTTGGCCTGGCTCTGCCTCGGGCTTAGCAAGAATGTGTTGGCGTACTACGCGCTTCATCCGCCCCACTACGAGGCACAGGTCGCCCAGAGCATCGCCACCGCCCTGAAGACCATGATCGTGGGCATGACCTTTTTGGCCACGTTCTCCTTTGCCTTCGTGGGCCTAGGCCTCTTCCTTGTGTTCCTCCGCTCGCTGCTGCCGTCGCGCCCTGAAACCCCTGCCTAGGGTTCACCATGATCCGTCCTCCGGGCCATGACTCCCCACGACCTCGGCCTGCTGGTTGCCCTGCTCCTACCCGGCATGTTGCTCTCGGTACTGCTGCTGAGCACCTTCGCTGCAGGAGGCTGAGATAGGTTGTCCCGGCAGCCGGCAGACGCCCCGTGGCCGAAACCCTTCTCTTCAACGCCCTGCGCGAGGCCATCGACGAGGAAATGGCCCGCGACCCTCATGTGTGCGTGATGGGGGAGGACGTGGGGGAATACGGCGGTTCCTACAAGGTGACCAAGGATCTGCACGCGAAATATGGCGAGCTGAGGGTTCTTGACACTCCGATCGCCGAGAACAGCTTCACCGGCATGGCGGTGGGCGCTGCCATGACCGGCCTGCGGCCGATCGTGGAGGGCATGAACATGGGCTTCCTGCTGCTGGCCTTCAACCAGATCTCGAACAACATGGGCATGCTCCGCTACACCAGTGGCGGCAACTTCACGATTCCCACCGTGGTGCGTGGGCCCGGGGGAGTCGGTCGCCAGTTGGGCGCAGAGCATAGCCAGCGCCTTGAGGCCTATTTCCACGCCGTGCCCGGCATCAAGATCGTGGCGGTGAGCACTCCCACCAATGCCAAGGGCCTGATGAAGGCGGCGATCCGCGACAACAATCCCGTGCTCTTCTTCGAGCATGTGCTGCTCTATAACCTCACTGAGGACATTCCCGAGGGTGATTATATTTGCGCCCTCGATCAGGCCGAAGTAGTGCGGGAAGGCAAGGACATCACGATCCTCACCTACTCCCGGATGCGCCACCATTGTCTCAAGGCCGTGAAGCAGCTTGAGGCCGATGGCATCGATGTGGAACTCATCGATCTGATCAGTCTCAAGCCCTTCGATCTCGACACGATCACCGGCTCGATCCGCAAGACCCACAAGGTGCTGGTGGTGGAGGAATGCATGAAGACCGGCGGCATCGGCGCTGAACTGCTGGCTTTGATCACCGAGAACTGCTTCGACGACCTCGATGCCCGCCCGGTGCGGCTCTCCTCCCAGGACATTCCCACTCCTTACAACGGCAACTTGGAGAACCTCACGATCATCCAGCCCCACCAGATCGTGGAGGCGGCCCGCCAGATCACCGCCGGCGCCCTCTGAGATGGCACGTCAACAGGGGTGGCTGGCCCTGATCTTGGCCCTTGCGATCGCCTCCGCCGCCCTGCTCGCCAGCTACGGCCTCCAGCTCGGCCTCGATCTGCGCGGCGGCAGCCAGCTCACCCTGCAGGTGATGCCCTCCGGGTCCATCAAGACCGTCGAGCAGGAACAGCTCGAAGCGGTGAAAGAAGTGCTGGAGCGCCGCGTCAATGGTCTAGGTGTGTCGGAATCGACCCTTCAGACCGTGGGGTCCGACCAATTGGTGCTTCAGCTTCCCGGCGAGCAGGATCCCACCCGCGCCGCCAAGGTGCTGGGCAGCACCGCCCTGCTCGAATTCCGGGAACAGAAACCTGGCAGCGAGAAGGAGATGAACGGGCTGCTGCCCCTCAAGCGCCAGGTCGAGGCCGTCTTGTTCGCCCGCCGTCCCGGCGCCCAGGCTGCCGCTTCGAACACCCCCGCTCCAGGTCAGCCCGCCAAACCCACCACGATTTCTGAAGCCGATATGGCTAAGGCCTTCAGTGCTTTGGGTTTGAAGATTCCGGCCGGCAGCGGCGAGGTTGATCAGCTCGAGATCCTGCAGGCCGAAGTGAACCGCCGAGTGATCAACCTCTACGGCCCCCCCTTGCTGACCGGCAAGGAGCTCACCAGCGCCGGCCGCCAGCAAGACCGCACCGGCACCGCCTGGGAGGTGACGCTCAATTTCAATCGTGAAGGAGCCGAGAAGTTCGCCAGCCTCACCCAGTCGATTGCCGGCACCGGCCGCGTTCTCGGCATCGTGCTCGATGGCCGCTCGATCAGCGAGGCCACGGTGGGTCCAGAATTCAAGGCCGCCGGCATCACCGGTGGGTCTGCCTCCATCTTCGGAAACTTCAGCACCGAAGAAGCCAGGGATTTGGAAGTCCAGCTGCGGGGTGGTTCCTTGCCACTGCCGGTGAAGATCGTAGAGGTGCGGACGGTTGGCCCCTCTCTCGGTGCCGACAACATCCGCTCCAGTCTGATCGCCGGTGTGGCAGGACTGGTGCTGGTGGCGCTGTTCATGGTGTTCACCTACCGGCTACCGGGATTCGTGGCTGTGCTGGCCTTGAGCCTTTACTCCCTCTTCAACCTCGCCATCTATGCCCTGATTCCTGTCACCCTCACCCTGCCCGGCATCGCTGGCTTCATCCTTTCGGTGGGCATGGCGGTGGATGCCAATGTGCTGATCTTTGAGCGGGTCAAGGAAGAACTTCGTTCCGGTAACACCCTGATCCGATCGATCGACACAGGCTTTTCCCTGGCCTTTTCTTCGATCCTCGATGGCCACATCACCGGATTGATCAGCTGCGTTGCTCTCTTCTTCCTCGGCACGGGGCTGGTCAAGGGATTTGCCGTGACCCTGGCGATCGGTCTGCTGCTCAGCCTGTTCACGGCCCTCACCTGCACCCGCACCCTGCTGAGGCTGTTGATGAGTTATCCCAGCCTGCGTCGCCTTCCCTACTTCCTCCCTGCCCGCGAGCTGCCTTCCGGCGCCGCCTGAGCCACCCTCTCCCGTGACTGTTGCTTCTTCCCTCTCCCCCCGTTTCCGCATCAACAGCCATCGCTGGCTTGCCTGGATCGGTTCCGGCTTGGCCTGTCTGCTGAGCGTGATCGGGTTGGTGCTCTGCTGGCTCCAGCCTTCGATTCATTCGCCGCTCAAACCCGGCCTCGATTTCACCGGGGGCACCCAGATTCAGGTGGTGCGCGCCTGCGGCGGCGGCTCCCAGCCCCAACCCTGCCCGGCTATCTCCGCAGACACGATCCGCCAGCAACTCACTGCCCTGCGCCTGAGCGCCCCCGCGGCCGAGCAGCCTCCCAATCTCTCCAGCGCCAGTGCCCAGGTGCTGGACCAGGGGCGATCCCTCGTTCTTCGCCTCCCTGCCCTCGACAGCGACCAGGCCAAGGCAGTGCTCGACGACCTCAACCGCAGCATCGGCCCCCTCAAGGCTGAGGGCACCGCCGTGGATACCATTGGCCCCACCCTGGGCTCCCGCCTGCTGCAGGGCAGCCTGATCTCGCTGCTGGTGAGTTTCGCCGCCATTGCCATCTATATCTCCTTCCGTTACAGCGGAGTCTTCGCCTTTCTGGCGCTGGTGTGCCTGCTCCACGATGTGCTGATCACCTGCGGCCTGTTCGCCTGGTTGGGGCTGCTGCGGGGGATTGAGGTGGATTCGCTCTTTGCTGTTTCGCTGATCACGGTGGCCGGTTATTCCGTGACCGACACCGTGGTGGTGTTCGACCGCATCCGGGAACAGCGGAAGGCCCTCGCCCACCTTCCGGTGATTGAACAGGTGGATGTGGCCGTGGATGCCACGCTCACCCGATCCCTTTACACCTCCCTCACCACGCTCTTGCCCCTGTTGGCCTTGATGTTCTTTGGTGGCAGCACCCTGTTCTGGTTCTCGGTGGCCTTGGCCGTCGGCATCGCTGTGGGCAGCTGGTCGAGCATCGGCATCGCGCCCACCCTCCTACCCCTGATGATTCGACGATGAACTCTGCTCCTGATTCCCTGGCGCTGGGCCCCCCAGCCACTGCCGACTCTTCCGACGGGGTGAACGCCGCGCCCAACCGCCGAAGAACCCCCTTGGTGCCCCTGCTTCTGGCCTTGTTGGCCGTGCTGGATCTGCGGGTGGAACTCCAGCTGCTGTTCGACCATGTCACGCTCACCAGTCTGACCGAGGCTGTGCGCACCCACCTGCTGGCGGTGATGGTATTGCTGTTCACGCCTTCGCTGTTGCGCCGTTACCGGTGAGCCGTTATCGCTGATCAGTACTGCCCGATCTTGTCCAGCGATCCATAAAATCGTGCACCAAGACCTCCTGGCAGACCACCTGCAGCACCACCACCAGGGGGAGGGCCAACAGCAGCCCTGGCAGGCCCAGCAGGGCTCCGAGGCAAAGTTGGGACATCAGGGCCACGGTGGGCAGGAGGTTCACCGTGCGGCTCAGCAACACCGGTGTGAGCACGAAGGCCTCAGCGTTCTGAAGAACCAGCCGCAACACGGCCACCTGCAACATTTTGGCGGGACTCACCAGGAGAAGCGCCACCGCCATCGGCAGCAGGGTGGCGGCTGTGGGTCCGATGGTGGGCACAAAGGTGAGCAGGGCACAGACCAGGGCGCTCAACAGCGCCAAGGGCACCTTCAGCAGGGCAAGTCCGGCCCAGCTGGCCAGAAACACCACCACGGCTGACAGGGTCATGCCGGCCAGCCAGCCCCCCAGGGCTTCACGGCACTCACTGAGCAACTGCTGCATGCGAGCCCGGTAGAACTGGGGAGTGGCCGCCAGCAGCAGCTTCTGGTGGCTGCGGGGATCCAGGGCAAGCAGCACGGCCAGCAGGGCGATGAGCAACAACTGCACCGTGCTGTTGGCGGCACCACCGGCAAAGCCCAGCAGTTGCCCACCGAGGGGCTGCAGGCGGTCCCACGTGGTTCCGCCCATCAGCTGCAGCTCCAGGGAGCGCAGCTGGGGAATCTGGTTGATGAGGGCATGAAGCCGGGCAGGAAGCTGGGGGATGAGATTGCTGAGTACCTGGATCTGCTCCAGCACCTCTGGCAGCAGCAGCGCCGTGAGCAGCCAGCCCACCACAGCAAGCACCACCAGTTCAAGAATCAGGGCAGCGGGCCTTGAGAGGGGCAGTAGACGCCGCAGCAGGGTGATCGGCACATCGAGGGCCACCGCCAGCACCACCGCTCCAAACAACACCAGCAGCACCAGCCGCAGTTCCCAGGCCAGCAGCCCCAGCACCACCACGGCCAGGGCGCCGAGCAGGGTGCGGCCACTCATGACTCGATGGCCTCAGTCAACCGCTGCAGAATCGCTGGCTTCGGTTTCGCTTTCCAGCGGTCCAGGATGTCGTGGATCACGATCTCGCGAAGGATCACCTGCAGGCACACCGCTAACGGCAGGGCGAGTACCAGGCCTAGGGGACCGAACAAGACCGTGAACAGGAACTGGGCCGAAAGGGTGAGCCCCGGCAGCAGGCGCAGTTGGTGGTGCATCACCGAAGGGGTGATCAGGTAGCTCTCGAGGTTCTGCACCACCACATAGAGGGCAAGCACCGCCACGGCCTTCCAGGGACTCTCCAGCAGCGCCACGGACATCGGAAACAGGGTGCTCAGGGTGGGGCCCACGTTGGGAATGATGTTGAGCAAACCTGCCAGCACGGCGTTCGCCGCCACCAGACGCACGCCCAGCAACGAGAGTCCGATGGCCGCCAGCGTTCCCACGCACAGCGAACTGATCAGCACCCCACCCATCCAGGCGCTGAGGGCCTCACCGCACTGGAGCAACACCTGGCGGGCCCGGCGCCGGTAGAAGGAGGGAAGCAGCAGCAGCAAGGCTTCCCGGTAGGCCGTGGGCTGGGCAGCCACCATCAGGGCCACCGCCACCACGAAGAGGGTCTTGAGCAACACGGTGCCCACGTTGCCGGCCAGTCCCACCAGGCGATAGGTCCAGTCACCGACACCACTGGCCAGGGCCGAACTGGTGCGGACCGATCCACTCAAATTCTGCAGCCAGCCCAGACCCCCATCGCTGCGCCCGTAGAGCATGCGGGAGATGGTCTCGAGGCCTTGATGCAGGAGGGAGAGCAGTTCATGCCAGGCTTCCGGCAGCTTTTGCAGCAGTTCGCTGAATTGGGCAAGGAAGGGGGGCACGATGGCCGCAGTTCCCACAGCGAGCACGACCACAATCGCCAGCAGGCTGAGTAGCAGGGCGATGGGACGGTTACAGCTGAGGCGCCGCTGCACCACACCCACCAGGGTGCAAAGGGCCATTGCCAGCACCACCGCCGCGAACAGCAGCATGATCGCCTCGCGCAGGCTCCAGAGCAGGAGCAGTGCTGCCACGAGGCCAAACAATGCCAGCCACTGGCCAAAGCTCATGCGTCCGCGTCCTCCGACGCATCCCCGCCTTCTGCCTGACCCGAGAAGCCCAGGTCGTGGCTGTCGGCATAGCGCTGGGCGAAGCGCATGAAGCGCTCGAAGTCGTCGTTGGTCTTCCAGGTGTAGGTGGCTTCTATGGCATTGGCCTTGCCATTCACGAAGCGGGCCTTCACTTCGCGGCTCACCAGTTCTCCCTCCTCATCCACGAGAAACATGCCGGTGATGTCACCCATCGTTTCCGGGGCCAGGGCCAAGGGTTCTTCGAACACGAACAAGGCCTGGCCAGTCCGTCCATCCCGGGAGCGGGTGAGTCGGATGTCGGGTACCACCGGTTCATCCTCTCCGCGAAAGAACTGAATGGCGGCGGCCATGGCGCAAGATCAAAGCTGGATCCTAGGCAGCGCCCTTGCCCCCGCCCGCCCGGATCCACCACTCCGCCTGCCGGCCAGCGGCGGCCGATGACATAGTGGCCCCCAGCAGATCGCCCCACGGCCGAACCATCCCGATGCTTTCCGGTTCATCGGTTTCCAGAAGCCTCGCCGCCGATCAGCTGTTGGAGCGCTTCCTCACCGGTTCGCCCCGTCAGCGACGCAGCCTCATGGCGAATGTTCAGCTCCGGCTGGCGGAGTTGCTTCCCCTGATCGAAGACGGTCTTGACGGGTTTGACGCCACTGGTGAGGACTGGGCCTGTGGCTGGCTGCTCCAACTTCTCGCCGCACACGACCTAGCGCGGCGGGATGCCCTCCTGGGGCGCTACCCCTCCGGTTGGCTCGCCACCCCCAGCGCCGCTGGCCTGGACTACGGCCCGCTGCAACGGCACTTACTGTTTCAGGAGTATGAACCCGCCGACCGTCTCACCAGTGAGGCATTGCGTCAGTTGGCCGGGCTCGATGCCGTGAGGCGGGGCTACGTCTACTACAGCGAAGTGGCAACCATGCACGGCGCCGATCTCGAGGCCCTCGACCGCCTCTGGCTGGTGTATTCCCGGGGGCGTTTCGGCTTTTCTGTGCAGGGTCGACTGCTGCTCTCCTGCGATGGTCAATGGGAGCGTCTCTGGCCCAAACTGGGCTGGAAGGCCGAGGGCATCTGGACCCGCTATCCACGATCCTTCACGTGGTCGGTGGAGGCACCGGAGGGCCATCTTCCCCTGGTCAACCAACTCCGCGGCGTGCGGCTCATGGATGCCTTGCTCCAACACCCTGCCCTGGCCACCCGGATCAAGGTCTCCAACCCGGCGGCCTCAGGCTAGTTTCAGCTAGCGCCCTCAGGCTAGTTTCAACTTAGGAGACATCATCGGCGGCTGAATTGCCTGCTCCCTCCAGGCCCACGGCCTCCCGTCCCCCCTGGGACCGATCAGACCATCGGCCCTGCTACTTCGTCGCGCGTTCCAATGGCAAGGTGCCGCATGCCTGAGGTTCCCAGGTTCCCTGCAGGTCCAAAGTCCCTGCTGCCGCTGGGGTTCGGATGGTTCGCTAGCTCGATGCGCTGGACGGACTACATCACCCCCTCCACCCTGAACCTGGGGCCCTTTGTGGAACTGTTGATCGAGCCCTTCGCGGACGACGAAGGCCTCGCTCAGCTCCAGCTCGGCCTCCATGAAGTGCTTGTCAATGCCGTGCGCCACGGCAACGGTTGCGATCCTGCCAAGTGCTTGAGGGTGCGGCGCATCCTCACGCCGCGCTGGCTGGTGTGGCAGGTTCAGGACCAGGGGGACGGGGTTCCGAGGCAACGGCGCTACGCGAAGCTGCCGGACTGCCTGGATGCCCCCTGCGGCCGCGGGATCTTTCTGATCCACCATTGCTTTGATGATGTGCGCTGGAGTCACCGTGGCAATCGCCTGCAGGTGGCGATTCAGCGCAGCCGGCTCAGCGGCCGTGGTCCGGGCAACCTGGATCCTTGAGTTCCCCCTTGAGCCAGGCGAGGGCATTGGCGGTGAGGGCGATCGCCCGCTGACGTGCTTCTCCGCCCTTCGTTGCCGCAGGATCATCCGCCACTAGAAGCTGCACTAGGGCGCCCGCCAGTTGCTCGGCGGCCCGGCGCGATCGCTGCGCCTTGAGGGCATGCCAGTCCCGGTCGCTGATCACCAGCCGACGTTGCAGGTGTTCTGCCAGCTCCCGGCTGCCCTCGGGCCAAGGGTCGGCCCTGCCGCCGGCCACGGCCGCAGGAGGGGAGCCGGAGCTGGGGGGGCCGGGCTGAAAGGGTTTGGAGGGCTGATGCACTGGACGATTTACCTGGGCCTGATCCATCCTGGCGCGATGAGCCCCGCGTTCCGACGTTCTGCGCCTCGCCGGCCCGAGTTCCGCCGGACTCCCCTGTGGCGCCAGGGCCCGAGACTGCTTCACCATCTCGGTGCTCTCCACAGCTTGGCCGCGGCTCGAAGCAGCGGTGGCTCCCGTGAGCGCCGCCGCCGTCAGCACCTCTCCATGGCCCAGCGGTTGCTGGATCCCTTGCCCGAAGCTCTGGTCTCTCCCCAGGCCGGGAGTGAACTCTTCTGGCGGATCTGCCGCTGGGGCGGGGCCGGGTTGCTGCTCGCGAGGCTGCTGGCTGGCTGACGCCGAGCAGCGGTCACGCTCTTCATCAGGTGATTGCGGACCTCCTCGGGGGCCGCCCATCCGGCTACTTGATAACTGGCTGGCTGAGGTATGCAGCGCGACGCTGCAAAGATGCCCGGGCAACCCCTGAATCCGTAGTGGTTGATACAGAATGATCAAGAGTTTTACTCTTGCTCTGATGAGCACATCCGATTTTGCCCACCTCCCGACGGCCGTTCGTGGTCGCGACAGCCTGTTCGTGGCCTGGGCCCGCGGCCGCCAGCAGGAGGAGAGGCGTCGCCTGGCCCTGTTGCAAGGTCTCCAAGCCCAACCCGACCCCAGCGAAGCCGCCGACATCAGTGGTCCGATCACCGCCTGGGCGGAAGGGCACGCCCGCGACAAACGGCGTCAGGCCAACGCCATCGCCCAGCTGAGGCAGGGGACAGTTTGATGCAGGGCTCCCCGATGGAGCTGCCCGTGAATCAAGCGTCGTAATACATGGTGAACTCATGGGGGTGGGGCCGCTGGCGAAGCTGCTGCACCTCCTCGTATTTGAGGGCGATCCAGTTGTCGATGAAGTCATCGCTGAACACCCCGCCGGCCAGCAGGTAGTCCTTGTCGGCCTTGAGAGCTTCAAGGGCCCCGTTGAGGGAGGCGGGCACGGTGGAGATCTTGGCGAGCTCCTCGGCCGAGAGTTCGAACAGGTCGACATCGGTGCCGTCGCCGGGATCAATCTGGTTCTTGATGCCGTCGATGCCAGCCATCAACATGGCGGAGAAGCCCAGGTAGGGATTGGCGAGGGCATCTCCGGAACGGAACTCCAGACGCTTCGCCTTCGGGCTCGGACCGGTGAGCGGGATCCGCACGGCGGCCGAACGGTTGCCCTGGGAGTACACCAGGTTCACCGGCGCTTCGAAACCGGGCACCAGGCGCTTGTAGCTGTTGGTGGTGGGGTTGGTGAAGGCGAGGAAGCTGGGGGCGTGCTTCAGCAGGCCGCCGATGTACCAGCGGGCGGTCTGGGAAAGGTTGGCGTAGGTGCCTTCGCCGAAGAACAACGGCTGATCGTCGTTCCAGAGGCTCTGGTGCACGTGCATGCCGCTGCCGTTGTCGGCGAAGATCGGCTTTGGCATAAAGGTGGCTGTCTTGCCGTACTTCTTGGCGATGTTGCGCACCACGTACTTGTAGATCATCACGTTGTCAGCTGCGCTGATCAGTTCGGCAAATTTGATGCCGAGCTCATGCTGGGCTGTGGCCACCTCATGGTGCTGCTTCTCGATTGGCACCCCAAGGGCTCCCATGGTGAGGAGCATCTCACTGCGGATGTCCTGCAAGGTGTCGTTGGGAGCAACGGGAAAATAACCCTCCTTCAGCAGAATCTTGTAAGCGAGGTTGCCACCCTCCTCAACGCGATCGATGTTCCAAGCGGCCTCGGCCGAATCCACCTGGTAGAAGCTGCCACCGTTGCTGCTCTTGTAGCGCACATCATCGAAGACGAAGAATTCCGGTTCCGGACCGAAATAGGCCTTGGTGGCGATGCCCGTGCTGGCCAAGTAATCGAGTGCCTTTTGGGCCAAAGCGCGAGGGCAGCGGCTGTAGGGCTGGCCGCTACGGGGCTCCTGGATCGAGCAGATCAGGCTGAGGGTCTTGTGGCTATAGAAGGGATCGATCCAGGCGCTATTCGGATCGGGCACCATCGCCATGTCCGATTCGTTGATGGCTTTCCAACCGCGGATCGAGGAACCGTCAAACGCCACGCCGTCGGTGAAAGCGCTGTCATCGATCAGGTCGTTGCAGACCGTGAGGTGCTGCCATTTGCCGTGCAGGTCGACGAATTTCAGATCGATCAGTTCGATTCCCTCGTCCTTGATCTGACGGAGCACGTCGTTCGCTGTCTTGGCCATGAAGGGGTGGGGCTGGTGAAAGAGCGCCCTGGGCGCGCCAAGGCCAAACGGTACGGACCGATACCGAACCCAATTTGTAGCCGTTGTGACTGAAGCCATCCTTGCTGGGCTGGGCCGACACCCAGCGCAACCACCGCTGGGCGCTCGCTCCGGTTGTGGGTTCAAGCGCCCGTCGCTCGGCATGGAGCGGGTCAGGCCAGCCGCGTAACCGTTTCTGTCAAAACGCCCGGATCCCACCTGGGGACTGGAATCTTGGCGTTTGCAAGTGCTACCTTCCGCTGTAGGTGCGTCGATCCATTTCCACCCATGCGCGATGCCATCACCGGGCTGATCGGTCGCTACGACCAGCTGGGCCGCTACTTCGACCGCTCCGCGATCGATCGCATTGACAGCTATTTCGGCCAGTCGGCCCTGCGGCTCGCCGCCGTTGAACTGATCAACGGCGAAGCTGCCACCATCGTTCGCGAGGCCTCCCAGCGGCTCTGGCTTGAGGACCCCGAGTTAATCCTTCCCGGAGGCAACGCCTACACCACGCGCCGGCTCGCGGCCTGTCTGCGCGATCTCGATTATTTCCTTCGCTACGCCAGCTACGCGCTGATCGCGGACGATGTGAAGATCCTTGATGAGCGTGTTCTCAACGGACTTGACGACACTTACAAGAGTCTGGGGGTTCCCACCGGACCCACCGTGCGCGGCATCGCCCTCCTTGCAGAGCAAGTGGTTGAAAAGTTGCTCGCCACCGGTCTCGCCGACCCGGCTTCCGTGAATGCCGTGGTCCGGCCCCCTTTCGACCACCTCTGCCGTGGTCTGGCCGCCACTAACGTCCGGGCCCGCTGACCATCCGGCGGTCGTCGGCCCACCCCCCATCGGCAACCCACGGCCTCCCGGTGGAGCAACCCACGGGCATTCAGCCGCTGTGAGGTCATGTGGTTGCCTAATCTCCATCGATCGTCGTTTCGTCCCGTACCGGTCTTGGCTTCCCTCCCCATCCCGACTTCCGTGTCTACCGCGCACAGGCTCGGGCTGGACCCCATTGCCACGCCGGATCGCCTCCTGCTAGGGCCGGGCCCCTCCAATGCCCACCCCACCGTGCTCCAAGCCCTAGCCCGCATGCCGATCGGGCACCTCGATCCTCTCTACATCGAGCTGATGGGGGAGGTGCAGGAACTGCTTCGTTACGCCTGGCAGACCGACAACCGCCTCACGATTCCGATGAGCGGCACCGGCAGCGCCGCCATGGAGGCCACTCTGGCGAACACCGTGGAGCGCGGCGACAAGGTGCTGGTGGCTGTGAAGGGCTACTTCGGTCTGCGTTTGGTTGATATGGCCGGCCGCTACGGCGCCGAGGTGGTCACGATTGAACGCCCTTGGGGCGAGGCTTTCAGTAAGGCTGAGATCGCCGAAGCCCTCGCCACTCACAAGCCCTCCATTCTGGCAATGGTTCATGCCGAAACCTCCACCGGGGTCTGCCAGCCGATGGACGGCATCGGTGACCTCTGCCGCCAGCACGACTGCCTGCTGCTCCTCGACACGGTGACCTCCTTGGGGGGTGTGCCCCTCTTCCTCGATGACTGGAAGGTTGACCTGGCCTACAGCTGCAGCCAGAAGGGCCTCAGCTGTCCTCCTGGTCTGGGCCCCTTCACCATGGGTCCCCGCGCCGAGGCCAAGTTGCTGGCCCGCACCGGCAAAGTGCCCAACTGGTACCTCGATGTCTCCCTGCTCAATCAGTATTGGGGTACCGATCGGGTGTACCACCACACCGCACCCGTGAACATGAATTTCGGCATGCGGGAAGCCTTGCGCCTTCTCGCCGAGGAGGGCATTGAGAATGCCTGGGCCCGCCATCGCCGCAACGCCGAGCGGCTGTGGGTCGGCCTGGAATCCCTCAGTCTGGCCCTGCACGTGCCCGAGGAGCTGCGGCTGCCCACCCTCACCACGGTGCGGATTCCGGAGGGGTTGGATGGCAAGGCCTTCAGCCGCCACCTGCTCGATCGCCACGGCATCGAAGTGGGCGGCGGCCTCGGGGCCTTGGCTGGCAAGGTGTGGCGGATCGGCCTCATGGGCTACAACAGCACTCCTGAGAACGTGGATCGCCTCCTCGATCTCTTCGCTACCGAACTGCCGGCCTTCCGTCCCAGCGCTCCCATTGCCGCAGCCGTGGGCTGAGCTCCATGGCCGTTGCGATCGGGCTCTCCCCATTGGGCCTCTCCCCATTGGGCCTCTGCCCATGCGTTAGCTCCATGTGGCCCTTTTAATCAGACCTTTGCTCATTGGTTGCCCGTGGCCGCCGCTGGCGGAACCACCCCTCCAGCTGGCTGCGGGCTTGGGATTCCAGAACTCCTGCAACCACGTCCATCTTGTGGTGGGCACTGACGTGACGGGAAAGGTCGATGGTTCCCCCTAGGGCCCCTCGTTTGGGGTCTCTGGCCCCGAACACCACCCGTCCCATGCGGGCCTGCACCAGAGCTCCGGCGCACATCGGACAGGGCTCCAGGGTGACGACAAGGGTGCAGTCAGGAAACCTCCAGCTGCCCCGCAGCCGCGCCGCTCGCGCCAGGGCCACCAGCTCCGCATGGCCGAGGGGGTCTTGATGGCGATGGCGGCGGTTACTCCCCCAGCCCACGGCCTTGCCTTCCCCATCCAGCACCACCGCGGCCACGGGCACTTCCCCCTCCCGTCCCACCTGATCGGCCCGCCGCAGCAGCCTCTCCATCCACGTGTCCCAGGGATCCGCCCGCACGGGGCCTCCACTCACAGCCTTTCAGTCCGGTTGTAGCTCCAGCCCCACCACCTGCCCCGCAGCCGCGGAGACCGAGCCGCGATCCGCTTCCCTTGCGCAAGGCGCGGCGGGGCCGGCGAAAGGCAGAATGCCCCCACCGAACGAGCCGCCCTTGGTCAGCGTGCCCCAAGCCTCGCCACCCCAGCTGGGCTCCACCACGACCGGCCTTCCCTTCCCCGATCCGCAGGCACACGATCCCGCCCTGCAGGGGTTGCTTGAGGGCGCCTCGGCACTGTTGGGCAGCTGGTTCGCCTCTGCCAGCCACCAGCCACCCCTTCCCGGCTTCGCCATGCAGCCGCCCGTGGCCCCCGGGTTGTATGGCATCGGCAACAACGCTTTGCTGGCCGAGGTGCAGCAGCTCATGCTCGGGGCCTACAACCCCAACCACCCAGGGGCTCTGGCCCATCTCGATCCGCCCCCCCTGATTGCCTCGGTGGTGGGCGACCTGATCGCGGCGGGCCTCAACAACAATTTGCTGGCCGAGGAACTCTCCCCCAGCCTCAGTCGGCTCGAGCAGGCCCTCTGCAGCTGGCTGGCCGAAGCGATCGGCCTGCCTCCCGGTTCCGGAGGGGTGCCCGCCAGTGGGGGCAGCCTCAGCAACCTGATGGCGCTGGTGGTGGCTCGCCACCAGCGGGGCCTCGATGGCGTGGGCGAGGCGGTTGTCCTCTGCAGTGCCGACGCCCATGTCTCCCTGGCCAAGGCGATGCGGGTGATGGGCCTGCCACCGGGTGCCTTGCGTTCGATCGCCGTGGATGCCGCAGGCCGCCTGGATGCCGCCCGCCTCGGCGAGGATCTGGCCCACCTGGGCAGCCGTGGCGTACCCGTGATCGCCGTGGTGGCCACCGCCGGCACCACCGTGCGGGGAGCGGTGGATCCCCTACCCGCCATCGCCGCCCTCTGCCATCACTATGGGGTGTGGCTCCATGTGGATGGGGCGATCGGTGCGGTCTTCGCCCTTGCCGATTCCCATCGCCACCGTGTTGCCGGCCTCAATCTGGCCGATTCGGTGACCGTGAATCCACAGAAGCTGCTGGGGATCACCAAGACCTCCTCGCTGCTGCTGCTCGCCTCCCCCACCGCTCTCAGCAGCACCTTCGCCACCGGTCTTCCTTACATGGAGCCAAGCCGGGTTGGCTGCCATGGCGGCGAGTCCGGATTACAGGGCACGCGACCGGCGGAGGTGCTCAAGCTCTGGCTGGGTCTGCGACAGCTGGGCCTGGAAGGCATCGCCGCTGTGCTCGATGGGGCCATTGGCCGTCGTCGTCAGCTCCAGCACCTGCTCGATAGCGACGGACGGCTGCGGGTGCTCGGCGGCAGTTTCCACCTGCTGGCCTTCCGGCCTGAGGGTCTCGACCGCCACGCCTGTGACCTCTGGAGCCAGCGGACCCGCCAGCTGCTGTTGCGGGAGGGATTGATGCTGTCGCGACCCGATTACCAAGGCCATCACCATCTCAAGGCGGTGCTGGGAAATCCCCACACTGGCAGCGAGCACCTAGAGGCCCTCAGCGCGATTGTGCTGGGCAGCTGCGACGAAGCAGCCGGACCCCCCGGCTGACCCCGCCACAGCGTCTGCCAACATGCCGGGGCTCGACCGCCGGCCTTGCGGCCCTCTCATGGACGACCCAGCCGGGCCGGAACCCCTCTCTGCTCCGCGTCGCGACCCGGGCCGGGATCGCCGTTCCCGCTGGGTGGCGATCCTCACCGGTGCCCTCTCGATCCTGATCGCGGTGCTCTACCTCCTTGTGGTCAGCGTGCTCGATCGCTCCGGTCCTCTGCTTCCCCCGCCTCAGGAGGCCTTCGCGGAAGCGGTTCCAGCCTCTCAAGCGCGTTCGCTTCCCGGATCGGGCGCTCCTTCGGCTCCGCCGCTCGCGAACGAAGTGGCTCGGATCGCTCGTCCGGTCGGGGCGGAAGACGCAGGGCCTGTTGTTTGAGGGGCTCCACCACCTGGCGGTAGGCAGCCTCCAGGAAACGCTTCAGCACTCCCTCGCGGCGGTTGAGGTCGTATTCGCGCTGAAGCACCTCCGGCAGGCCGCCATCGCCCCAGTCCTGGCCCTGCTGGAAATACACGATGAAGCTGCGGCCCGCCAGGCGGGTCAGCCAGGCCGCGCTCACCGCCTGCACCGCCCGGCTCACCAGCAGGGCCGGCAGGTTGAGGCTGAGGGCCGAGCCCAGCAGCGCCACCCCGCCCTTGACCAGGCCGAGGCCCGCCAGGCTGCGGCCCACGGTGAGGGCGAGATCCTGGGCATGGCTGCGGCTCAGATTCACCCCGTAGACACGGCCGATCTCGATCACCATCTGGGCCTGCACCGCTGCGGTGCCGAGAAGATCGAGGCCGGGAAGGGGGGTGACCGCAAGCACCCCGGCACCGATCCACATGTACCGATCCACGAGGGCCTCGGCATCGCGGCGACGCTGCTGATCGAGCAGCTGACGGCTTGCTTCGCCCAACTGGCGGCACTGCAGCAGCAGGTTGTCGGCGATCAGTTCCTCCCCATCGGCATGGAGCACCGCCGCGATGCGGCGCAGCAGGGGCTCCACTTCAGGTTCGGGCTGGAGCGGCCTGCCGCCTGGCATGGGCACGCTCTGAGGGGAGGCGCTGGCCGGGATCACATCCTCGGCGCTGATTCGCTTGCCGCAGCGCTGCCGCAGCAACTCCAGCAGCCGTTCCTCTTCCCGTTCGCCCCGCAGATCGCACTTGTTGAGCACCAGCAGCAGCCGTTTGCCAAGACTTGCCAGGGTGTCGAACACCGCCAGCTCACTGGCCCGCAGGTCGCCATCCACCACGAGCAGCAGCAGATCGGCCCGGGCTGCCTGACGCCGGGCCAGCTCCTCACGCCGCAGGCCCTCGGCACCCGATTCGAGGATGCCGGGGGTGTCCTCCAGGATTACCGCCCGCTCAAGCCCCCGCAGCCGCAGGCGGTAGCGATCGGAGGAGGAGCTGGTGGTCGACCCCATCGGAGCTCCCACGCTCCCTACCAGCTCCTGCAGCAGGGCCCGGATCAAGGAGGTCTTGCCCACGGATCCGCCACCGAAGACCACGATCCGCAGATCGCCGCGCTCCAGCTCGGTCTGCATGCGGATCCGCTCCTGCTGCAGCGCCTCCCGCTCCACCGCGTCGCGCACCCGTTCAAGGGTGCGGTCGATCGCGTCGAGATTGCGTTCCGCCGCCTCCCGACGGCTGGCGGGCCGTTCCAGGTTCAGCGGGGCCTCACCGCGACGGCCCGGAGCGGTGCCTTTGCCGTGGCGCAGCGCCTGGAGCCAGGGCAGGCCCACCTGGGCCAGGGCAAGTCCAATCGCGGCGAGCACCAGCAACACCAGCGGACCGATCAGCCAGCCGGGAAGCCAGTAGCTGAGTTGCCAGAGCAGCTGATTGAAGGCCTGCAGCACCACCGCGACCACCACCAGCAGCAGCAAGGCCAGCGCAAGCCAGAGCCAAAGGCGCTTGGGGAGCATTAGGGGGAGGCCACCGAGGAGCGAACGATCCGACCCCAGAGTTCAGCGGCCAGGTGGCTGGTCGATCGGCTTGGCCTGTTGTCGTCGTTCCCCAGCCACACCCCCATCACCCAGTGGCGATCGGGCACGGCGCCCACGAAAAGGAGGTCGCGGCCGTCGTTGGTGGTGCCCGTCTTTCCCCACACCCCGCCGCTCACCCAGGCGGCCGTACCGGTGCCCCCGTTCACCACGCCCCGAAGCAACTCCTGCATCAGCTTCGCCGTGGCCGGGGTCATGGCCCGGCGTCCGGCCGTGCCGGCCACGCCGCCGGGCTCGAGCTTGCCGGGTGCGACCTTCCCATCCTTGGCTCGGGCACCCCTGGGGGGCGGTGCGGTCTTCGGCACGCTGCGGCAACCCTTCTCCTCTTTCCCGGCCGGGCAGGCTTCGGCGTCGGTGAGATGGCGGATGGTGCTCGGGGCATGCCACAGGCCGTTGTCGGCCACGGCGGCATAGGCGGCGGTGAGTTCCAGCAGAGTCACCTCGCTCTGGCCCAAGGCCAGGCCAGGCACAGGATCGAGCGGTGTGCTGAAGCCCAGGTCCCGGGCCTTGTGAACCACCGCGTCGAGACCCACCCGCCGGGCCAGCCTCAGGGCGGCGGTGTTGCTGCTGATCGCCAGGGCCTGCCGGAGGCTGATCGTGCCGCGGCAGGCGCTATCAAAGACCTGACCCTGCCAGGTGAGGGGCCCGCAGTTCACCCCATCACCGGGCCTGGCCCCCCGTTCGATCGCCGCCGTGTAGGGCACCAGCTTGAAGGTGCTCCCCGGCTGACGCAGGGCCATCGAGGCCCGGTTGAACTGGCTCTGGCGGTAGTCGCGGCCTCCCACGATCGCCAGGATGCCGCCGTTGCGGCTGTCGAGAACAACCACTGCCCCCTCCGACACGCCGAGGGAGCGACTGGCCTCGATGTGCTCCCGCAGCAACCGCTCGATCAGCTCCTGCAGGGCCGGATCCAGGTGGGTGTCCACCAGGTAGTTCCCTTCCGCCGCCACATCCGGCCCCACCAGCGCATCGAGGTCCCGTCGCACCTGGTCGCTGTAGTAAGGCATGGCCCGGCGTTCACTGCCGCGGCAGGCGTCAACGCTGAGGCGGATTGGCAGGCGGCGGGCGCGGCGGCCCTGATCGGCGGAGATGCGGCCCGTGTCAGCCATCTTGTGCAGCACGGCGTTGCGGGCCTCCAGGGCCTCCTGGGGGCGGCTGCAGGGATCGTGGCCGTAGGGAGAGGAGAGCAGACCCACCAGCAGGGCTGCCTCCTCCAGGGACAAAGTCCCGGCAGGCTTGCCGAACAGTCGGCGGGAGGCATCCTCGAAGCCCCAGCCCGCACCCAGAAAGGCACGGTTCAGGTAGCTCAGGAGCAGATCGGTCTTGCTGAAGCGCGCCTCCAGCTGCAGGGCCACGAGCAGTTCCCGCCCCTTACGACCCAGGGTCTCGCCTTCGCCCACCTGGGCCGGGTAGAGGCTGCGGGCCAGTTGCTGGGTGAGGGTGCTGCCGCCCTCCAGCACCCGGCCGCCCAGCAGGTTGGTCACCAGGGCGCGACCGGTGCCGATCGGGTCGATGCCGGGGTGCCACCAGAAGCGAGTGTCCTCACTCGCGAGCAGGGCATCGATCAGCACCCGCGGATAGCCCTCGAGCTTCCCCTGTTCCCGGTGGCGGCGGTCATCGGCCGAAGCGATCGGCCGGTCGGCACGGTCGTAGAGCAGCAGCGGCCCTCGCACGGTCGCCAGGCTTCCCCGAATCGGCACCAACACGGTCCCCAGAAGCCAGAGCAACAGGCCTCCTCCGGCCAGTGCGGCAGGAAGCAGGATTGCCAGTCGGATCCGCCGCAGCCGACGATCGGACTCGGCGGCGTGGAAGCTGATTTCGGGCAGATCGGGCAGTTGGGGCGGCCCCAGCCGCACCCGATCCCCATCGCGCAGCAGCAGTTCATGCACCCGGCGCCCCTGCCACCACAACCCGTTCGTGGACCCTGCATCGCTGAGCAGCCAGTGGTTGCCGCGCCGTTCCAACAGGGCATGGCGACGGCTCACTGCCGCCTGCTCGAGCAGCACCTCGGCGTTTGGATCCCGGCCGATCCGATAGAGGCTGCCGTGCAGGGGAACCCGCCGCTCCAGCTTGTGGTCCAGATGGATGGAGAGGATGGGGCCGGGGCGCTCAGCCATGGTTACGGCCGGCTTTAGCGCCCCTTCCGGAACCCTGACTTCCCCGCGATCGGGGGCTGCTGGGGCTGGATCGTCGCGGCAGGAAGGCCGCCAGCTGGTCGAGGGCGAAGCAGGCCACCGCCAGGTTGATGGCCACATCGGCCAGGTTGAACACGGGGAAGGAGAAGGGCACGGTGGCCAGAAAGTCCGTCACCGCTCCATGGTTCCAGCGGTCCAGGCCGTTGCCGGCCGCACCTCCCAACAGGAAACCGAGGGCCAGGCTGGGCCACAGGCCATGGGGCGGCTTCCAGAGGATCCACAGCAGCACGGCGGCACTCACCGCCAGACTCACCACAGCGAGGATCTGCGCCGAATCTCGGAACAGGCTGAAGGCGGCGCCGGTGTTGCTCACCCGTTGCAGGGCCAGCAGACCAGGCAGGAAGGAATACAGCCTTCCCGGTTCCAAGTGGCTGAGCACCCACGACTTGCTCCACTGGTCCGCGATCAGCACCGCTAGGGCAAGGAGCAGCGGCAGGGCCCTGTGGTTGCGGGATCGGGGCGATCCAGGGCCTGGAGCCGGGGATCCCGGCGTGGCGGTGGTTGGGCTTGGAATGGGATCGGGCACGCTCAGCCTCTCAAGATGGCACCAGCAGCACCCGCCTCAACACCCAGGCCACCACTCCGGCGGCGCAGCACAGCAGCGCTTGGGGAAGGATCGCCAGTCCATAACCCACAAGGAGCGGCACCAGGCTGGCGCCCCAGCGTCCGGCCAGGGCGCCGATGAGCAGGTTGAGCAGACCGCAGAGCTGCAGCACCAGAAGTCCAACCCCTGCCGCCGCGCTGAGGGCGAGGGGATCGTCCATGCCACGCTGGCGAGCCAGTCGTCCCGTGATCCAAGCCGCTGGAATGAAGCCCGCCAGATAGCCGAATCCCGGATCCACCAGATAGCTGATCCCACCACCCTGCTGGAACACCGGCAGCTGAAACAGCCCCACGCTCAGATAGGCCACCGCGGCCAGCAGGGCGCTGCGGGGACCAGCCACCAACGCCGTGAGCAGCAGGGCGGGCACCTGGAGAGTGATCCCCAGGGGACGGAGGCTCCACCCTTCCGGGCCTGGAAGAGCCAAAAAGGCGGGGATCAGACCCCCGGCCACGATCAACAGCAGGCCGGCGATCGCTCCGCTCCAGGTGGCAAGGGCCCGCAAGCGTTTCTCCGTTGGTGGTCAAGGGTCCCATCCTGCTGCAGCTAGGTTCGGCTGAGAAGGGGCAATCCGGTGAAGCAGCCCGACCAGGGAGATCGTGAGGAGACAACCGAGCCGGCAGAAACGGTTCGCTTCGCCGTGGGTGATCGCGTCTGCCTGCTGCAGAGCGTTCCTTACCTCAAGACGGCCGATCCGATGCCCATGCTGCGTCCCCCAGATCTGGTGAGCACCGGCGAGGTGGGGGCGGTGAGCGAGATCCGCCCTCGCGACCAGCTGGCCGTGCGCTTCCGGCGGGGCACCTTCCTGCTGGCGGTGCAGGACCTCAGGCCGGCGTCCGCGAGCGACTGAGACTGATTCCGCCGGCTGCCTCCCAAGCGGCCGTGGCTGAGGCCAGGGCCGTTGCCGGCCCAACGAGGCTGAGGCTGGCCTGTGGTAGCCAGCATCGGGCGGCCTGGCGCAGCGCAGCGCCATCCAGCTCAGCGGCCCGAGCCAGGCACCGTTCCACATGGTCGGCGGGTAGGCCGTGGCTCAGCACCAGGGCCAGGCGCTCGGCGATCTGGGAGCAGGTCTGGCGCCCCATGGCGTCCTGGCCGATGTATTTGGCGCGGGCCAGCTCCAGCGCCGCCAAATCCAGGGGCTCCTCCAGCAGTCGTTGCCATTCCTCCAGCAGACAGGCCGTGGCCTCCTCGGCCCGGTCGGCGGAGGTAGAGAGGTGCATCACGAACGGTGCGGCACCGCAGCGGGCCGGCAGGCTCACCCCCACGTCGTAAGCCAGGCCCCGTTCCTCCCGCATCACCACGAACAGGCGGCTCGACATGCCCAGTCCGAGGTGGGTCTGAAGCAGCCGCAGGGGCAGGGCATCGGGATGGCCGAGCGGCACGGTGGGACACCCCAGCATCAGCACGAGCTGTTCGGTGTCCTGCTCCAGGGCCCTCAGGCTGGGTCCGGCCGTTGGCACGCCACCTGGTTCGGAAGGCGGTAACCCTGCCGCTGGCGAGGCCAGGGGCAGGTGGGTGGCCCAAGGAAGGCCCTCCAGGGAGTCTTCCAGCAGGGAATGGAGGTTGTCAGGCAGGGTTCCGGTGAGCACCAGAACGGCGCCCTCTCGACCCAGACCCACCGCTAGATCAGCGAGCAGATCGGCCGAGATCGCCTTCAGCTCAGTCTCAACTCCGAGGGGATCGTGGCCGTAGGGGCCTTCGCCGTAGAGCTGGCGCAACAGCTGGTCGTGGGCCAACTGGTAGGGGTCTTCTTTCTGGCGCTGCAGGGTCTGGAGATTGAGCTGCCGCTCGATGGCCACCTGGTCCGAGGCCAGGAGGGGTCGCCGCGCCATGGCGAGGAGGAGCGGCAGCAGATCCGGGGTGTCCGTGGCGGCGCACTTGAGGCCGAGCACCAGGGAATCCTCATGGGCTTCGGCCCGCAACGCGGCCCCAGCCCCCTCCACCAGATCGGCGAGGGCGTCGGCGTCGAGGTGGCCACAGCCACGGGTCATGGTTCCGGCCAGCAACTGGTGGGCACCCCGCCGATGCAGCGGATCGGCGCCACTGCCGCCCCGGATCACCAACCGTGCCGCGAGGATTTCAGGCCCCGGATGGCTGCAGGCGATGACCGGCAGGCCGCCGCTGAGGTTGAAGCTGGGCACGGGGAACGGGATGGCGGAGCTCATGCGGGCACCGCCTCAAGCACGCAAGCGCGGCGGGGATCCAGGCTGGCCAGAGCTTCGGCCCGCAGGGTCTCCGGATTCCAGGAGTCGATCGCCTCGAGCGGAGCCTCCAGACTCTCGTAGCGGCCCCAGAGGTGCCCGGTGCCGATCAAGCCGGCCACGTTGCCCGGGGCCTCCATCCCGAAGCGGTAGCTGTTGGTCACCAGCCGCCGAATCCGCGACCACTCGGCCGCCTGCACCGGTTCGGCCATCACCTCCTCCCAGACGGTGTGAATGGCGGCGCGCACGGCAGGCAAATCGTCGGGATCGCACACCGCCTCCAGCAGCGCCAAGCTGCCGCATTCCATCGGGTGCAGGTCTAGGTCCACGCTCTCCACCAGCTGCAGCTGCTCCCGCAGTCGCGCCACCAAACGGCTCCGCCGTCCTTCGGCCAAGAGTGACGTTGCCAGATCACCCCCCATCACCCCGTGGAGATCCCGGGCCGGCGGCTGGCCCCAGGCCATCAGCAGGCGAGCCGCCTCCAACCGGGGCAGCTCCAGCCGTCGTTCCCCCGGTTGCACCCGCAAAGGATCGAGGGGCGGCGACCCTGCCAGGGGTGCCAAGGAGGCGAGCGCTCCTTCAGCGGCCCTGGCCTCCAGATCACTACCGGCGAGGGCACCGGCGAGGGCCAGCACGCAACGGCCACCGCCATACAGGCGCCGATGGAAGGCCGCCATGGCCTCGGGCTCGTGGGCTAGCAAGGCCTCACGGTGCCCCAGGATCGGTCGTCCGTAGGCGTGGCCGGGGCTGGCCATCGCCAGGAGCTGCTGCACGGCCACCTCCTCCGGCTGGTCTTCGCTCTGGGCGAGTTCTTCGAGCACCACCTGGCGCTCCATCGCGAAGGCTTCCCCCTCAAGGCGAGGCTCCAGCACCAGATCGAGCAGGAGCTCGAGGGCTTCCGGGGCCGCTTGGGGAGGAATCAGAACGTGGAAATGAACATCATCGAAGCCGGTGGCGGCATTGCTGCTGCCGCCGAGGGCCTCAATCCTGCGGTCGAATTCGCCCGCCGCCAAGCTCTGGCTCCCCTTGAACACCATGTGCTCGAGGAAGTGGGCCATGCCGCTCTCGCTACCGGCTTCGAACACGCTGCCGGCGCGGCACCAGAAGTCGAGACAGACCAGGGGGGCCTCCGCCAGATCGAGACTCACCAGTTCGGCTCCGTTGGCAAGCACCCGGCGGTTCGGTTGCTCCAGCCCGGGGAGCAACGGGCCGCAACAACGGGATGGGGAGGGCATGCGCTGGTGTCAAGATCGCCATTCTGCTGGCTGCTGCGTCGCGATGACACCGGATTCCCCACCCCGCGCCGCAGCTGAGCCGGTCCGTGCGCCCCAGGGAGCCTCCGCCCGGGCGTCCGGGGGCATCCACCCCTTGGTGGACGCCCTTGCCGGGCGGATCCGCACCTGCCGTGACGGCCTCCCCGGCCTGGAGCCCCTGACGATCGATCCGGCCCTGGAGGCGATCAGCGGCAGCCTCGATGGTGAGGACCTCTTCATCCGCAACGAGGTGCATCGCTGCCGGGGCCTGCGCAAACTTCATCTCGAAACGGCCCGTCTGGGGGCGGGCCTCCAGATCCTTCACTGCGTGTTCTTCCCCGAACCCAGCTTCGACTTGCCGGTGTTTGGGGCCGACATCGTGGCCGGCCGCGGGGTGGTGTCCGCCGCAATCGTGGACCTTTCCCCCGTGACCGGATCCCTGCCCGCCGGGATCGACCGGGCCCTCGCAGCCCTCGATCCCGGCCCCTTCTCCCAGGAGCGGGAGCTGCCGGCCTGGGGGGGGATCTTCTCCCCCCACGTGCTGTTCGTGCGGCCGGTCGATCAGGCCGAGGAGGAGCGCTTCATCGACCATGTGGCGGCCGTGCTGGGGGTGCTTGCCACGGCGGTATCGGAGGGTACCGCTCAGGGCCCCATGGATCTAGCTACGGTGGCTCGCTGGGAGGGTCAGCAGCGCTATTGCAAGCAACAGAAACAGAACGACAAGACCCGACGGGTCCTGGAGAAGGCATTCAACCCAGCCTGGGCGGACCAGTACATCGAAAGCCTCCTGTTCGACGATCCTCCCGCCCCCTCCTCACCGTCCTGATCGGCTCCCTGGCCCTGGCTGCCGGAGCTGGTTTTTTGGCCTGGAAATCCGGATGGCTGGGGCAGGCTGCCAGCACACGGCCAGTGGCGGAGCGCCCCAAGGCCCCTCCCCAGCCCGAGGCCGTGGCTGCCCTGGGCCGGCTCGAGCCCGCCGGCGACATCCGCGTTCTGGCCGCCCCGATTAGTGGCATGGGGGCGACGCCTCGCATCACAGCCCTGGAGGTGGTGGAGGGGCAAAAGGTTCTGCCTGGCCAGCTCCTGGCCCGCTTCGACACCGCCCCCACCCAGCTGGCCCAGCGGGATCTGCTGCGCGCCCGCATCGCCAATCTTCGGCGCCGGTTGGATGTGGAGAGTCGGGAATTGGCCCGCTACCGCCAGCTCACCAAGGTGGGTGCGATCGCTGCTGATGAACTCGATCGCCGCGAGCAGGATCACCTGCTGCTGCAGGGCCAGTTGCAGGAGGCTCAGGCCGAGCTGGTGAAGGAGGAGGTCGACCTTGACAACACCGAACTGCGCTCCCCGATGGCTGGCACGGTGCTGAGGATCAATGCCCGGGTGGGGGAACGCCCCGGCGACAAAGGCATCCTCGAGCTCGGCGCCAGTGACCGCATGGAGGCCGTGGTGGAGGTTTATGAGAGTGACATCGCCCGAGTGAAGCCCGGCATGGCCGTGCGGCTCACCAGCGAGAACGGCGGCTTTACCGGAACCCTGTCCGGGCGCGTCAGCCGCATCAGTCCCCAGGTACGGCAACGCCAAGTGCTTTCCACCGATCCCACCGGTGATGCCGATGCGCGCATCGTGGAGGTGCGGGTGCAGCTGGATCCGGCCGACGCCCAACGGGTGCGCCAGCTCACGGGGCTGAAGGTGATCGCCAGGCTCGCGCCATGAAGCCGTGATGTTCCTGGATCATCTCTGGCCGGATCGCCGCATCCCCCTGGCCTGGCTGCTGCTTACCCGCCAGCCCGGCAGGCTGCTGGTGGCCCTGGCGGGGATCTCCTTCGCAGGAATCCTGATGTTTCTGCAGCTCGGGTTCCGCGATGGCCTCTTCGACGCCAGCGTGACCCTGCACAAGCGTTTCGCCGCCGATCTCGTGCTGGTGAGCCCGCGCACGATGAGCTCGATCGCCATGGCTAGTTTTCCCAGGCGGCGGCTGGTGCAGGTGATGGCCGATCCGGATGTGGCGGGCACCACACCCGTGCACTGGAACTTCCTGCTCTGGCGCAATCCCCAGACCCGCAGCACCCGTTCGATTCTGGCGGTGGGCTTTGAGCCCGGAGATCCCCTGTTCACCGATCCGGGTTTGGTCGAGCGCACCCGGGTGCTCAGCCAACGGGGCCGGGTTCTCTTTGATTCCCTCTCCCGGCCGGAGTTCGGCCCGATTGCGACTTGGTACAAGCAAGGCCGCACGATCGAAACCGAAGTGGCCGGCAAGCGTGTGCGGGTGGCGGGTCTGGTGGAGCTGGGCCCATCCTTCGGTGCCGACGGCAACCTGCTGACCAGCAGTGAAACCTTCCTGCAGCTGATGCCCGGCCTGCCCCCCGGCAGCATCGAGCTGGGCCTGATCCGTCTCATGCCAGGGGCCGATCCCGCCACGGTCGCTGCCCGTCTGAAATCCCATCTGCCGGAGGACGTGGCGATCTACTCCAAGCAAGGTTTCGTGGAATTCGAGAAGAACTACTGGCGCAGCAGCACCGCCATCGGCTTCATTTTCACCCTTGGTGCCGGCATGGGATTCGTGGTGGGTTCGGTGATTGTGTATCAGATCCTCCATTCCGATGTGAGTGACCATCTGCCCGAGTACGCCACCCTGATGGCCATGGGCTATCCCCTCCCCCAGCTTCTGGGAGTCGTGGCCCGAGAGGGGCTCCTACTGGCCCTTTTGGGTTATCTGCCCGCCTGGCTGGCGGGACAAGGCCTGTACACCGTGATTCGCAATGGCACCAAGTTGCCGGTGGCCATGGATGGTGCTCGTTCGCTGCTGGTGTTCGGCATGATCCTCACCATGTGCCTGGGCTCGGCCCTGATGGCCATGCGCAAGCTCGGGGATGCCGATCCCGCTGAGATCTTCTGAGGCCCCGATTCCCGTGAGCAGCGCTCCCCAACCCCCCGCTTCCGGATCCCATTCCAGCAATGGCATCGTCAGCCGGCAACGCAACGGCTCGGCCCCGCCAAGCCTGGTCGTGCAAGACCTCGAACACTGGTTCGGCAGCGGTGCCAACCGGCGTCAGGTGCTCGATCGGGTGAGCCTCACAATCCGCCCCGGTGAGGTGGTGCTGCTCACGGGCCCTTCGGGCTGTGGCAAGACCACCCTGCTCACTCTGGTGGGCGCCCTGCGGCAGGTGATGGCGGGTTCGGTGCAGCTCTTCGGCCAGGAGCTTCATGGTGCCGCCCGGACGGAGCGCCAGTTGGTGCGCCGTCAGATTGGCATGATCTTCCAGGGTCACAACCTGCTGCGCTGCCTGAGTGCCGAGCAGAACGTGCAGATGGGGGCCGATTTGCTTCCTGGCCTGGGTTACCGGGCCCGGCGAGACCTATCCCGGCAGTGGTTGCGAGCCGTGGGACTCGGCGATCATCTGCCCAAGCTCCCTCACGACCTCTCCGGTGGACAAAAACAGCGGGTGGCGATCGCCCGGGCCTTGGCGGCCCAGCCGCGGTTGCTGTTGGCCGATGAACCCACCGCGGCCCTGGATAGCCGCACTGGTCGCGAGGTGGTGGAGCTGCTGCGGCGTCTAGCCCGGGATCAGGGGTGCAGCGTGCTGATGGTGACCCACGACCCCCGCATTCTCGATGTGGCCGATCGTTTGGTGGAGATGGAGGATGGGCGGCTATCCGAGGCCAGCATCAGCAGCCGAACGCTCAGCGGTTCGGTAGGGTAATCCCATCCAAACCCCCAGGAAAAGCTGTCCGCATGGCCAAGCGCAGGAACTTAAAGAAGGAAAAGCAGGAGCGCAACCGCGCCTACGCCCGCAAGTTCAAGAAGCGCAAGCTGCGCAATGACGGTCGTGGCGAAGGCGCCGGCAACGGAGTGACCGGCACCGCGAACAACGGCGGGGCCGCCGACTGATCTGGCGCAGCGCCTTGGGCCGGCAAGCCCCAGCGGGGGGTCCCCAGGGATCCCCTTTTTTGCTGGCCGAGCGTCGGACCCAACCATCGCTGCCTGTTGCCTTCCCTCCAGCTGCCATGTTCCTGAGCGTCGTCATCCCCACCTACAACCGGCTGCCGATCCTGCGCCAGTGCCTAATGGCCCTGGAGCGCCAGAAGATTGCGCCGCCGATCGAGCGCTTCGAGGTGGTGCTCGTCGATGACGGCTCCACCGACGACACCGTGGCCTGGCTTCAGGAGCATGCCACCTCCCTGCCCCATGTGCGCCTCATCTGCCAGGACCATGGCGGCCCAGCGGCGGGGCGCAACCGGGGGGTTGAGCACGCCGCCGGCGATGTGATCGTGTTCATCGACAGCGACCTCGTGGTGCTGGCGGATTTCCTGCAGCACCACGCGCGCGCCCTTGAGCAACGCTGGAGTCAGAGGGGGGACAAGCTCTGCTTCACCTACGGCGCCGTGGTCAACACCGCCAATTTCGAGAATCCCACCAGCGAGCCTCACAAACTCAATGATGTCTCCTTCGCCTACTTCGCCACCGGCAATGTGGCGATTGATCGGCAGGTTCTGGAGCGTGCCGGTCTGTTCGACACCTCCTTCCGCCTCTATGGCTGGGAGGATCTCGAGCTCGGGGAGCGCCTTCGGCGTCTTGGGGTGGATCTGGTGCGCTGCCCCCGCGCCGTGGGCTACCACTGGCATCCGGCCCTCAGCCTGGAGCAGATCCCGCGGCTGATCCAGGTGGAGCGGGAGCGGGCCAAGATGGGACTCGTCTTTTACCGCAAACATCCCACTCGCCGGGTGCGGTTCATTATCCAGTACACCTGGCTGCATCGGATCCTGTGGCAACTGCTCACCCTGGGGGGCCTCCTCAATGAACGCAGCCTGCGGCCCCTGCTGGGCTGGTTGATCCGTCGGGGCCACCCTGGCCTGGCGATGGAACTGCTGCGCCTTCCCCTCAACCGGATCGGTGTTGAGGCCCTTTACAGCGAAGCTCCGCAACAGGGACTCTGATCTCCGCTGGCGGCGTGGGTCCTCCTCGCGTGCCGCCAGCGGGCCATTTGATAAGTTACTTGAGTCCTGTCACACCGCACACCTGCACGTTTCGGGTGATCTGGCTTCGGTTGCAACGGTCCCAGCGCATCCCGCGATGCTCGACCCCGCATAATCGACCAGCTTTCCTGGCAGGTGGTGGCCAACCCGAAACCCAATCGAATCCCATGGCTGTCGTCACGCTCGCCGAGATGATGGAAGCTGGCGCCCACTTCGGGCACCAGACCCGGCGCTGGAACCCGAAGATGTCGCGCTACATCTATTGCGCGCGCAACGGTGTTCACATCATCGATCTCGTGCAGACCGCTGTCTGCATGAACAACGCCTACAAATGGACCCGCAGTGCCTCCCGCAGCGGCAAGCGCTTTCTGTTTGTTGGCACCAAAAAACAGGCCTCCGAGGTGATTGCCCTGGAGGCGACCCGTTGTGGTGCCTCCTACGTGAACCAGCGCTGGCTGGGCGGCATGCTCACCAACTGGACCACCATGCGGGCCCGCATCGATCGCCTCAAGGATCTGGAGCGCATGGAGTCCTCCGGTGCCATCGCCATGCGACCCAAAAAGGAAGCGGCGGTGCTGCGTCGTGAACTGGATCGGCTGCAGAAATATCTCGGCGGCCTAAAGAATATGCGCCGTCTCCCCGATGTGGTGATCCTGGTGGATCAGCGTCGCGAGACCAACGCCGTGCTCGAGGCTCGCAAGCTCGATATTCCGCTGGTGTCGATGTTGGACACCAATTGCGATCCCGACCTTTGCGATGTGCCCATCCCCTGCAACGACGACGCCGTGCGTTCGGTGCAGTTGGTGCTGGGTCGCCTGGCCGATGCGATCAATGAAGGACGCCATGGCGCCCAAGACCGTGGCGGCGACGACGAGGGCTGAACGCCCCTGGGCTGAAGCCCCCGGGCTCCGCCCAGCAAACACCATGGCCAGGCTGTTGACGGTCTTGGCCCTGGTGTGCCGCCCGCAGTTGGAGCACCATCAGCGGCGATGTAGGCGACAGACGATCCTCCAGGCTGTCAGCTAGAGCAGCAACAGGCCCGCAATTAGCGCTCCGGGTCGGCCCGGATGTCGTTGCGGAGCTTTCAGGCCAGGGTTCCATGCCCTCGTCCCTGCAGATTGATCCCCTTACCCGTTTTCCATCCCTCCCCTCCCATGGCTGAGATCACCGCCAAGCTCGTCAAGGACCTGCGCGACAAGACCGGCGCCGGCATGATGGATTGCAAGAAGGCCCTGGCCGAATCCGGCGGCGACATGACCAAGGCCGCTGAATGGCTGCGCCAGAAGGGCATTGCCACCGCGGAGAAGAAGGCGGGTCGCACCGCTGCGGAGGGGGCGATCGGAAGCTACATCCACACCGGTGCTCGCGTGGGCGTGCTGGTGGAGGTGAACTGCGAAACCGACTTTGTGGCCCGCGGTGAGCTGTTCCAGGAGCTGGTTCGCAACGTGGCGATGCAGATCGCCGCCTGCCCCAGTGTGGATTATGTGAGCACCGAGGAGATCCCCCAGGAGGTTGCGGAACGGGAAAAGGCGATTGAGATGGGCCGCGATGATCTGGCCGGCAAGAAGGAAGAGATGAAGGTGAAGATCGTGGAAGGGCGCATTGGCAAGCGCCTCAAAGAACTCGCCCTGCTTGAGCAGTCCTATATCCGTGACAACACCATCACGGTGGGAGAGATGGTCAAGCAGGCCGCCGGCAAGACCGGCGAGAACATCCAAGTTCGCCGCTTCAGCCGCTTCACTCTCGGAGAAGGCATCGATGTGGAGAAGAGCGATTTCGCTGCTGAAGTGGCGGCCATGGGCAAGGCTTGATCCTTTCCCATGGCTCCGCTGCCATGACCCACGTCTCTGGGCCATTTGCCACGCAAGCCGATCTGCTGCGGATTCGACATCAGCTGGCGAGCACCAATCCGGAGCTTTATCGGCAGCTGGCGCTCTACCTGCAGGTGTTGCGCCAGATCCTGCCCAAGAGTGTGGATCAGGCGATTTTTCACCTGGCAACCCAGGTGCAACCCGATCGCTACACCACCCTTTCAGAAGCACAGCGTCGCCGCCTCCACGCCAACGTCTCGGCTTTGGTGACGCACTGCACCACCCTTCTCACGGTGGAACAGCTGGCTTGCCTAGCTGGCCGGATCGCGCGTGCGCAAGCCCTGCGGGCCGATCGCTTTGATCGAGATCCAGATGCTGACGGTGACCGCCATCAGGCCACCGTGACGCACGGTCCTGCAGCGGAGCCTCGCTCGGATCTCGGTTCTCCCCATGCTCCGCAGGGTGGCTCGCCAATCCGCCTCCCTCACGATGGATCGGTCCATCTCGGGCTGGATCTCCCGATTGAGGGTGGCTGGCTCGGCTGGGGTGAAGCCCCTGGATTGGGTGCTAATGATTCAGCCGCAAAATCGTCAGCCGCTGAATTCACGGCACCGGAATTCTCTGCACCGGAATCATCAGGCCTGGATCCGGAGGATTCCGATGCCCTCCACCCCGAACGGGCCGACCCGGATGAGGATGACACCGCCTCGGATCTGTTCAGCCTGTTCTCCGCCCTCGCTGCCGCGGCCGGGATGGACAGGGGCCTCCGAGGGCTGGAGCACCCCTACGGGCAAGGCATGGCGGAGTTCACCGACCAGGATGATGCGGGTGGCGATGACGTCAGCGATCAGGCCTCAGCAGAAGGGGAGGAATCGGGGTCGTTCGGTGAACGTCCGGAGGATGCGGCTTTCCCGTTCCGCTTCCGTGCCCTGGCGCTGGAGGTCGATGCCCTACAGCGTTTCTTGCCGGACCGCTTCAGGGAGGAGGACCCCGGTGCTCTCTACCGCCCGCCGGAAGGGGGTGGACTGCTGCCCCGCGATCCAGTGGCGCTGCTGGCCTGGCTGGAGGGCGTGGAACTGGCCCTGGCTCGCCAGCTGCGGGATCTTTCCCATGCCCTCAACACGGAACTGCTGCAGTGCGGGTTGATCCGGATCCTGCTACCTCTCAACCTGCTGGAGGGGGTTATCAGGGGGCAGATCGAGGTTCAGTCCAGCCATCCCAATCTTCTGCAGCTGCCCCTGCCCCTTCCCAGCAGCCGCTCCGGCCGGATTCTCAGGGCCCAGTCCATCCTGCTGCGCCGCGCCGATCTCGAACTGGAGCAACCACGGTTGCGCACGGTAAGGAGCCGGCTGCAGCAGCTCCGCCAGGAGGGACGCAGAATGGCCCAGCAGTACCGCCGACTTGAACGGCGGATCCAGGCGCACGAGGCCGAAGCACTGTGGCTGCAGGACATCCGCTCGATGCGCCCGGGTCCGGACCACCCCTCCTGAATCCCCTGCGGGGGGCCTCGCCCGCACCGCTCGCACCACCGGAGGTGTCGCTAAGGCCTGATTGCGGCGAGGTTTCCTCCTCTGTCTCCACCCCTGGTTCCCTGGAATCGTGGTTCGCCTCCCTGCAGCAGGCCTGCCGGCTCGAGGCCGAGCGGGGCTTCGGGGATCTGATGGGCCGCCACGAAACCTTCTCCAGTTTCGTGGCCCGCAATCTTGAGGCACCTCCATCGGATCTCACCCCGGATGCGATGCGTTCCCTCGCGCCTCTTGCCGCTGCCTTCAGCCGATACCGGCTGGAGGATCTGGCCCGCCGTCAGCATTTGCTCCGCCAGCTGCGCCAGGGGCTCCATCAGGTCCGGGTCCAAAGTCGACCGGCGCTGCCGCAGGCTCCACCCCGCCTGCGACTGCTGAACAGCCCCGACGGCCCCGAAAGCGGTAGCACTCCGCCAGCGCTGGGAAGCGGCTCCAGCCTGCCGCCGTCAAGTCCCTATGCCAGTGCCACCCCATCGGGATCATCTGGCCCGGCCGACCGGGCCAGCCGCTCCCTCCTGGCCAGCACACCCCTGGCGGAGGTGCCCGGCATCGGTCCTCGGACCGCCACCCAGCTGGCCGGCCTCGGGCTGTTGGTGCTGGGGGATCTGATCGCCCATTACCCCCGCGACTACCTGGATTACGCCAACTTGGTGCGCATCGTGGCCCTGGTTCCCGGTCGGACCGCCACGGTGGTGGCCACGGTGCGGCGTTGCCATGCCTTCAGCAGTCCCCGCAACCCCAATCTTTCGATTCTCGAGCTCCATCTGCAGGACAGCACGGGTCGTCTGCGGGTCAGCCGCTTTTTCGCCGGCCGTCGCTTCAGCAGCCCGGGCTGGCTGAAGGCCCAGCAGCGTCAGTTTCCTCCTGGAACCACGGTGGCGGTGAGCGGGCTCGTGAAGGAGAGTCCCTACGGACCTTCCTTTTCCGATCCCCTGCTTGAGGTGCTGGAGAGCTCCGGGTCACCGGTCCGTTCTCCCCTGATCGGCCGACTGGTGCCGGTCTATGGCCTCACGGAGGGCCTGCGCGCCGACACCCTGCGCAGGGCCATTCAGGCTGTGCTGCCCCACCTCGAGCGGTGGAGCGATCCCCTGCCGGATGCCCTCCGCCAGCGGCTGGCTTTAGTGCCCCGTCAGCGGGCCCTGCGGGGCATCCACCAGCCCACTGACCAGGCGGATCTTCAGGCCAGCCGGCGGCGCCTGGTCTTTGATGAGTTCCTGCTGCTGCAGCTGGGTCTGGCCCAGCGCCGCCAGAAGCTCCGTCAACGCCCCGCCCTTGCCCTGGATCCACCTCCCGGGGGTGCCGACCTGGTGGGCCAGCTGCGCACGATCCTGCCGTTTCCCCTCACCGGCGCCCAGGATCGTGTGCTGGCCGAGATCCGCCATGACCTGGCCCGTCCCCAGCCGATGGCACGGCTGCTCCAGGGGGATGTGGGCAGCGGCAAGACCGTGGTGGCCGTCGCTGCCCTGCTCTGTGCGATCGAGGCCGGCTGCCAGGGCGCCCTGATGGCCCCCACCGAGGTGCTGGCCGAGCAGCATCTCGCCAAGCTCGCCCATTGGCTGCCTCAGCTGCACGTGAGCTGTGCCCTGCTCACCGGCTCCACCCCGGCCCGAAGGAGGCGGGAACTGCTGCAAGACCTGATCAACGGCCAACTGCAGATCCTGGTGGGCACCCATGCCCTCCTGGAGGATCCGGTGCAGTTCGCCCGGCTGGGGCTGGTGGTGGTGGATGAGCAGCACCGCTTTGGCGTACGGCAGCGCAACCGTCTGATGGCCAAGGGGTTACAGCCCCACTTGCTCACCATGACCGCCACACCCATCCCCCGCACCCTGGCCCTCTCGATCCACGGCGATCTGGATGTGAGTCAGATCGATGAGCTCCCTCCCGGCCGTACGCCGATCCGCACCCGCTTGCTCCGCTCCGGCGAGCGGCAGGAGGCCTGGGAGCTGGTGCGCGAACAGGTAGCCCTGGGCCAGCGGGCCTACGTGGTGCTCCCCCTGGTGGAGGAGAGCGAGAAGCTCGATTTGCGCTCGGCGGTGGAGGTGCATCGCCATCTAGCCGAGGAGGTGTTTGTCGATCTGCGGGTGGGCCTGCTGCATGGCCGTCTGTCCAGCGAGGCGAAGCAGGCGGCGATCGGGGCCTTTGCCCGCGGTGAATGCCATGTGTTGGTGAGTACCACGGTGGTGGAGGTGGGGGTGGATGTGCCGGAGGCGAGCGTGATGGTGATCGAGCATGCCGAGCGGTTTGGCCTGGCCCAGCTGCACCAGCTGCGGGGCCGGGTGGGCCGGGGCGCGGCGGCTTCCCACTGTTTGCTGCTGCATGGAGGCAACAATGCCGATGCCCGTCAGCGGCTTGAGGTGTTGGTGCGAAGCAGCGATGGCTTTGAGATCGCCGAGATGGATTTACGGCTTCGGGGGCCGGGCCAGGTGCTGGGAACCCGCCAGTCAGGCCTGCCGGATCTGGCCTTGGCCAGCCTCACCGACGATGGGGACCTGCTCGAGCAGGCCCGTGCAGTGGCCCAGGAGTTGGTGGCCGCCGATCCAGACCTGGAGGCCCACCCCGGCCTAAGCCAGGCCCTGCTCGATCAGCGCCAGCGTCAGCTGGAGGCCGCCCGTCTCAATTAACCCGTCTCCATTCAATCGATCTCCTGGATGCGAATGGATGCCCTGAACCGGCAGGGCTTTCAGGAGCCGTTGCCCAAGTCTTCTCCGCTCCGGGGAGGCAGTCTGTGGTGTGGGGCAGCGCTAGCGCTCGCCCCGCGCTGACTCCCTCGCCCGGCGATCCGCCCATCGTTGGCTGGAGGGTTGCCATAGCAGGCTGGCATCAAGACCCATCACACCCGCCATGACCGCGACTCGCCCCTGGAGCCCGATCCCGATCCAGGAGTGCGGCGAATCCCTGGAGCCGCTGCCCTCCAGCCTGTGGCGGCTGGAGCCCCACCCCTACATCAGCCTCGGCGCTCCCTACGGGCCCGGGGCCAGCCCCTTCCGGCTAAGGAGCAGCGTAATCGCGCGGTTGCTGGCGGCCGATGCGGCCCTGGCCGCGGGACCGGAGGGCTGGCGCCTGGCGATCTTCGATGCCTGGCGACCCGTGGCGGTGCAGCGGTTCATGGTGGAGCACAGCATCGCCCAGGAATGTCAGGCCCGTGGCCTGGATCCAAACCATGTCGATGCAGCGGCCCGGCAGGTCGTGGTGGAGGCCGTGGCCCGCTTCTGGGCCGAGCCCAGCCTTGATCCGGCCACCCCGCCCCCCCACAGCACCGGTGGCGCCGTGGATCTCACCCTGGCTGACGGAGCTGGGCGGCCCCTGGCCATGGGGGGCGCTATCGATGCCATCGGTCCGGTCTCCGAACCCGACCATTTCGCCGCAGCGGCAGCGGCTGATCCCGCTTCCGAGGCGGCCCAATGGCACCTTCGCCGCGATCGGCTCGCGGCGGTGATGGCGGCCGCTGGTTTTGTCCGCCATCCCAACGAGTGGTGGCATTTCAGCCATGGCGATCAGCTCTGGGCCTGGGGCCGGGGTGAGACCGAGGCCCACTACGGTCGGGCAGCCGCCTGAGCGATACCCCCCAGCGAAATCCCGAGGCCTCCAGATCAGGCGGATGCCAAGACGTGTGGGAACATCCCTCCAGCCTGCAACTCAGCCGGGGTCGGCCAGCAACGCTGCGACCCTGGCATCGCCGATCTGACCGACGAAGGCCCCGAAACTCGTGCGCCCCCCCTGGTCCCGCCAGGCCAAGAACAGAGGCTCCAGGGTCTTTTCAAGCTGCTCAAGCGGCAGCCGCTGCAGGAAGGGCCTTGCCAGCTGGGTCAGTCCCGGGGTGCCTCCGAGCCAGAGTTGGTATTCGTCCACGCCGCTTCCCACCAAACCGATTTCGGCCATATAGGGGCGGGCGCAGCCGTTCGGGCAGCCCGTCATTCGCAGCAGCACCGGCCGCTCAATCCCGAGCTCTGCCAGCTGGCTCTCCAGTCGGGCCACTACCATCGGCAGGATCCGCTCGGCCTCGGTGATCGCCAGACCGCAAGTGGGCAGGGCCGGACAGGCGATCGCATGGCGGGCCAGGGGTGTGGTGTCTTCGGGGGTCTCGAAGCCGATCGCCGCCAATTCCCGCTTCAGGGAACTGCGCTGCGGGGCCCCGATGTTGCAAAGCAGCAGATCCTGGTTCGGAGTCAGTCGCACCTCCAGCTGGTAGGTCTCCACCAGCCGCCGGAGGGCTAGCTTGATTTCCCCCTCCAGACGACCACACAGCAGGGGCAGGCCCACGAACCAGAGGCCATCACCCTGCCGATGCCAGCCCAGGTAGTCGTGGAGCTTGCGAATCGGTTCGTCCCGCAAGGGGCGGATTGGCTGGGAAAAGTAGCGCGTCAGTTCCTGCTTGAACCAGCCGATGCCTCGGTCGTGGATTAAGTACTTCATCCGGGCGTGGCGGCGCTGCTGGCGATCACCGTGGTCGCGCTGTAGGGCCAGGATCGCCTGGATCAGATCCAGCACGTCGGCAGCAGCCACATAACCCAGAGGGTCGGCGGTGCGGGCGAAGGTTTCCTCCTTGTTGTTGGTCCGGCCCATGCCCCCACCCACGTAGACATTGCAACCCCTCGGCCGCCCGTTTGGATCCGTGAACAGCACCAGGCCAATGTCCTGGGTGAGCAGGTCAACGGCGTTGTCACCAGGCACGGTGACGGCCACCTTGAACTTCCTGGGCAGGTAGGTGGAGCCATAAAGCGGTTCATCGGAGTCACCGCTGAACACGGCCCCTTCCTTCTGGCGGGCCTTGACACGCTTCACGGCCGCGCTGGGACGAATGCGGTAGGTGAGGTCACCATCCACCCAGAGGTCGAGATAGGAGCCCTCGGCGGCATCGGGCGCCAGCAGATCGGCGATCTGATCGGCAAGAAGCCGGGCGGCAGGGTACCCGCCGCCGCTGAACGGGGCCGCTGGTGCCATCACGTTGCGGTTGATGTCCCCGCAGGCCGAGAGGGTGGAGCCCAGCGAGCGCACGATCGTGCCGATCACCTCCTTCAGGTCGGCCTTAGCCACCCCATGCATCTGGAAGGCCTGACGGGTGGTGGCCCGGAGGGTGCCGTTGCCCAATCGGTCGGCCAGCCCATCGAGGGCGAGGTAGAGCGGCACCGGGATGCGGCCCGCCGGACTGCGGAGACGCAGCATCATCTGCCAGTCCTTCTCCTCTCCCTTGCGGCGGTTATCGCGATTGTCCTGCTGATAACTGCCGTGGAACTTGAGGATCTGAACGGCGCTGTCACTGAAATGCTTCAGTTCGTTGGTCAGTTCACTGCCCAGCGGTTCGTGCAGATGAGTGCTGCTCGCTTTGAGTTGCTCAAACTTGGTCGGTGTCGCTGCCTTCGCTCCACTGGCCTGAAGCTTCGCTCCATTGTCCTGAAGCTTCGCTGGATTGTCCTCAGCCTTCGCTGGATTGGCCTCAGCCTTCGCTGGAATGGCCTCAGCCTTCGCTGCATTGGCCTCAGACTGTGATGAAGCCGACTGGGCTGGCCGTTTGGAGGATCCATCGGCGGTGGCACGGGAGGCAACCCTCGATGGGGCCATTCCTGGTTCCTTGCTCTGTTTAAACGACGTTAGCGAACCGCGACCGCTCAGGCCGCCGATCTTCTGTCGCTGATACTCAACCCACCGTTTCAATACAGTTCGCCCACTCCCTGCACCATCCATTTCCATGGCCACGTTCCTGTTGGAGATCGGCACCGAGGAGTTACCCGCCGATTTCGCAGGCTCGGCCCTCCAACAACTGGAGCAGCGGGTTCGGCGGGATCTGGCCGAGGCCCGGATCAGTAGCGGCGCCATCCGGGTGGATGGCACCCCGCGCCGGATCGCCCTGCGGCTCGAGGATCTGCCTGATCGGCAGGAGGATCGCAGCGAGGAACGCAAGGGCCCCCCGGCCCAGCAGGCCTTCCGCGATGGCCTTCCAACTCCCGCCGCCGTGGGATTTGCTCGCCGCTGCGGCGTGGATCCTGAGGCCCTAGAGGTGCGTGACACCGAAAAGGGGGCTTTCGTCTTTGCCCGCACCATCGAGCCGGGCCGGGACACCGCCGAGGTGCTGGCCGAGCTGGTGCCCGACTGGATCTGGAGCCTGCAGGGCCGCCGCTTCATGCGCTGGGGCAACGGCGACAGCCGCTTCAGCCGTCCGCTCCGCTGGCTGGTGGCCCTGCTCGATGGAGCGGTGGTGCCGATTACCCTCGCCGATTGCGATCCCCCCCTGCACAGCGATCGCCTCAGCCGGGGCCACCGACTCCACGCCGATCCCGTGGTGATTGAGACCGCCACGGCCTATGTCGGCGCCCTGGCCGCCGCCGATGTCCAGGTCGATCGCCAGGCCCGTGCCACCGCCATCCGGCAGGCGATCACCGCCGCCGCCGAAGCCTCCACGGCCCGGCCGGATCTGCCTGACGCTCTGTTCGAGGAGCTGGTGGATTTGGTCGAATCCCCCCGCCTGATCGAGGGTGCCATCGAGGAGCGCTTCCTGGCCCTGCCGCCGGAGGTGCTCAGCACGGTGATGCGCGCCCATCAGCGCTACGTGCCCCTGCAGCGCCAAGACGCTCCGGCTGACCCCCTGGCGCTGGAGGCGGGCTCCCAGCTGCTCCCCCGCTTCCTTTGCATCGGCAACGGGCTGGATGCGGCGGCGGCAACCATTCGCCGCGGCAACGAGCGGGTGCTGCGGGCCCGGCTGGCCGATGCCGAATTCTTCCTGGCTGCCGACCGCTCCACCGCCAGCATCGACCGCCGCGAGCAACTGGCGCGGGTCACCTTCGCGGAAGGCCTCGGCAGCCTGCGCGACCGCGTTGAGAGGCTCGAGTGGTGTACCGACGTACTGCTGGAGCGGCTGCCCATCGAACCCCCGACCGCCGACCATGCCCGCCGCGCAGCCCACCTGTGCAAGCACGATCTGGTGAGCCAGATGGTGGGGGAGTTCCCGGAGCTCCAGGGGGTGATGGGGGGGAAATATCTGCTGGCCGAGGGGGAGCCCCGGGCGGTTGCTCTGGCCGTGCTTGAGCATTACCTCCCCCGCGGTGCCGGCGATGCCCTGCCCGGTAGTGATGCCGGGGCCGTGGTGGCCTTGGCGGAGCGGCTGGAACTGCTGCTGAGTATCTATGCCAAGGGCGAACGTCCCACAGGCTCCTCCGATCCCTATGCCCTCCGCCGGGCCGGCAATGGCCTGCTCCAGATTCTCTGGGAGCGGGGCTGGCGGCTGGATCTACTCGCCCTGCTGCAGCGATGCACCAGCCAGTGGGCTGCGCTGTTTCCCGCCTTTCAGGTGGACAGCGGTGCCCTCGCGGCCGAATTGGCGGAATTCCTGCGCCAGCGCCTCGTGAGCCTGCTCGAGGAGGAGGGGTTTGCGGTGGATGTGGTGCAGGCGGTCGCCGGGGAGGGGCTGGCCTTGGAGCGGGTGCTTGCCGATCCAGCCGATGCCCGCCGCCGAGCGGAGCTGCTGCAATCCCTGCGCCGCAGCGGTGAGCTGTCGGCTGTGCAGGCAGTGGTGCAGAGGGCCTCGCGCCTGGCCGAAAAGGGAACCCTGGCCGGCGGGGTCTGTAGCCCCTCGGGGGTGGTGGAGGCGGTCCTGTTTGAGAAGGGCAGCGAGGCCGCCATGCTCGAGGTTCTCATGAAGCTCGAACCGGTGGCCACCGGCAACGATCCCAACCGCTACCGGGAGCTGGCCCGCGGACTGGCCGAGAGTGCTGTCACCCTCGCCGCCTTCTTTGATGGCGCCGACAGCGTGTTGGTGATGGCCGAGGATCCCGCCGTGCGCAGCAATCGTCTGAATCTGCTGGGGGTCTTGCGGAACCAGGCGGCGGTGCTGGCCGATTTCAACCGCTTGGCAGGTTGACCCGATTGCCGAGGCATCGCGGCTTTTTTTGGCTGTGCAGCGCAGGCGCCGCCGCGGATGCTTTCCTGTTCAGTGCAACGATGCGGCCACCGCAGGGGCGCTAGGCGCAGCAGCGGTCTCTAGCCTGGGGCGATGGCGATCGTCCACGTTCAGGGTCTCTGCCGCTCGTTTCGGGTGTCGGAGAAGGACCCTGGTTTAGCCGGGACTCTGCGGCATTTTCTGAGGCGCAGGGTCCGCACGGTTGAGGCCGTGCGGGATCTTCATTTCACGATCGAGCCTGGCGAGATGGTGGGTTTTCTGGGCCCTAACGGCGCCGGCAAAACCACCACTCTCAAGATGCTGAGCGGGCTGCTCCATCCCAGCGGCGGGCGGCTGGAGGTGGCCGGCCATGTTCCAGCCCGCCGCGAGGCGGAATTCCTGCGCCGCATCACCCTGGTGATGGGTCAGAAGCAGCAGTTGATCTGGGATTTGCCACCCCTGGATTCCCTGCGGGTCAATGCGGCGGTCTACGGCCTCGACGACCGGGAGGCCGCCCGACGCATCAGCGAACTGGCTGAGATGCTAGAGCTGGGGGAGGAACTGCACCGCCCCGTGCGCAAGCTGTCCCTGGGCCAGAGAATGAAGGCCGAACTGATGGCAGCCCTGCTGCATCGGCCGGAGGTGTTCTTCCTCGATGAGCCCACCCTTGGTCTGGATGTGAATGCCCAGGCGGCCATGCGCCGCTTCCTGGCCGATTACAACCGCCGCCATGGCGCCACGGTGCTGCTCACCAGTCATTACATGACCGACATCACGGCCCTGTGTCCCCGCGTCCTGCTGATCCACGCCGGTTCCCTGTTCCATGACGGCAGCCTCGAGCAGCTCACCCAGCGCCTCGCTCCCCGCCGCGAGGTGCGGCTGGAGCTGGCCGACACCCTGCCGGACTCGGCCTTCAGCGGCTATGGGGAGATCGAATCCTGCAGTGGCCGCGATGTGCGGTTGCTGGTCGATCGCGACCGCCTGACCACGGTGGTGGGACGTCTGCTGGCGGACCTGCCGGTTCTGGATCTTGAGGTTCGTGATCCCCCGATCGAGGACATCATCGGCCGGCTTTTCCGGCAGGGAAGCATCGAGCAGCCATGAGCCAGCATCCTTTGCGGCCTCTGCCAAGTGGTCGTCGCAGTGGGCGCCCGGCCCTGGCCTCCGCCCTGCGCATCGGCCGCGCCCTGTTCAACAGTCAGTACGCGCTGATGCTCGAATTCCGGGCCGAGATTCTGCTCTGGGCCCTCTCAGGACTGCTGCCGCTGTTGATGTTCTCGCTCTGGAGCGGAGCACCGGCCGGTGCCGCGGCGGGCATTAGCCCCCAAGCGTTCTCTCGCTACTTCCTGGCGGCGTTCGTCGTGCGCCAGTTCACGGTGGTGTGGGTGGTGTACGCCTTCGAGGAGGACAACCTGCTGGGACGTCTTTCTCCCCTGTTGCTGCAACCGCTGCCGCTGATTTGGCGATACGCCGCTGCCCACCTAGCCGAGCAGGCCACTCGATTCCCCTTCGTGATGGTCATGGTGGCGCTCTTTTTTTGGGCGGTTCCGGAGGCGGTCTGGATCCCTTCACCCACACGCCTGCTGCTTGCACTGCTGGCAGCTCACCTCGGGTTCTGGCTGAATTTTCTGTTGCAGCACGCCATCACGATGCTCTGCTTCTGGAGTGAGCGGGCCAGTGCCCTCGAACGTTTTCTCTTCATGCCTTATCTCTTTCTTTCGGGCATGCTTGCTCCTCTGGATCTCTATCCCGAAGCGGTGCGGCGATTCGCCCTTCTGACCCCGTTCCCCTCGATGCTGTACCTGCCGGCCCAGCTCGCCTCCGGTGGTCCGATTGATGCGTTGGCAGGCTTTCGGACTGTCGCCGTCTGGCTGGCCGTATTGATCCCAATCAACCTGCTGCTGTGGCGCGCAGGCGTCCGCCGTTATGCGGCCATGGGGGGCTGATGGGATCGACCTCCACCATCCGTCGACATGCTCGCAGCATCGCCCGCTTTTGGTCCTCCTCCCTGGCGGCCGAAATGGAATATCAGCTCAATTTGCTGATTGAGGTGGCGGCCACGCTCATCACCCTGACGGGCAGCCTGTTCACGCTGTCGCTGTTCTTCGGTCGCGGTCAACAGCTGGGGGGATGGAGCTGGAATGCGGCCCTGGTGGTGCTGGGCATCTACACGCTGCTGAATGGATTTTCGAGCACCTTGCTGCGACCAAATCTAGGCAACCTGGTGAAACAGGTTCAGAGCGGCGGCCTCGACTTTGTGTTGCTCAAGCCGATGGATTCCCAGATCTGGTTGTCGTTGCGCACCCTTTCTCCCTGGGGCCTGCCGGAGATGGTGCTCGGTCTTGCCCTGGTGGTGGTGGGAACGATCCGCTCCGGCGCCAAACCCCATACCACCGCCTTGCTCACCGGCGGCCTGATGGTTCTGGCTGGCATCACCATTCTGTACAGCCTCTGGTTCGTGCTGGCGGCCACCAGCATCTGGTTCGTGAAAATCTGGAATGCCACCGAGGTGCTCCGGAGCCTGCTGGCCGCTGGGCAATTCCCCGTCAGCGCCTATCCCCCAGCGCTTCGGGTGGTGTTCAGCACCATCTTGCCGGTGGCCTTTCTCACCACCGTGCCAGCTGAGGCGATTCTGGGATTGGCCAGTGGCGGATCGTTGCTGGCAGGACTGGTTTTGGCAGGGTTGAGCGTGGTGGGTAGCCGAGCCCTCTGGAGGCTGGCCCTTCGCCACTACACCTCAGCCTCGAGCTGAGCCGGTCAGCTCAGCTGAGGTTATCTCTTGAAGCAGCAGCGGCTTGGGCATTGAGCGGAGGTTGTCCCCACCAGCGGCGGATTGGCTTTTGAACCCTCAGGGCTTGCCCGCCAGCACCGGCTCGCGGCTCTCCTTGGAGTCCGCTTCTCCAGGGGTTGCGGAGGAAGGGTGTGTCTTGGCTTCGGGCCGTTTCACCCGAATCCCGCCCTTGATCGCGCTCACAGCCTCCATCGCCTCAACTTCTTCGGGGCTGCGTACAGCACTGGCCACCGGGCTATAGGAGGAAGGCGCCAGCGCTTGGCCCCGCAGCACGGCGGTGAGGGTGAGGAAGGTTAGCTTGAGTTGCTGCCAGGGATTCATCGCAACCACCCGCTTGTAGAGATAGCTGTCGAAGGTGAGACGTTGCACATCCTTGTCGTCGCACATCTCCACGAAAGCTTCGCGGGCGGCGTCATTACTATAAAATATGTTCTGCAAAATCTCTAGAACTTTATAAGTAGGACCATATTTTTTGTCCCACTTTTTGATATACACCTTCAGATCGGCTTCCGTGGGAATGCGCTGCCCGCCCTGGCTGGCTGCCACGATCTCCTCGGCACACATCCGACCGCTCTTCGCCGCGAAATAGATGCCCTCGCCGGAACTCTTGGTCACATAGCCGGCAGCATCTCCGACCAGTGCCATCCGCCCCACAACGCGGCGTGGCCGGGGATGTTCTGGAATCGGATGGGCTTCCACCTTGATCACTTCGCCCTTGAGAAGTCGATTGCTGGCTCGCTCGCGGATGCCCTGCTGCAGACCCTTAATCAGGGCCTGGTTTTTCTGCATGGTGCCGGTTCCCACCGCCACATGATCATATTTCGGAAAGACCCAGGCGTAGAAATCGGGGGAAACATCGGTGCCCACATACATTTCTGCAAGATTTTCGTAATACTTCATCTCTTCCGGCGGCAGCTTGATCCGCTCCTGGAAGGCGATGGCCACGTTGTAGTCGCCCGCATCCATCGCCTTGGCCACGCGGCTGTTAGCACCATCGGCGCCCACGATCAGGTCCACTTCCAACGTCTTGGTTTCGCCGGTCGCTTCACCAGCGGCATAGTCGGAATAAGTGAGGGTGTAAGGGCCCTGCCGGTTCGCGCCGGTGTCAATCTTCGTGACCAGGCCATTGACCAGCTGGGTTCCGAGGGAGGCGGCCCGATCGCGCAGGAAAGCATCCATCACCTCACGCCGGCACATGCCGATGTATTCGGCATTGTTGTCGAGATGGATGTCCACCTCGCGGTTGGAGGGGGAGATCATCTTCATGTTGCGCACCTTGCGATCGATGATCGACTCGGGCAGGTCGAATTCCGACACCATGCAAAGGGGAATCGCCCCACCACAGGGTTTGGCGTTATCCAGCTTCCGCTCAAACAGCCAGGTTTCAATTCCAGCTTTGGCCAGAACTTCCGCAGCACAGGATCCGCTGGGGCCGCCCCCGACAACCGCAACGCGCAACATCTTGAAACCAGCTCCAGCCAAGGGTTCTCACACAGAAGCTAACACCGCCAACCATCGTGTTGCTTGGAGTTCGGCAACAGCGTCTTAACATCCAACCACCCACCCTTCCCGGCGTGTCCCCGCGAGCCTCCGGCCGAGATTCACCCCCGCGCGGTTCGGCCCCGAGCGCCCAAGCCAGGAGCGGGCGCCGCGCAGCCAGCTCAAGCGGGCGGGAGCCCGGGGGTCGGGGGGGCAGTGCAGCGGACATCCCTTTGGCTCGCCGCAGTCGACCGCCGGCCAGCACCCAGACGAGCCTCGCCAGCCGTTTTCGCTGGGGACTGCTCGGCAGCTTGGTGGTGGGATCCTTGGCCGTCGCGTTGGTTCTAGGGCCCCTACGGCCCTGGTTGGTCCCGCCCCCAGTGGCGGGCCTGAACACAAGATTGGCGGCCGATGGACGGCTGCTCGGCCACTTTCCCTATCCCGAAGCCCCGGCGGCCAGCCTGGTCACTTTCGCGTCCGGGCTCGAGTTGAGAGAGGAAGCGGCTCGCCAATTGCTTGCCATGCAGCGTGCCGCTGCCGCTGATGGGGTTCAACTCACGGTGATTAGTGCCTTCCGCAGTCTGGCCCTGCAGCGTCATCTCTTCTTTGTGGTGGGTGCCGAACGCAACCAGAGCCCTGAGGAGCGCGCCCGGGTCAGTGCTCCGCCAGGGTTTTCCGAGCACAGCACAGGTTTTGCTGTCGATCTCGGCGATGGGCGCAGCCCCCAGACCAACCTCTCCACCAGCTTCGAGACGACGGATGCCTATGCCTGGCTCAAGGCCAACGCCGTGCGGTTTCATTTTCGGCTCTCCTTTCCCGCTCAGAACCGCCAAGGGGTGAGCTACGAGCCCTGGCACTGGCGATTTGAGGGGTCCACCGAGGCCCTGCGGCTGTTTGAGCCGGCCCATCGCCTCAGCCGGAATCTCCCTTAACCGCCTTGGGCGCTTACTGTTATAGAATCAAGAATCGCTTCAGAACTCCGGCTTGCTCCTTGAAATGCCCATCGCTGGGTGCTTCAAACCAGGGTGACGACAGGAGCTCAGGTCTCGATCCAGCCCGAGCAGCATTTTCTTCCGCTGCCACATGCCCACGGATTAGGAACGCGCGACGCGGCGTCACCCGGGCAGACGCCAACACCCCTACCCCTTGAGGACCCAGGCCCCATGAGCGGCGAAGCCAAAGGCGCCCTGATTCGCAATATCGCGATCATTGCCCACGTCGACCACGGCAAGACCACCTTGGTGGATGCCCTGCTCAACCAGTCGGGAATCTTCCGCGAAGGCGAGGCGGTGCCGACCTGCATTCTCGATTCCAATGATCTGGAGCGGGAGCGCGGCATCACGATTCTTTCAAAGAATACAGCCGTTGATTACAATGGAATTCGTATCAATATTGTAGACACACCCGGCCACGCCGATTTTGTCGGTGAAGTGGAGCGGGTGCTGGGCATGGTGGATGGTTGTCTGCTGATCGTGGACGCCAATGAGGGGCCCATGCCCCAAACTCGATTCGTGCTCAAAAAAGCCCTTGAAAAAGGTCTGCGTCCGATTGTTTTCGTGAATAAAATCGACCGAGCCAGAGTCGATCCTGAGCAGGCTGTCGACAAAGTTCTCGATCTCTTTCTCGAGCTCGGAGCCGACGACGACCAGTGCGACTTCACCTACCTATTCGGTAGCGGCATGAGTGGTTATGCCAAACCCGATATGAAGACCGAGAGCGACACGATGAAACCGCTCTTTGAGGCTATCCTCCGCCATGTGCCGCCCCCAGTCGGCGATCCCAACAAGCCCCTGCAACTGCAGGTCACCACGCTCGATTACAGCGATTTTCTCGGACGTATCATGATCGGCCGTATTCACAACGGCACCATCCGGGCAGGCCAGCCTGCCGCCTTGATCCGCGATGACGGCTCGATTAAGCGCGGCCGCATTTCTAAGCTGTTGGGCTTCAAGGGTCTTGCGCGCGTTGAGATCGAGCAAGCGAGTGCCGGTGATTTGGTGGCCGTGGCCGGATTTGATGAGGTCAACATCGGCGAGACCATCGCCTGTCCCGATCACCCGGAAGCCCTCCCCCTGATCAAGGTGGACGAACCAACCCTGCAAATGACTTTTGTGGTGAACGATTCACCCTTTGCAGGCAAGGAAGGCAAATTCGTGACCAGCCGTCAGATCCGCGATCGGTTGCAGAAGGAACTGCTCACCAACGTGGCCCTGCGGGTGGAAGACACCGATTCACCTGATCGCTGGTCGGTGAGCGGCCGGGGCGAGCTCCACCTCGGAATTTTGATTGAAACCATGCGCCGGGAGGGCTTCGAGTTCCAGGTAAGCCAACCCCAAGTTATCTACCGCACCATCGATGGCAGCCCTAACGAACCCTTTGAAACCCTGGTGCTGGATGTGCCGGAGGAGTCAGTGGGCACCTGCATTGAAAAGCTCGGCATCCGCAAAGGTGAGATGCAAAACATGGAAAACACCAACGACGGCCGTACCCAGCTCGAATTCGTGGTTCCTTCCAGGGGGCTGATTGGCTTCCGAGGCGACTTCATCCGTGCCACGCGCGGCGAGGGAATCATGAGCCATTCTTTCCTCGACTACCGCCCGATGCAGGGTCACTTCGACACCCGCCGTAACGGTGTTCTGATTGCTTTCGAGGAGGGTACTGCCACCTTCTATGCCCTCAAGAACGCCGAGGATCGCGGCCAATTCTTCATCACCCCCACCACCAAGGTGTACAAGGGGATGATCATCGGCGAAAACAACCGCCCTCAGGATATGGAGATCAATGTTTGCAAGGCCAAACAGCTCACCAACATCCGCTCAGCCGGTGCTGAGGAACTCGACACCCTGCAAGCCCCTGTCCAGATGACCCTGGAACGGGCTCTCGAGTACATCGGCCCCGATGAAATGCTTGAGGTCACCCCCGAGTCGATCCGGTTGCGCAAGCTGCCGGCCCGCAAACCCGCCAAGCGCTGAATCCCTTGGACCCCATCGCCGGCGAGCCTGATCTGGCCGGCGATCCCCGCCTGCTGGACGCTGTGGATCAGTTCAACCATGGTGAGTGGTATGCCTGCCACGATGGCTTCGAGGCCCTCTGGCACGAAACCCTGGAGCCTGAACGCACGGAGCTCCAGGGCATACTCCAGATTGCTGTCGCCCATCTGCACCGCGAACGGGGAAACCTCCGGGGTGCCACGGTATTGCTGGGGGAAGGTCTGGGACGGTTGTCACCCTGCGGTGATGGCGCCCTCGGCTTCGACCTTGCCCTGCTTCGCAGCAACAGTGCCCGTTTCCTTGAGGCCCTCCAGCAGCAGCAACCGCTGGATGACCTTCCAGCTCCCAGCCTGCGCCGGGCATCCCCGCAGGAGCCAACGGTAAATTGAATCGATTGGTCGAATTCTCGATTTCCATCACCTTGCCGTCACCCAAGCGCGCCACAGCAGCAGTTCCGGGGCCAAGGGCTGGCGCCTTGCTGCTGGGCCTGGCTCTGCTGGTTTGGTCCTCTTCATCCCGGCTTTCTTGGGCTCAGGCTCAGTCGGATGGTCTCTCCACGCCTGCGGCACCCCTCCTGCCCAGGCCCCAGGGTGCGGCGTCCGGCGAGACAAGCCCGCCCGCAACCCCGTCATCAGCAGCAGTCCGGGCGACCGATCCCGCTGTCCCGGCTGCGGGGGCTGGCATGGTCACGATCGAATCGGATCGCCAGCAGGCCGACAACCGCACCGGCATCGTCACGGCCACGGGGAATGTGCGGATTGTTTATCCGGAGAAGGGGATGGTGGCCACATCACGCCAGGCCCAGTATTTCTCGAAGGAGGCGCGCCTGGTGCTGAGTGGGGATGTGGAGGTGGTCGATGCGGACGGCCAGCGGATTAAGGCCGAGCGGCTGGTCTATCAGCTGGGTAGCGAGCGGCTTCAGGCCGAACCGGCTTCGGGTCGGCAGGTGCTCAGCAAGATCCGGCTTCAATCGCCCTCCGCTCCAGCAGCCCGCCCGCCGATGCCATGAGCCTGAATCTGGATCAGGTGGCGATCTCCCTCGGGGGGCGCACCCTGGTGAATGGCGTGAGTGTGGAGCTGCATCCAGGCGAGGTGGTGGGCCTGCTCGGGCCCAATGGCGCCGGCAAGACCACCACCTTCAACATCGTCACTGGTCTGTTGCGGCCCGACCGGGGAGATGTTCGCCTCGATGGCCTCTCGGTCACCCGATTGCCGATGCCACAGCGTGCCCGTCTCGGCATCGGTTACCTCCCTCAGGAGGCCAGTGTGTTCCGCTCGCTCACGGTGCGCGAAAACCTCCAGCTGGCCCTGCAGGAGAGCGGCACACCCCCCTCCATGCGGCGAGAGCGGCTGGACAGCCTCATCCAGGATTTCCATCTGGTGCCTTTTCAGCACCGCAAGGGCTATCAGTTGTCCGGCGGAGAACGCCGCCGCTGTGAGGTGGCCCGTGCCCTGGCCGTGGGAGAGAAGGGCCCCCGCTATCTGCTGCTCGATGAACCCTTTGCCGGTGTCGATCCCCTGGCGGTGGCCGATCTTCAGGCCCTCATTGATGGCCTGCGCATCCGGGGCATGGGTGTGCTGATCACTGACCACAACGTGCGGGAGACCTTGGCGATCACCGATCGCGCCTACATCCTCACCGAGGGAAGAATCCTGGCCTCCGGCAGCTCCGAGGCCATGGCGCAGGATCCGCTGGTGCGGCGCCATTATCTCGGCGAGGCCTTCCAGCTGTGATCGCCTTCACCCGTCTCCAGAAACTGCAGCGGTCCATCCCCATGGAGCGATTGTCCGCTCAGTTGCGGTGGAACCGGATTCCCTTGATGGATCGCTGGTTGATCAAGGAGTTGCTGGGGCCGTTGCTGTTCGGAATCGCAGCCTTCACCGCCGTTTCTCTTTCGGTGGGGGTGGTGTTCGAGCTGGTGCGCCGGGTTGCCGAGTCGGGCCTTCCCCTATTGGCGGCCATGCAGGTGCTGCTGCTGCGCTTGCCGGGTTTTCTGGTGCTCGCCTTTCCGATGGCCACCCTGATGGCCACCCTGTTGGCCTACAGCAGTCTCTCGGGAAACAGTGAACTCACGGCCCTGCGCAGCGTGGGCGTTTCCACCAGCCGCATGGTGCTGCCGGCCCTCGTGTTGTCGGTGCTGATGAGCCTGCTCACCTTCCTGTTCAATGATCTGATCGTGCCGAAGGCCAATCTCGCGGCCACCAACACGTTGGAGGTGGCGCTAGGCAAGGCTCTCACCACCGAAACAGGCAATAATGTTCTTTATTCTCGCTTTGGACGCATCAAGCAACTCGAAGGAGAGAGCATCAAGCAGCTCACCCATCTCTTCTATTCGCGCAAGTATCTGCAGGGGCAGATGTTGGATGTCACCGTGATCGATTTTTCCAGGGGCGGCCAGCGGCAGATGCTCACAGCTGAAAGCGGCCGTTGGAACGAAACCCAGGGCATGTGGGAGTTCAGAAATGGCCACATTGTCAATCTCGATGATGCTTCTGGCACCACAACCTCGGCCCGTTTTGACCGCTATCTCTATCCCCTGAGCCGCAATCCCTTAGAGGTGGCCAAGATTCCCACCGATCCCGGTGCCATGACCGTGGGCCAGGCCCGCCGGGCCGAGCGGCTCTATGAGGAGGCCGGCAACGCCAAAGAGGCCCGCCGCATGCGGGTGCGGATTCAGGAGAAGTTTGCTTTTCCGGCGATCTGCCTTGTGTTCGGCCTAATCGGAAGCAGCCTTGGTGTGAGGCCCTACAACCGCACCAGCCGCAGCCAGGGATTCGGGATCAGCGTGCTGCTGATTTTTGGCTATTACCTGATGTCCTTCATCTTCAGCTCGCTAGGAATCTCAGGAACCCTGGTTCCGCTTCTGGCTGCCTGGTCCCCCGTGCTGATCGGCATGGCGGGAGGCCTCCATCTGCTGCGGGTGGCCAGCCGGTGACCCGCCCTTTGGAGCTTCGCCGCGGCCTCGGCCACACGGCAGAGTGAGCGTCAGCTGAGTTCATGTGGTGAACGATCCGGTCCTGGCTCTTGGCCTTCTGGCTTTTGGCCTGTTGCTCTTGGTGCTGCCCCTCTCCTTCTGGGCCCTGAGCGGCGACCGCAACAGCCCCTGGGTGCGCCTGCTGGTGGCAGCGGCCAACCTGTGCCTCACGGCCCAGCTGGTGTTGCGTTGGTGGGAGTCGGGCCATTTCCCGATCAGCAACCTCTACGAATCCCTCTGTTTCCTGGCCTGGGCCTGCACGCTGGTGCAATTGCTGGTGGAGCGCAGTTGGCCCAATCCCCTCGTGCCAGCAGCGGCCACTCCCATGGCCCTGGGCTGTGTGGCTTTCGCCAGTTTTGCCTTACCGGAACGGCTGCAGGAGGCCTCGCCCTTAGTACCGGCCCTGCGCTCCAGTTGGTTGGTGATGCATGTGAGCGTGATCATGCTCAGCTATGCGGCCCTGCTGGTTGGCTCGCTGTTGTCAGTGGCCGTTCTGCTTGTGGACCGCGAGGGAGTGCTGGAGTTGCGCAGCAGTTCGATCGGCAGCGGCGGTTACCGGCAAGCGAGTGTGGCTGCCGCGGGCGGGGGCGAGCTTGAACTCAGCTCAGGAAACTTTCGCCTCAGCGAACAGCTCGACAGCCTGAGCTACCGCACGATCACCGTGGGTTTTCTGCTGCTCTCCGTGGGCCTGGTGAGTGGCGCTGTATGGGCCAATGAAGCCTGGGGCAGCTGGTGGAGCTGGGATCCCAAGGAAACCTGGGCCCTGATCTGCTGGTTGGTCTATGCCGCCTATCTCCACACCCGCCTGATCCGCGGTTGGCAGGGACGCCGCCCGGCGGTGGTGGCAGCGATTGGCCTGGTGGTGATCGCCGTGTGCTACATCGGTGTGAACCTGCTCGGGATCGGCCTCCACAGCTATGGCTGGTTCTTCGGGGACGGCTGAGTTGGCGGATTCTGTCAGCGTTTGCGTTCACGCTGCCACCACCTTGATCTTTATGGGCAACTCGTGCTGTAATAGGGACACCCGAATTGTTTTTATGGGAATTTCCAGCAGTTTCAATCCCTTCTCAGCTGTCTTTTCCTTCAGAAGGTGCGTTACACCCCTAATGAGCGCCGCGTCTCTGCTTTGTATCGCAGCGATGCCCCCTGCCCAAGCGACTACTTACGTGCCGGCTTTTACGTTCAAAACCACTACCACAACGGTAGATGGTGGTCCGACTTTGCTTGGCTATCGTTTCTCAACGAACATGGACAAGGTCATTAAAGGAATTGGAGTTTATAAAAAAGTCACAAGTCCTCCCAACAGAAGTTTGGGTATTTGGAATTTTGCTGATCCGATCAATCCCATCCTACTTTTTCAAACAGTTATAACGACTGCGGGAGATTGCGCTGATGATTTTTGCTGGTACCCTGCCAGCGCTCTTCCTGCCCTTCCCGAAATTAAGAAAGAAACTCCTTATGCAATAGCGACAGTTTGGGGCTCTGAGCCAGTGCCAGCAAGAATCAAAACAGAGGATATTACTATTTTATCCCCAGGATTTAACGTAGGGAGCAGCGCTTTCAACTTTGATGAACGACCATTGGCCCTCAATGTAAACCTATCACCATTTGAACTTGCGCCAACTGGGACCGGTGCCGAAGAAAAATCTTATTTCACCGCTAATCTATCCTTTGAAACTAGTGGTTCAGTCCAAATTCCCTCTCCACTTCCTTTAATGGGTGCAGCTGCTGCCTTCGGTTGGAGTAGGAAGATTCGGCGGAGGATCAGCCCAGCTTCTTGATTGGTTTTCAGAACTCACTAAAAGAAGTCCCGGTTCACTAATCGGGGCTTTTTATTCATGAAATGGCCGCTTTGATCTTAGGTTTAGCTGCCGGCATCATCGAGCAACAGCAACAGCCAATCGCTTCAGCCAAAAGCCATCAAGCAGGGCGCTTGCTGTTGCGGATTCCATTTATTGCAGCGGCATAATCGGCCTGACCAAACACACCCGATCCACTCACGATCGCATTGGCACCGGCCTCAATCACCTGCCAGGCATTGCCACCCTTGATACCCCCATCCACTTCAATCCAGGGATCCAGGCCCCGCTCATCACACATCCTGCGAAGCTCACGAATCTTCTCCACCTGGGAAGGGATGAAGCCCTGGCCCCCAAAACCGGGGTTCACGCTCATGATCAGCACCAGATCGCACAGCTCAAGGCAATATTCCAAGCTGCTCAGTGATGTGCTGGGATTGAGTACGGCTCCAGCCTGCTTGCCTAGGTCCTTGATCTGACTAAGGTTGCGGTGCAGATGTGGGCAGGCTTCTACTTGCACCGAAATGATGTCAGCGCCGGCCTTGGCGAAATCCGCCACATAGCGCTCCGGTTCCACGATCATCAGGTGCACGTCCAGCGGCTTGGTGGTCACCGGGCGCAGGGCCTCAACGATCAGGGGGCCGATCGTGATGTTGGGCACGAAGCGTCCATCCATCACATCCACATGGATCCAGTCCGCCCCGGCGGCATCTACTGCCCGCACGTCCTCGCCAAGCCGGGAGAAATCGGCCGAGAGGATCGAAGGTGAGATCACCAGGGGCTTGGTGCTCATGATGGCCGAGGGCTACAGATAACGAGATTGTACGGGCTGGTCGCACCGTGCTCGCTGATACAATGACGCCGCTCAGGGACCGTGAGGTCCTGCAGTGGTCAGGGACCTGAGCGGATTCGGCGGCCCTTGGCCCCGCTCCACCAAGGAACCACCGACCGGGCATCCAACCAGCCGCCTCCCGCCTGGTTCGCCCCGCGCCCCTACCCATTACCCAACCGCCGGACCGCTGTGGATCGCACTCTCATCCAGGAAATTCTCGAGGTCGTTGAACAGGCCGCCATCGCCTCCGCCGAACTCACCGGTCTGGGGCAAAAGGATGAGGCCGATGCCGCCGCTGTGGAGGCCATGCGGAAGCGCATGGGCCAGATCCAGATGCAGGGGCGGATCGTGATCGGTGAAGGTGAGCGGGATGAGGCTCCGATGCTCTACATCGGCGAAGAAGTGGGTAGCGGCACCGGACCCGGCGTCGACTTTGCCGTGGATCCCTGCGAAGGCACCAACCTCTGCGCCAACAACCAGCGTGGCTCCATGGCCGTGCTCGCCGCCTCGGACCGCGGCGGTCTGTTCAACGCCCCTGATTTCTACATGAAAAAGCTGGCGGCGCCGCCGGCCGCCAAGGGCAAGGTGGATATCCGCAAATCAGCCACTGAAAACATCGCCATTCTCAGCGAGGCACTTGGAATCCCCGCCAGCGACCTGGTGATCGTGGTCATGGACCGTGCCCGCCACAAGGACCTGATCGCCGAGATCCGCTCCACCGGCGCCCGGGTGCAGCCGATTTCCGATGGTGATGTGCAGGCCGCCATCGCCTGCGGTTTTGCTGGCACCGGCACCCACTGCCTGATGGGCATCGGTGCCGCCCCGGAAGGGGTGATCTCAGCAGCGGCCATGCGGGCCCTCGGCGGCCACTTCCAGGGCCAGCTCGTCTACGACCCGGCCGTGGCCCAGACCAAGGAATGGGAGGGGCTCACCCGTGAGGGGAATCTCGCCCGACTGACGGAAATGGGCATCAGCGATCCCGACAAAATCTACGAGGCCGAGGAGCTCGCCTCCGGTGAGAACGTGGTGTTCGCCGGCAGTGGCATCACCGATGGCCTGCTCTTCGATGGCGTGAAGTTTGAGAAGGATTTCATCCGCACCAGCTCCCTGGTGATCAGCACCCTCGACGGATCGGCTCGCTTCACCGATACGGTGCATATCAAACCCGGTGCCCAGACCATCGCCCTGCGCTGACCGCCAGCTCCGATCCCTCCGCACCTGCACGTGAGCTCGCCTCCATGCACATAGCCGTTGTCGGCCTCAGTCATCGCACGGCTCCTGTTGAGATCCGCGAGCGGTTGAGCATCCCCGAGCAGAGCCTGGAGGCCTCGCTTTTGCGGCTCCGCTCCGATGAACAGGTGCTGGAGGCCTCCATCCTCAGCACCTGCAACCGGCTCGAGATCTACACCCTGCTGCGCCACCCCGATGCTGGGATTGAGGCGGTGGGATCCTTCCTCACCCAGGTCTCCGGCCTCAGCCTTGAAGAACTCGGGCCCCATCTATTCACCTACCACCACGAGGAGGCCGTCGCTCACCTGCTGCGGGTAGCGGCCGGCCTCGACAGCCTGGTGCTCGGGGAGGGGCAAATCCTCTCCCAGGTGAAGAAGATGGTGCGCCTCGGCCAGGAATACCGTTCCGTAGGGCCGATCCTGAATCGCCTGCTCAACCAGGCCGTTAGCACCGGCAAGCGGGTTCGCACGGAAACCAACCTGGGAACAGGGGCGGTTTCGATCTCCTCGGCCGCCGTGGAACTGGCCCAACTCAAGGTGGGTCAGGCCCGTGGCCACGATGAGCTGGTGAGCCTCGAGCACCAGCAGGTGGCCGTCGTCGGAGCCGGCCGCATGGCCCGCCTGCTGCTGCAGCATCTTCAGTCAAAAGGCTGTCGGGGTGTGGTGCTGCTCAACCGCACCCTGGCCCGTGCTGAGGCCCTGGCCGCTGATTTCCCCCAGCTTCCGGTGCAGTGCCGCCCGCTCACGGATCTCGACCACTGCCTCAGCACCTGCTCCCTGGTGTTCACCAGCACCGCCGCCGAGGAGCCGGTGATCACCACCTCCCGGCTGGAGCACCTCAACCGCAGGTCCAGCCTGATGCTGATCGATATCGGCGTGCCCCGAAACATCAGCTCCGACGTGAGCCAGCTGGCTGGGGTCGAATCCTTTGATGTGGACGACCTGCAGGAGGTGGTGACCCGCAACCAGGAGGCTCGCCGTGAGATGGCCGCCGAGGCCGAGGGGCTGCTGCGAGAGGAATCCCGCCTGTTTCTCGAATGGTGGGATGGTCTGGAGGCCGTGCCCCTGGTCAACAAACTCCGCCTGCAGCTGGAGGAGATCCGTGAGCAGGAGCTCCAGAAGGCCCTGAGCCGCATGGGACCCGACCTCTCAGCCAGGGAGCGCAAGGTGGTGGAGGCGCTCAGCAAGGGGATCATCAACAAGATCCTCCACACCCCGGTGACCCATCTGCGGGCGCCCCAGCCGCGCCAGCAGCGCCACTTGGCCATGACGGTGCTGCGGGAGCTCTTCGAGCTTTCCGACAGCGATTCTCCGCTCTGATCTCCCCCTAGCCATCGATGAATAACCCCCGGCTACGAAGTGTCGCCGACACTCGCCGCCTTGCACCGCGTTCCTGTACGGTCTGCCCTGCGTCTGTGAGAGGAGAGGATTGATGAAAAGAGTACTGGCGATCATCCTTGGAGGAGGCGCGGGAACCCGCCTTTATCCCCTCACCAAGACGAGGGCGAAGCCCGCAGTGCCTTTGGCAGGCAAATACAGGCTGATTGATATCCCGATCAGCAACTGCATCAATTCTGAGATCAATAAGATCTATGTCTTAACCCAGTTCAACAGCGCCTCGCTCAACCGTCATCTCACGATGAGCTACAACCTCTCGGCCGGCTTCGGTCAGGGGTTCGTGGAGGTGCTTGCCGCCCAGCAAACCCCTGATAGCCCGAGTTGGTTCGAGGGCACAGCCGATGCGGTGCGCAAGTATCAGTGGCTGTTTCAGGAATGGGATGTTGACCACTACCTGATCCTCTCCGGTGACCAGCTGTACCGGATGGATTACAGCAAATTCGTGCAGCATCACGTCGAAACTGGCGCCCAGCTGTCCGTGGGAGCCCTGCCGGTCGATGCCGCCCAAGCCGAGGAATTCGGACTGATGCGCACCACGGCCGACGGCCGCATCCGGGAATTCCGGGAAAAGCCCAAAGGTCAGTCCCTTGAAGCGATGCGGGTGGATACCCAGAGTCTGGGCCTGTCGGCTGATGAAGCCAGCCGCCGCCCCTTCCTGGCCTCGATGGGCATCTATGTGTTCAGCCGTGACACCCTGTTTGATCTGCTGAACTCGAATCCGGGAGCAACCGATTTCGGCAAGGAAATCATTCCCGCCTCCTTGGAACGAGGCGATAATCTCCAGAGCTTTCTCTTCGACGATTACTGGGAAGACATCGGAACGATCGGTGCTTTCTTTGAGGCAAATCTTGCTCTCACCGAACAGCCAAACCCCGCCTTCTCCTTCTACGACGAAAAGTTTCCCATCTATACACGTCCCCGTTACCTACCCCCCAGCAAGCTGCACGATGCCCAGGTTACCCAATCGATCATTGGCGAAGGATCCTTGCTCAAGGCCTGCAGCATTCACCATTGTGTGCTGGGGGTTCGGACCCGCGTCGAGGATGAGGTGGTGCTGCAGGACAGCCTGGTGATGGGCGCTGATTACTTTGAGTCGATGGAGGAGCGCTTGCTCCTGCGCGAGCGGGGTGGCATCCCGATCGGCGTGGGACGTGGTACCACGGTGAAGCGGGCGATTCTTGACAAGAACGTGAGGATCGGGGAAAATGTCACAATTATCAACAAAGATCGTGTTGAAGAAGCTGACCGACCCGAACTGAACGTTTACATCCGAAACGGCATCGTTGTCGTTGTTAAAAATGGAACCATTCCCGATGGCAGTGTGATCTGATCCTGACAGGGATCCCTTCCACCCGGCAGGATCCGGCCTCCCCGTCCACACTGGGTTGTACGGATTTCTGCCCGGCCCCATGAGCAAGGCGCATTTCGGCCTGATCGGTCTCGGTGTGATGGGGGAGAACCTCGTCCTCAACGCTGAGCGAAACGGCTTTTCGAGCGTGGTGTTCAATCGCACCTACGCCAAGACCCAGGAGTTTCTTGCCGGCCGAGGGGCCGGTAAGCAGATCATCGGAGCCGAAACGCTGCCCGAATTCGTGGCGGCCCTGGAGCGCCCGCGCCGCATCTTGGTAATGGTGAAGGCCGGTCAGCCGGTGGACGACATGATCGCCACCCTGTCGCCCCTGCTGGAGGAGGGCGATCTGCTCATCGATGGCGGTAATTCCCTCTACACCGACACCGAGCGTCGCGTGAAGGAACTCGAGAGCAAGAGCTTCGGTTTTATCGGCATGGGGGTGTCCGGTGGCGCTAAGGGGGCCCTGGAGGGGCCGAGCATGATGCCTGGGGGCACCAAGGCCGCCTACGACGCGATCGAAGGTCTGGTCCGCAAGATGGCGGCCCAGGTGGAGGACGGCCCCTGCGTGACTTACATCGGCCCCGGCGGTGCCGGCCACTTCGTGAAGACCGTGCACAACGGCATCGAATACGGCATCGAGCAGATCCTGGCCGAGGCCTACGACCTGATGAAGCGGGTGGCGGGTCTCGATGGAACCGCTATGGCCCAGGTGCTGGGGGGCTGGAACCAGACCGAGGAGCTGGCGTCCTTTCTGGTGGAGATCACCGAGGTCTGCCTGGCCACCAAGGATCCTGAACGGGGTGGCGATCTGGTCGAGCTGATCGTCGATGCGGCGGGGCAGAAGGGAACCGGGCTGTGGACTGTGGTCAGTGCCCTGGAAATGGGGGTGCCAGTGCCCACCATCTACGCCGCGCTCAATGCCCGGGTGCTCAGCTCCCTGCGGCCTGAGCGGATCGCCGCTGAATCTGTGCTGCCGGCTGGCCGGCCCGCCAGCATCCCCACCCACAGCTTTGATCTGGGCTCCCCCGATAGCGGCATGGAGCCCCTGCGGGATGCCACGATTCTGGCCTGCATCGCCAGCTATGCCCAGGGGATGGCCCTGCTGCAGGAAGCCTCAACCCTGCATGACTACCACCTCGATTTTGCCGCAATCGGCCAGATCTGGAAGGGAGGCTGCATCATTCGCGCCCGCCTGCTGCAGCGAATCCAGGACGCATATACCGCTAATCAGCAGCTCCCCAACCTGATGGTGGATCCCTGGTTCGCGGAGCAGATCAACCGCCGTCTGCCCGGCCTGCGCCAGGTCGTCGCCGGTGCCGCCTTGGCTGGCATTCCCGTTCCCTGCTACAGCAGCACACTCGATTACATCAGCAGCTATGCCACGGGCCGTCTGCCCCAGAACCTGGTTCAGGCGATGCGCGATTGCTTCGGCTCCCATACCTACGAACGCACCGACCGCCCCGGCAGCTTCCACACCGAATGGCTGCCATGACCTCCTACCGGATCTCGGTGGCCGCCAGCGCCGACGACCTTGCCCGCCAGTGCGCCGAGCAGATCGCTGCCGTGATCGACCTCGCCCTAGCCGAACGGGACCGCGCCCAGATCGCACTGGCCGGTGGCGAGACCCCGAAGGCGGCCTACCGCCTCCTGGGAGAGGAGCACCTGCCCTGGGAGCGCGTCGATGTGCTGCTGGGTGATGAACGCTGGGTGAGCCGGGAGGATCCCTCCAGCAACGCTCGCATGCTTGCGGAAACGCTGCTGGCCCGTGAACCGGGCAGCCGGGCCAGCTTCCATCCGGTGCCCACCGAGCTGGCCGATCCCGAGGCCAGCGCCACGGCCTACGCGGACCTGCTCAAGACGTTGTGTCCAGGCGATCCACCCCGCTTCGACCTGATCCTGCTGGGCCTGGGCGACGATGGCCACACCGCCTCCCTGTTCCCTGGAACGGCGGCCCCTGCCGTGCGGGATCGATCGGTGACGATCGGGGAGGGGAAGGGGCTGCCCCGCATCACCCTCACGGCGCCGGTGCTCTCAGCCGCCCGCCGGGTGGTGTTCCTCGTGAGCGGCGCCGGCAAGCGCCAAGCCCTCGGCCGCCTGCTCGATCCCAAGGAACCGCCCGATCGCACCCCGGCCCGCCTGGTGCTCCCTGAGGGGGAGGTGCTGATCCTGGCGGACCAAGCCGCCGCCGAAGGCCTGGTCTGAGAGCTCCCATTCAGCCGGGGCCCTGGGGTATCGCGGCTGGGGTGGATCCGGCAGCGCCGCCGCAAACAGATCCAGAATGGGGCCTGATGGGACCGCTCCGTGACGCAGCCTGAAGGGAAGCTGGTGGTGGCTGGCGATGGCTTCGTCGGTTGGCATGCCCTCAATGACACGATCATGGGGGGGCGGAGCAGCGGCAGCTGCAGCGTGAGCCAGGCCGGTCTGCGCTTCTCGGGGGAACTGATCGAACAAGGCGGGGGCTTTGTGAGCGTGCGCTCCCCGCTGTTTTCGCCACCGCTGGATCTCTCTGGTTTCGCTGCGCTTCGCCTCGATCTGGCCGGCCATGGTCGTCGCTACAAACTGGCCCTGGCCTGTGCCGATGGGGTGGCGGGTCTCACCGAGCTGATCCCGGGGGGCCTGCGCTGGGTGCATGAATTCGGCACCGAGCTGGATGGTTTCAGCAGCGTGCGGATCGGCTTTGATCAGCTCACGCCTTCGGTGCGGGCCCAGCCGATCGAAAAGCTGCCGATGGGGCTGCCCCTGCGCCTTGATGCGTCTCGCATCACCCGCCTGCAACTGCTCCACTCCAAGTTCGATGATGCGGGAGGGCTCAACCCGGGCTTCCAACTTGGGCCGATCGATCTGGAGCTGCGGGCCATCTACGCGGTGAACTGACCGCCGGGCTGCGGAATCAACAACGATCGGCCAACCTGTTGGGAGTGAGCGCCGTACGGCCACTGGCAGCATGGAATGGGCCGATTCCGATCCCCTGGGGCCCGGCAGGCCCGATGAGTTGGCCGGGGTGAACGCCGATCTGGCCCAGTTGGTGGCGGCGGCGGCCGACCTGTGCCGCAAACCGCTGCGCCATGGCGTGGTGCTTACCAGCGCCGCAGGGGACCCAGACTGCTGTCTGCGCCTGGAAGTTCGCGATGGCGATGGGCAGCGCCAGCCGGAGCACGATCTTGAGCTGGAGATCTATCGCAGCGGCTCGTCGCAGCAGAGGAGCCTCCATTTCACCCTGGCCTGGCTGCAGGACGATGCCAAAGCGATGCTCTGGCACGGCAGCCACGCTGTTTGGATGGATCCCTCTGGCCTCCGCTGTGAACGGCCCCAGGATGGGGCGGCCCTGGAGGCCCTGGCTCGAAGGCTGCGGGCCCTCCTGGTGGATCTGAGCTGAGCGGTGGAGAAGACTGGCTCGCGGGCTGGTTGTTCTGGAAACTCTTCGTTTCAGATCGTCGACGAGGGTGCGCCGATGATGCCATCGCGGTTGCCATCGACCTGAAAGCTCGTTTCAAGAGCCCAGGCTGCGGGTGTGTTGAACCCATCAGCGCCGCTGGTGGATTGCAAGGTCCAGTTGGCATCGAGATTCCAGATGTGGAGGACTTTGGC
>JAPLIE010000014.1 GCA_026389265.1 Cyanobacteriota bacterium | reverse complement strand
GCTTCCAAGGTGGTGAAGGGAGCGCCGATGATGCCATCGCGGTTGCCATCCACCTGGAAGCTTGTTTCCAGCTCCCAGGCCTTGGGTGTGTTGAACCCATCGGCGCCGCTGGTGGATTGCAAGTTCCAGTTGGCATCGAGGTTCCAGATGTGGAGGAAGTTGGAGGTGTTGTTGCGCCAGAGGACCTGGTTGGTGTCGCCGATCTTTTCAGCGGCCAGCATCTCCCACTCGCCTCTGTCGCTGCCGGTCGAGCTGAGACCCCAGGGGACAGTGATCTCTTGCGGCATGCCAGCGCCGGACTCCACGAAGGCATTGCCGAAGGCATTCCCCAGCAGCTTGGTGTTGCCTTTGTTTTCAATGGTGGTGAAGAGGGGAATCACTATATCACCTGGCGGGTTCGGGATAAAGATTCCCCCGACCAGGCTATTGGTGTTGCGACCTGGCTGTGACCTAACCATGTAAGCCTTGAAGTCTGTGATGCTATCAGCATTTAAATCACCACGGTCTGCCAGAATAAATCGGTCATTGCCTGACCCTCCGGTCAGTACATCGACGCCAGCGCCTCCATCCAGCGTATCGTCGCCAGCGCCTCCATCCAGCGTATCGTTTCCGGCACCACCAAGAATCTTATTCGAATCAGCATTGCCAATCAGGATGTCGTGAAAGGCACTCCCGGCCACATCTTCAAAGTTCTGGACCAGGCAGCCCCAGGATAGAGTTCCTCCACTAGACGAATTCGAGCCAATGCCCACCGAGCCCGTGCCGAGATTCACTTTCACTCCGAGGGGGCTTGTGGGTGAATAACCAACAAACATGCTCCGCGGATCGAGGGAAGAAAAATCAATCCTGTCCCCCGCCAGAGTGCTGCCTAGCACCCGATTAAACCAGATGTTTTCTTGCCCAGTTTCGCCGGCTTTGGCCACCACAGCCTTAGTGCCATATGAAATGTTGGCAAAGGTGATGCCTAGCGACACCGTTTTGTCGGAGGATGAGTAGTTGGCTGTGCGAACTCCCCAGATTGTACTAGCCCAAGTGTGAAGAAGGGGGTGGTCGCTGGGTCGTAGTGGTTCTATGCTGATAGTCATGGCAAAACCTCTGTTGGTAACGGGAACAAGGGGAAAGGATCTCCCTCTCCTCCTCTATACCTTGATCTATTGCGTCGCTTGATGCTGTCACGCATGTAATCGGCAACTGTCATAGTGATGACAGCGTGATGTGAGCTATAGCAAGCCACGGTTTGAGCCCGGCAAGCGGTCGGCATCTAGGGTCTCTGCTCGATCTGGTGGTGGGGTCAGTCCTGGGAATGCGCCGTTCAGGTCGTTTTCCGGAGGGCATCGTTCGATGCAATGGCCGATGGAAACGAAGAGATGCGTCAGATTGGCTAAGGTTGTATCACTCGTTTTCGTACAATCGATTCGGCTTTATGGCTTTTCCAATTGCTTCTTGTTTGCGGCTAATCCAGCCTCTAGCGCTTGGCCTTTGCTTGGGGATCGGGCCAGCCGCGCTGGCCAAGGAAGCTAAGCAAACAATCTGCTGCCGCTCTTCCGGTGGTACCCGGGGCACCTGCCTCAATCTCTGGGTCCAGCTGGGGCTGTTGCAATTGCCCGAAGCGGATCGGCCTGTATTGCAGCAGCCCCTGGTTTGGGAAAGCTTTCCCACCTGCCAGCCCAACAAGCCCCCCACCAGAACCACCCTGGTGGCGGAACCGCTCCTGGATCCCAGCCCCAGCCCCAAGAGCTTTGCCGTTCGCAGCCCGCAGGCGCGCGTAGAACGGAGCCAGCAGGCGTTGAAAGACCTAAGCAAGGTCTGCGGAGGGATCACCAACACCAAAGGCTTGCTCGAGGCCTTTGGCTTTCAAGTGAACGAGTGGGCTACGAAGTTGCCCGCCCAACTACCGGTCTCTTGCGAAACCCTGTCGCTTCAGTCCTTGGGGATCAGGTAGTACCCAGCTCGGGAATCCAGCTAGCCCCAGGTTTGGTGAATCAGCTGGCCCCAAGCGAGTTGATCAGCTGCTTGAGATCTGGCGGGATCCAACTCAACACAATCCGAAAGCTGCCATTGCGCTCCTCACGCACCTTGCCATAGGCCTCGCCGCTGATCCCTGAAAAGATAATTGCCAGATTGTCAAAGAGAGCTAGGTTTTCCTCGGACAGCACAAGCCAGGCTTCCCGTTCGGTCAGGTGCGTGACCACCGCGGGCCGCGGTGAACCTTGCCGCTGCTTTTCCTGGAGGATGACGTAAGTAATCGCCAGGGGCTGTTTCAACGCACGGGGGCCTGGACCGGGGATGGGCAAAACGTGGTTATGGGAGCCGCCGATCGCTCCAACCGAAAACACATGCAAGGGCTCGTTGGCTCCCTTCACCTCCACCCGGTACTCGGCATCAATGCGAAGTGGCGCTGCCACAGCGTGCACCGTGGATTCAGCCGCCAAAATTTCGCCACCCACGGTTAACGCTTCGATGCGGGCCGCCAGATTCACAGCAGCACCCACCACGCCATACTTCGCCCGCTGTTGTGAGCCGATCGTGCCGGCCACCACATCACCGCTGCAAAGCCCAAGGCCCATCTCGAGCAGTGGTAGCCCCTGGGCGGCATTGGTTTGGTTCACCCTTTCCATGGCGAGCTGCATGGCAAGAGCACAGGCCAGGGCGGCTTCGGCATGGTCGTGGCGCTGATGGGGGGCACCGAACAACACCAGAATCGCATCACCCAACACCTCATCGATCGTGCCACCATAGGCCTCGACCACTTCAAACATCACTGCTAGGAAATTATTCAGCAGTCGCACCATAAGGTCTGGACGGTGATCCTGGCTAAGCAGGCTGAAACCCCGTAGATCGCTCATCAATACCGTCACGTTGCGGAGCTCCGTTGACGGCGGTGCTGTGGTGGAATTAGTGCCCAGCAGTTCAGCGGCCACTTGTTTGGATACAAATCGATCGAACAGGCTGCGCATCGTCCGGCTTTCGCTTTCCAGGGCAAGCCCTTTAATCTGCTGGTTGGCTCCGCGGCGGCTCCAGGCGGCTGCGGCCATCAGCGCCAAGGCCGCCAGCGGTAGGGCCGCATCCAGCCACACCCCCAGCGCCAGTAATGCCGCCGTTGCTCCCACCGCCAGCACCATCCCAGCAGCCACCACCGCGAGGCTGCGTCGCAGGCTGGGAACCGCTTCACCTGCGATCACCCCAGCCACGATTGCGGCCACCAGCACCAACCTATTGACTAGGCTTGTCGCTGCCTGGATCCCCAGCGGCCGGCCGGCAGCATTGGCCAGCAAGGCGGCCAGGCGGTGGGCGTGGATCTCCACCCCGGAGAAGGTAAAACGCCTTTCGCCCTGCCTCCATTGGCTGAAGGGAACGGTGAAGTTGTCCTTGCTGGAGGGTGCCACCACCCCAATCAGCACCAGGGTGCCTCGCAGCTGCTTCTCCTGGGATGGGCTCAATTTCTTCTCCAGCAGGGAACTCAGACTCATGCTGGGGAAACTGCCCGGTTGGTGATACGGGAGCATGCGTTGCAGGTAGCCAGGTGCGCTCACATTGGTTTCCGGCAGGTAACCTCCCGCTCCTGGTTCCAGGTCAGCCAGGCTGGCAGGGTGCTGCTGCAATTTCTTCAGCAGCTGGTTTTGCCCCGTGGCGATCTGCAGCATCCGCATCGGCAGAGAGGCCTTTCCTTGCTGCTGCTCTCCGGTGATGTGGAGCAGATCGCGCCGCACCAGGCCATCCTGGGGATCGGTATAGATGTCGGCATAGGCCTGGCGGTTAGCTGGGGTGCCGGGGATCGCCTGCTTGGCGTCGAGCTCGAAGTAGACAGAAACCAGCCTGGGGTTGGTTACAGCCAACCGCCTCAACCGCTGCCAGCCATCACCCACAGGCTGGCCACAGAACATATCAAGCCCGATGGCGCGCACCCCGATCCGATCGAGCCGTTCCACCGCATCGGCCAGCAGCTGATCAGGAACCATCGGCCCATAACGGTTGAGGTCAGCTTCGTTGATGCCGATGATCCGCACAGCTGTGCTTGCCCCGGAGGGGGCCGGCCGCAGCTGCGTCGCCAGGTCGTACGCGAGCAGATTGAGCCGCTCGCTAAGGCGGCTCTGACGCACAAGCAGCAGCAAGCTAAGGGCTGCCGCGTAGGGCATGAGCTGCCGCATGATCCGAGCCAGGCGGCGGCTAGAACGGGGCAACGCAGTGGCCACTAAAAGCGATAGACCACTTTTGTGTACAACCCGCTGCCGAGGATCCATTGATCCCAAAAGGCCGGCGAGCCACTTTGGAACTGCCTCACCCAACCGAGTTCCAGTTCGCCGTGGCGGCCGCGGCTCCAGCGCAGCAGGACCCCGCCGGCACCAGCGCTCTCGCTCAGGGTGGCGCCGGGTACCTCGGTCCACACTTTGCCTGCTCCGATGAACGGCACCAGCTGCAGGGCATCTTTGGGGCCCCGCCACAGCAACCAGGCGAGCTCGGCGGCGCCAAGCAGACCACTATCGCCGCTCACCACCTGCCCTGGCAGACCTCGCAGGCCGTTGTCGCTGCCGAGGCTGAACCCCATCGGATTGGGCAGGGCGGCGAAGGCAAGCTGGCCCGCGGCCCGCAGCTCGAGTTGCCAGCGAGGCGCCAGCTGCCACGAGGTAGCGAGTTGGGAGCCGATCGCCTGGGACTGGTTCGGCACAATGCCGAGGAAGTTGAGTTCCTGGAGTTGCGCTGCCGTGCTGATCGCACCGATGCCTTGCAGGCCGTAGAGGCTGGCGTTGAAAGCCAGCGAGCCCGACGCCCTGGCATACCCCAGGCCGAGGCGGGCGAAGCCCGTGCGCAGCCAACCTTGATCGCCACCACCCACGATGGCGGGGAAGCTTTCGCCGCTTAAGTAGGCATCATTGCGATTGGCGCTGAGGCCCATAAAGGCAGACCAGCGATCCTGGAGTGATTCGTGCAGGGTGAAATCCAGCTGGCTGTACAGCTGCAGTTGCCGAAAGCTGAGCTCGTGGATAGGCGACGGCGCCTCCACCAGGTTGCGGCGGCTGGCTCCAAAGGCGGTGGTGAGACTGAGCTGATCGAGCAGGGGGAGCGTGTAGCTGAGTGATCCACTCAGGGAGCCGAGCTCGGGATCGGAATCCGTGTTGAGTTCGCCGAACAGAAGCAGGCTGTCGCCGTTGAACAGGGCGCTGTTTTGAACCAAGGTGGTAAGGCCTCGGAACTGGCCGCTACCACCGTTGCCGTCATTGCGCAGGGCCACTTCACCCTGCAGCGGCTGGGCGCCTGGTTCAGCGGTCACCAGCAGCAGGGCCCGGCTGGAATCCTCGCCGATTCGGTTGAGGTTGATTTTCAGCAGACCCACGCCGGAGAGCTGCTGAATCTGCCTGAGGGTGGCCGTGAGTTTGGGCAGGTGCAGCACACTGCCCTGAAGAGGCCCCAGCAGCAGCCGCAACCGCCGCTGCAGCCGCCCATTGGAGCTCACCACCTGGATTGTTTCGATCCTGCCAGGCACCACTTCCAGGACGCCGGGGGGGGGGCTTGGTCGTGGAATGACGCGGCTGTTGATGTAGCCATCGGCAAACAGACGAGAGCTGAGGGCAGTGGTGCAATTGGTGAGGCCCGCAGCTGGATCGCTGGCGCTGAGGCAGTTCCCCAGAATTCGGGTGAGCTCCGCGGGGCTATAGGGATTGAAGCCCCGTACGCCAGGTGCGGCGGCAGTGGTGCTTGGGGCCGCAGGCAGAGGTGTGGTTTCGGGTTTGGGGCTGAGCTGGGGAGGCGTGGCCGGTCTGGTTTGCTGTTGCCCTGCCCCTGGCAATCGCACCGGCCCTGGCTGCAGCGGAGGTGCAATCAACTGGGCAAGAAAGGGCAACATGCCGTAACGAACAAAAAGGGTTGGCAAGCAGAGGGATTACCAGGGGCTGCCGGAGAGAACCATGCCGGCCCAATAATATGGATGGGTGAGGCCTTGGGAGAAGAGAGTTTGCTCTTCCCGGGACAGTCCACTCACCAAGGTGGTCTTCCCTGTGCCATTCAGCTGGTCGGGGCCCACGAGGCGATCACCCTGGAGCTGCACCTCGCCGCGCAGAAAAGCCTGCCGGGTTGCTTGAAGTGCCTGATCTTTGGCCAGGCCCAACTTGAGATAACGATAGAACTGAATGAAGAAGGCTGCGGTGCCGGTGTCATCCACCTCCCAGAGGGTGCCGAGGCCGCTGCGGGCTCCGGCTTGAAGTGCCATGCCCACAAAGCCCAGTTCACTTTGCTCATCTCCTAAAGCGGTGACGCACCCACTCAGGGCGATCAGATCTAAGGGGCTGCTGCTGCTGCGGGAACGCAGGTGGCGTCCGAGTTCCGTCAGGCTTAGGGCCGTCTTTGGGGTGTAAAGCAAGCCGATGCTGTTTTGTCCGGGGCGAAAATCGGTATGGGTGGCGATATGGAGTTGGCGCAGCCCCGGGCTCAGGGCGTTGTCCATCAGGCTTGCGGTGCTGAAGGCATCGTTCAGAAGCAGGGTGGATGGGTAGACCTGCGCCACCGCCATGAGTTCCTGGAGCACCATCGGCAAGGGTTCCAATCCGTTGTTGAATTGGCTGGCCCCAGCCAGCAGCAACTGGCGGTGATGATTGGGTTGGCTGAGCATGGACCGCTGGGCTGGATCAAGATCGATGAGGCCCAGCGATGGTGTAAGCGTAATAGCGTAAAAATCACCCAACAAGCCATCCGCTATCGGCAAAGCGGCATAGGGGATTGCCTGCAGCCCACGATCCACTTCCATCACTAGGGCCGTAATTCCTTGCTGACGAAGAGCGGGCAGTAGGGGCTCAATCAGGATCCGGGAGAGATGCTGGGCTGGATCCTTGGAGAGTTGTGGCTGTGCTGAACGGCGGCTGAGTTGGCGTTGGAAGCTTCTGATCCAACGATCAAGATCCGTCTGGGCCACCTCAATGTTAGAGGTGATTGGTGCGCCCTGGGCACTGAGGAGAATGGCGTTGATTCGTGACTTGCCGGTCGGTTGCTCACTCCGTTGTAGGTGCAGAATGGCTGGGTTGTAGTGCGGCTTTTTGGGGTAAGGCTTGCTTCTGGTGTCTACTGTTGCGGAGTTCAACTGCTGCGCAAGTAGTAATCGAGATTGTAGATCTTGAACAGTGTATAACCTTCCTGAATTGGTGGGCAATCCAAGCTTCTTAACAGTCGCCTCAAGCGAACGCTGCTGTACCTTGAGCAACAGTGCTCCGGAATCGCCTTGATCATTTGCCCTGGTAGTTGACTGGATTGTTGACGTCGCAAGGATGCTTTGATTGGGGATGGGATTTACAGGAATTCGCAAGGATTCAATTGGATTGTAGTCGGCTTTTGCCTGATTGCTGCTTAATCTCTCAAGCAAAATTTTGTCGAGCTTGGCAAAGCTTTTGTAAGTGATATCTTGAAGGACTTCTTGAGTGAACTGGCTATAGTTGTATACGGGTATTGGATCTGCTTCTAGCTTGGGTGATTGGTTGCGAGCTAAAAAGAATATGCCGCCATCGGGAATATCCCTCGGATTTTTCACGGGTTTTGCGCTCATATATGTAGGCCCCTCAAAACCGATCGTGTTAGGAGAAATTACAATCGTTGGATATTTTACATCCGAAACTGATTGGGTGTCAGTTGTTAAGCTACTTACGTCCAGTTGTGCATTTGAAAATCGAGTCTCGCCATCTTTGTTGAATGAAAGAATAACACCTGGATGATAAAAGTTATCAACTTGCCTACGGGGCGGGCCGGTTTTCGCCATCAGAGAAGAATCGCGTATATTGATGCCACTACTGCCGTTATTAACGAGCGCAATTAGTCCTGCTGTGTTTTCCAGCTGGTTGGCCTTGGGCCAGCCGCTTGATGCATTGAGTTCTGAATTATTGTTAATACTTATTCCTCCATTGGAGACAATCCTAATTTGGCCGCCACTGTAATAGTATTGATAGCCTTCTAGGTACGCAGTCAACGAGCCATATTTCCCTGCCTCAATATTAACATCTTGATTTTCTCCATTCTTTATCGTAAACGTATTTCCTTTGCTCAGGAGGGCGCTTTTCAACCCTCCTCCATCAGTATTTTTAACCGAATAAAGCTTGCTGGCCTCAATCTCAACCTGACGCAGCGCGGAGCTATTTGTTAATGAAATATAGCCGCCCAGAAAAGAATATGGCATCCACTTTTCGGCTCGATTATCAAAAAATTCAGTTTGATCAATCAGTGGATAGCGATTAGAGGACGAGTTGAGAAGGCTATTGGTGATGCTAATTCCATCATTACTATTCATAAAGATGCATCCTTGGCCAACTCCATAGCTGGCTGAAATAAATGAGTCTACTACCTTTATGCCTCCAAAGGCATTCTTGTCATTGGCCTTAAGTTGTATATTGCCGGCAATATTATGGCTGGCATCCGCTGTGAAGTGGCTGGATCGAACATCAATGCCTCCGTTGCCTGCAATGAGTGCAATCTCTCCGCTAACCTCCGACAAGTGCCGCATGGTTTCATCAATCAATGGCTGCTCTCCAGGCAGCCACGCGAGATCCAGAGAAGCATTCAGCTTCGAATCTCGAACATTGATGCTTCCACTAGAGATCAAACCAATTAGAGGTCGCGGGATGGATGTTGGGTTGTCTGGCTGGGAGGATCTGAGGGTTAGTGGAGCCTTGATCTCTTCTAGGGAGTGAGGCTCCACATCTATGCTGGAGTTGAATAGGCTGAGCTGATTGGGTGATCCTCCTGTATTGGTGGTTTGCAGTTGGATTAAACCCTTGGGAGCCGCTAATTTGCTGTTCGATATCGAAATTGTACCACTGGTCATCTTGATCTCCTGCCCTTTGAACATCGCCCGATCCACATGTATCGATCCCTGCTCAGTGCCGATGGGATTCGATTGGACGTCGACAAAGCCCCACCCATTAGGGCTTCCGGCTGTTATTGTTAATCCCTGCAAGTCTAGCTTGTGGCCAGAGATGATCACGGAATGTCCTGCTTGGAGTTTGGTTCCCCCGCCTGACCTAGTGAGAAGATCTCCACCGCTTGCATCCACTAGAAGATTGTTGGCTACAGTTATTTCAACGCCATCCAAGGTAATTGACTGACTGCTCGCAAACTCAGACAGGCCAACGCGATCAATTTTTTCAGGATTCATTGCGTTCCAATTCAAGCTTGGCTGATCATCAGGGAGATTGGCTTGCCAGGGGCTGTTTGCGAACAAGTTGAAGCTTCTGCCACCTATCCGCATGCCACTCGCTGTGCTGAGGAGTAAGCTATCAACATTGTGTAATCTTGTCCCAGACCCGAGCCAGATTCCGCCTGGAGAGAGCCAGAACAGGTTCGCAGGGGAGCCAAGGCGAAGAGGCTTATTGAGCAGAGTACCGGCTTGATTTGTGACGCCAATAATTAAATTTTGCTTTCCATGTGTATCAATCGTGACATCACTAATGGCACCTCTCGTATCAAACTGGCTGAATCGATGAAATAGATTTGATCCACTTCTGTTGCCTCCGTTGATCAGGCAACTGCCTGCTCTGCAGCTCCCCAAGGCGCTGCCATTCACCCGAGTACCAAAGCCACCTGGTGTAACCTGCGCCAAAGTTGATGCAGGCAGTATCGTAACCAGGAGAATTGCAAAACGGTAGATTAAGGCCATCGTGTTCAGTTCGGTAGGGGCCAGCTCAGGTTGCTTGATGTTAGCGCTATGCCTTGGAAATACTAATCGAGAAGATCTCCTGAGTGCAGGCAAGGCCAAGTATTCGGCCTTGCTTATCTTGGGATGTGCCACTTATCGCATCTACGTTACCATGGCATTTTCTTATTTTCAAGTAAGCTTCGCAATCCCTGGCAAGGACCCCTTTTGCCTCGTGCTGCTACAGTCGTATCATACATGGAGGCGGGGTGATTGTCCAAAACAAAATCAACTATCAGCTAGGCCGGCTGAATAGAGTCAATGCTCGAGACATCTGTTGAGAAGGCTTAATGGCCGGAAGCCCCCCGCTTCCAGCAAGGTTGTCCGGTCTGTGTGATCGGCCATCAAGTGGCTGCACCGATGGACAGGAGCAGAGCTGTTGAAATATGCATCTGTATCGCGGCTTAGGTCAAACTGAGCCCTAATTTTAGTCGCCCCCCCCCCCTCGCCCCGGCCAATAAAAAGCCCCCGAAGCGGCCCGCACTTAAGCAAGTTGATCGCAAAAGTGGGTTCACTTCTGCCTATACGATCAAGAAGGCTCCGAAAAGTTGGCGTTAGTTGTGTCTTGAATGAGGGCGATGCAATCATTCCCTTTGTATGGCACTGTATCTATCGCAGCGCTACCCCCCCCCCCCCCCAGTTGCTAGTCTGCAATCTAGAGTCAGAGGCCACTCCTTGGGCCTGAATGTAATTGTATCGATAGTCAAAGTCAGTAATTACAACATTGTTGCGTTCGCTGCCTATGTAGAAACTGCCTTTAGCCCTGTCTCTCCCAAGCAGAACATATTGGATCCGGCACCACCAGTAAGAACATCCAGTTCGCTTGTTTGGCCTCCCGAAAATCCATCCAGAAAATCATTGCCATCGCCACCAATCAAGGTGTCATTTCCGGCCCCTTCCGCAGCTTGTTATTGCCGGCATTGCCAAAGAGCTGATCATTTCCGTTTTTAAACCTGAAAGAAGATCATTGCTGGCAGATCCTGGCAAGACATCATTGAGAGCACTGACAGTTGTGGCTTTGCAGATCAGAATCGAGGAAATAATATCATTTAATTCGGCGCCTGTTTATTGAGCATCTTCGCTTTAAAGCGTAGAAGCCCCCTGAAAGCCTGCATGTTTATAGGCCTCCAATGCATATCCTTGACCCACTCTTTGCGAGCTGTCTATGTCGTTTAATGAATGCTGGTTCAGTTCGGGGAAGTCATGGTCACCGGCCGCGCCAAATCACAGAGATCTGCCGCCTTAATGAATATGTTCATAAAGTGAGGCATCGGTTGGGACCTGGCTGGGAAGGAGTTCGCGTGGGTGCAGGGGTATTGCCCTCAGGGCTATAGACACCAGGGGCAGAATTGCCAGCCCCGAATGTTTGTGTCTAATAATTTTATTGACTTGAGTTTTGCATTGTAAGCACAGCTAATTCCCGTATGTGCAAAGTTGTGGTTCAGGTTTTTAACGCGTTGTGGTGGACTGTTGATCCATTGCTTAAGTACATTTGCAGCTGTATTTCGACCAGCTTCGATATTCTCGTCCGTCCAGCACCCTCCGTAGCCTTCCGCCTTTATTTATGAGCTAAAGTGGATCCGTTTGAGGGGTCTGTATGGTTGCTTTAAGTAGGCATAATGTTACCACTTGCCATTCGGCTCGAAAACTCATCCGCAGCCTGGTCCGGTTTTTGGGAAAGGGAGAGCGCTCTGAGTTCAATTTACGATCGGTATTGAATGACAAGATGTACAAGCTCCTAGTCAAACTGTTCCTGTGGAAGGATGGCTATGTCGGTATCTTGGGAATAGTGCAGGTCATAATGCCTCTGCTCCATTCATGATCGGTCCGTTTTCCCATTGAGGTTGTCATCGTTAAGATTGAATGAGATTCAATAAACGACATTTGGCTGTCATTAGGATGACAGCCAATTTTTTCAGGCCTGCCCTAGGCCGTGCTAAACTCTCTACTTAGATAAATAGAGGTTTAAAAATTGCCTCAACCTAGGAAACCGCTTCGAATCCCCTCGCAAACCAAGATTCTTGAGGCGCTTGACCAGGATTTAAGAGAGAGCCTGCTCCACAATCATCGACAATTAGCTATCCCGGCCAACCACCAGTTAATTTTTCAATCCGATTGGGGCTCGGAAATCTATGTCATTGTTGAAGGTATTGCTAAGGCCCGCAGTCTCACTCTCGCTGGCGAAGAGGTGGTGATTTCTCTGATGGGTTCAGGGGCGCTGATCGGTGACCTAGCCCTTCTCTCACCAGAACCCATCCGATCGGTTGATGTGGTGGCCATCACAGCCGTCACCCTGTTGAAGTTCCGCGACGGGGCCCTGAAGGAAGCTCTGGAAAGCAGCCCCACCGCCTTAGCCCTTATCGCCGGCTTACAGGCCCAACGCCTGAAAGTGTTGGGAGAGCGGCTGATGCTGATGCATGAGGACGCCACCACACGCCTGCTCGCCACGCTGCTTGAGTTGGCTCGACTCAATGGCCCAGCTGACGACCCGCACCAACCGATTCCAACGATATCCCAGAACGAAATCGCCGCTATCGCCGGCCTTTCTCGGGGAACCACCTCAACGCTGATCAACAAGTTGCGCAGCAACGGCACTCTAGAGAAAGGTGTGGAGGGCCTTCGCTTCGCGACGCTGACGCCGTTGCAGCGACGGGGGTTACTACCCAACATCCTGCCTCTATCAGCCTAGGAGCCTTATGTTCCAATGGCAGCAGCCGGCTTGTTACGGCAATCATCATCTGTGATCTATGCCGTTTCAGTTCTCTTCTTCTACTTGATTGTCCAGCTCGCTCCGACAAGGCCGATAAGTTTGCTCAGACTCGTACGCAGTGAATCGTCTGAGCCATGGCGCCCAACGGCATGCAGTTCCCAGAAGGACTTTCTCTACCTGAGTTCCAGCTTTTCGGCGCGGAGGAGCACTGTGAGGCGGCACTGGAGAAGAATCGCGGGCCTGTGGGCTTTTTATGTCCACGCTGGGGCGGCCATGACCCTCCGCGTGCACCCCACCAGCAGGCGGCCGCCGAACTTGATCGCGATGACGCCCCGGAGGATCCCGGCGGCACCCATCCCGGGCGTGGGCTCCGATTCCCCGGTGGTGCAGCGCTGGAGCTGGGATGGGGCCGACCGGCTGCTCACGGCCAAGACCTGGCCCTGAGGCGGCCAGCGGCGATCAGGGTTCGCGGCTGCAGGGGAATTCCTCGATGGCCCCCCGGCGCTGGCGGAAGCGCGGCTGGTCGGGATTTTCGAGGCTCCACCACCAGCGGCCATCGGTGTAACTCGGGGCTCCGGCGTTGTTGGTGCGAGGCAGCTGCAGGCTGATGCCGCGCCACTCCAGCACCACGAAGGCGCCGGGCGGGGTGCCGGCGCTGATGTTGGGGATCGCCACCGCATCCACCGCACCGTTCTCGCTTCGAGCCAGCAGGAGATCGCCGCCGCAGCTATAGCGCACCGCAGGGGCGGTGGCCGGCAGGCCCGCGCTGCTGGGTCTGGAGTCGGCGGCCTGGGCTAGGGCGGGGGCTGCTGCGAGGCAGCAGAGCAGCAGGGCGAGGGAAAGGAGCGGCTGGAGGGCCAGGCCCCACACCTGGGCCCATTCCCAGTCCAACCCCCGGGCGAACGTCTGGGCCATCGCTTGGCCCAGCTCCTGAGCCATGGCGGGGGGCGATCGCCGCGGGGCGCTGCCCGGATTCCCTCTGCCGGGGGCTCCGGGAAAGGGGCCAGCCCCGCCGCCCCCATGCCTGCCGCGCCAGAGTGGGGATTGGCAGGCCATGCGAACGTTATGGTGCCGGATCATTCTCTTCCCAGCCCCGATGCCGCTCCGCTGCTGGTGTTCGATGGCGGCTGTCCCTTCTGCCACCATTTCGCCGCCCTCAGCGAGCTGCGCGGCGGCATTCCCGGCCTGCAGCTCTGTGATGGCCGCCGTGACCATGGCCTGCGGCGGCAGCTGGCGGATCGGGGGTTTCCGCTGAGCCGCGGCGCGATCGTGCTTGAGGGCGGGCGCATCCACCATGGGGCCGCCGCGATCCAGTGGATCTGCGCCCGGATGGCCCCCAGTGGCCCCCTGCTGGCGCTGCTCACGCCCCTGTTCGTCGATCCGGTGCGGGCCCGACGCCTGTACCCCCTGCTTCTTGGGGCCCGCAGGCTGGCCCTGGGCCTGCGGGGACTGCCGGAGGATCCGGACCGATCGGGCCTAGCGGCGGATTCGGCTGTGTCGGTTTCGAGATTGGATCTGACAGGTTGCTGAAGCCGTCAGAGTTCATGTACAGGGCACCTCGAAAAATCACCTATCGAGAGAATTCGTTCTCAAGTTGGGGCTGATGCGGGAATGAGTCTCAATTGCTGCATCCCGCTGGAACTCGAATTTTCGAGGTGCCTTACAGTAATTTAGTTTCTAGTACCTCTCATGGCCTTGTCTTACCATTTTTTACAGTCATCTGATTCAGCCCAATCCGCACCCCCGGGTCCTAAGACCTTGAATGCCTTAGCTGCCCTTGGAATTGGCGTGGCTTCTTTGGCCATCAGCGCTGCTCCCGCCAAGGCTTTCCAGACCACGGTGCCTTTCAATACCAATCCCTCTTCGAACCAAACCACCCGCACGTTCACTGGTGGCTTCGGAGTTCAAGCTACTTTTTCTAATGCCTCAACAACCCTGCTTGGAGTTCCCAAAACAATCAGCAACAATGCTAACGGCATTTGCATAGGCAAATCTGGGTTTGCAACTAGTGCTTGCGGTAGATCTACCCTCCTGCCAAATACCAATAGTATTTTAAGGCAAGGTACCATTAATTTGGCCTTCAATCAGAAGCTTCATCTTCAGGGTTTCAGGGTTGGCCAGAACAACATGAACAATGGCAGTCTAATTTTTAGCCTGAATGGTAACACCACCACCTACAGTCTCCCCACGTTGACCGCCGGTGCAACCCTGTATACATTCCCTGGTGGTATTGATTATACCCCAGGCGATACCTTCACCATTCAGAGTACTGCAACTAATCTTTTTCAGACCAACACCTTCTACTTGAGCGAAATCGAACTATCTGGAGGAACTAAAGTTCCCGCTCCCCTGCCGATTCTGGCCACTGCCACCGCTTTTGGTTGGAGCCGTCGCCTTCGCAGCCGGGTCCGTCGTGCCGCAGCTGTTGCTCATTCCTGAACTCTGAGCCGAAATTACGAAGTGTTGGTTGATCAACGCTGATCGAATCAGAAGTTTGCTAAGGAGCGCCTAATTAGGCGCTCTTTTTGTTAATGGCCTATTGCTGTTATAGACCTGTCCCCCCTTGTTGCGTTCGATCCAGATGGAGCCTCAATCCAAGCCAGCTTCCGTCGTTCAGGATCTGATTGATCCCGTCCAGAAGACGGCTACGGCCATCACTGTGGCCGCAACAGCCTTCGGGCTGCTGGCCGTGTTTCTGATCAATCTGATCAGCGGTGCGCTGCCCCTGAAGTTGCTCGATCCGCAATGGCAGCTGCAGGTGATTCTCCAGCTCATCTCCAATGTGAGCTTCCCCCTGGTGGCATTCATGCTGATCTGTCTGGCCCCCCAGATCGATCCAAACCTGGCTCTGCTGCAGCGGTGGCGGCAGCGATGCCAGGCCCTGGCCCTGGCCGCGGTGCTGCTCTTCCTGCTGATCATCCCCCTGCAGATCCACGCCAGCTGGCGGGTGATCCGCCAGGCCCAGGTTGAGCAGGCCAGCCAGTTGCGGAACAATCAGCGTCAGTTCAACGCTCTCCAGCAGGCCATCGTGCAGGCCACAACTATGAACGACCTTCAGGCCCGTATGAGGGCTCTCAATGGTCCGGTTCTTGGAACTCAGGACCAGGCACTGCCGCTGGAACGGGTGCGGAAGCAACTGCTGCAGGCTTTGGAGCTGGCTAGGGCCAACAATCGCAACACCCTCGCCTCTCTCCCCCCGGATCAGGTGCTCGCCCAGGTGATCAACACGGTGCAGATCGCCTGCACTTCCCTGGTCATGGCCCTGAGTTTCGCGGCCGGTGCCCGGCGCCCGGGCAGCCGCCGCACCCTGTTGCTGCAGGCGGTCTATCAGGGCCGCCAGTGGCTGCTAGCGCGCAAGCTGATGGCCTCCACTGAGACCGGCCCGTCGCTGCAAGACCGCCAGCGGGCCAGCGAACAGCAAAAGAAACTGACGAATGAGTCCCGCAAACGGGCCCTCAAGGAACAACAGGAACGCGAACGCAAGCACAAGCAGAGCCTCACAAAGTGGGGCAAGCAGCGCAAATGGTTCTGAGCCCCCCGACCTTGTCCCCGAAGCCACCTGGCAGAGCAACCCACCCTTGATGATTAGCTGAACCAAACTGGTGATCTTGGCGCCGCGGCTTGCTTGTGCCCTGAATCGGCCCTGCCACCATCGGCACAAGCAGATGGGACCGGATCCCTTGGACTTGATTGTTCAGGAAGCCCTTGACGAGACTTGAACTCGTGACCTCTCCCTTACCAAGGGAGTGCTCTACCGCTGAGCTACAAGGGCATGTGGAAGGTGGGCCGGGTTGGATTTGAACCAACGTAGGCAGAGCCAGCGGATTTACAGTCCGCCCCCATTAACCACTCGGGCACCGACCCGAACCACACCTCATGACCTTACCAGCCGACCCTGCGGCCTTCGGGGCACGGTTGCCAGCCGTGATGCCGGGCTCCTGGAGCAGCCGCTCACAGGCCGGGCCGCTCCAGCCCAGCGCCGCCGGTCGCTTGCGGGTCTGGTGAGGTTTGGAGCCGCACTCCTCCCTACGATCCGGCTCAGGGTTTCGTTCCCCACCCCCCGCACCCTCGCGGTCGCCCGATGCGCCTGCTTCTGCTCAACGGCCCGAATCTCAACCTGTTGGGGCTGCGGGAACCCGGCCTCTATGGCGCCACCTCCCTGGCTGCCATCGAAGCGGAGCTGCAGGGGCGGGCCGCCGCTCTGGGGGTGGAGCTGACCTGCTTCCAGAGCAACCATGAAGGGGCGTTGGTGGATCGGATTCAGGAAGCGCGCGGAGCGACCGGCGACGGTGTGGCCGGGATCCTGATCAATGCTGGAGCCTTCACCCACACCTCCGTAGCGATTCGCGATGCCCTGCTGGGGGTGGCCATCCCCTACGTGGAGCTGCACCTCAGCAACGTGCATGCCCGTGAACCCTTCCGCCATCACAGCTATCTGGCCGACAAGGCCGTCGGCGTGGTGAGCGGCTTCGGTCCGGCCAGCTACCGCCTGGCCCTCGAGGGTCTGGTGGGCCACCTGCAGGCCAGGGCGGCATCGGCCTGAGGTCCCGGCCCCGGGCCCGCCACGCCGCGATGGTTCATGGCAGTGTCTGCATTCAGGGACGGGGCCGTTCAGCCGGTTGGCCTGGCCCTCCCCATCGCTCCTTCGTTCCTTCCTCCCGCTTCACTCCTGGCCGTGCTCCCCGTTTCTCCCCTGCCCGGCCCTGCTGCTGCCCGCGATCCTGAGGGGGCGGCCAGGGTTGCAACGGCCGTCGGCTCCAGGCCTACCGGGGATGGCTTGGCGGCAAGGGTCCGCTGGCTGGCTGCCCCGAGCGGCGCCGCCTGGCTGGCGCAGGCCCTGGCCCACCCCGATCTGGTGCTGCTCGATCATGCCCACTGCGAGCGGAAGGCCGCCGGCGCGGCTCTGCAGCTGATGTTCCGCTACCCGGGCGATGGGGAGCTGGCGGCGGTGCTCAGTCCCCTGGCCCGGGAGGAGCTGGAGCACTTCGAGCGGGTTCAGGCCCTGCTGGCCCATCGCGGCATTCCCCTGCGGCCCCTAGCCGCTCCCCCCTATGGCGCGGCCCTCACCGCCCTGGTGCGGCGATCAGAGCCCGACCGCATGCTCGACAGCTTCCTGGTGGCGGGTCTGATCGAGGCCCGCAGCCACGAACGCATGGCCCTGCTGGCGGTCCACAGCCCGGATCCGGAGCTGCGGGAGCTCTATGGCGACCTGCTGACCAGCGAGGCGCGCCATTTCGGCCTCTACTGGCTGCTGTGCGAGCGCCGCTTCCCCCGTGAGCGGGTGGCGGCCCGGCTGGTTGAGCTGGCCGCGGCGGAAGCGCAGCTGCTCAATGGCCTCCATCGCGAAGCCCGCATGCACAGTTAAGGGCCCCTCACCCCCGTCCCGGTGGGCCCTCCGAGGCGGGTGTTGCTGTTGCTGTCGGCAGGGATTCCAGCTTTGATGATGGGCCATCCCATGCCCTTCGAGCACCATGGCAAGAAAGGATCAGATTCTTGAGCTGATTCGAACCTGCATGGAGCGCGATGCCGCCCTCAAGCAGGCCCAGGAGCAGTACTTCGCGGCGAAGGATGCCCTGTTCCAGATGGTGCGCGAGCACTACAGCGATCTGCTCGACTTGGAGGGCGACGGGCCGGATCGTCCCACCCTCCTGGTGATGGATGAGGGCAGCCGCGCCTTTGAGGTCTGCCTCACCGGCACCGTGCACGGCGTGGAGATCAAGTCCCGCTCGATCTGCGCCTGAACCGGTCCCGGCTGCTCCCGTGGGGCCGGCTTAAACCGGTTGCCCGGTGGTCGGCCTTTCTACCGTGTCATTCAGGAGGGGGAAGCGCCCGGCAATCGGATCGCCGGTGAACTGGGCCACCCAGCCCTCGGGATTATCGAAGAAGCGGATCGCGGTGAAGCGGGGGCTGCTGCCCATGTCAAACCAGTGACGGGTCCCCGCCGGCACCTGCAGGAAGTCGTTCCGCTCGCAGAGCACCTGCAGCACCTCCTCGCCGATGTGCAGGCAGAACAGGCCCCGGCCCTCCACGAAGAAGCGCACCTCGTCTTCGCTGTGGGTGTGCTCCGCCAGAAACTTCTGGCGCAGGGCCTCCCGATCCGGGTGCTCCGGGGTGAGCCGGATCGCATCCACCGTGGGATAGCGGCCCGTGGCCTGCACCTGGCTGATCTCGCTGGCATAGGCCGCCAGGATCGTGTCCGGGGTGGCTTCGTGCGCCAGCTCCACCCGGGCGGGCCAGCGCTCGAAGCCGATGCCCCGCGCCGCCAGCTCCGCCCCGATCAGGGCGGCATCCTCGAGGTGCCTGGGTTCAGGGGGTTGGGCGTTGAAGGTGGCATCGGTCGGCCCACCGGCGGAATGGATCACCAGGCTGGTCATCGATCGGCAGGCCGCCGGCCCCAGGGGAAGCGCCCAGCCTAGAAAGGGCCGAAGCCCCTGCCCGCGTGACCTCTCCCCAGCCGTTCCCCCCCGCCACCACCGCCGGTGCTGCTCTCACCCTGGTGGGGGTGGGTCCCGGCGATCCCGAGCTGCTCACCGTGGCCGCGGTGCGGGCCCTGGCCGCCGCGGCGGTGGTGGCCTATCCGGTGGCGCGCCCCGGCGACGGCGGCATGGCGGCCAGCATCGCGGCCCCCTGGATCGACCCCCACCAGGAGCGCCTGCCCCTGCTCTTCCCGATGACGGCGGCGGCGGAGCCCCGCCGAGCCGCCTGGCGGGAGGCCGCCGATCGTCTGGCGGCCGCGGTGGCGGCCGGGCGGTCGGTGGTGCTGCTCTGCGAGGGGGATGTATCGCTCTTTGCCACCAGCAGCTACGTGCTGCTGGCCCTGCGCCGCTTCCATCCCCATTGCCCTGTGCACCTGATCCCTGGCATCAGTGCCGTGGCCGCGGCGGCCGCCGCCGGAGCCTGGCCCCTGGCCCTGCAGCAGGAGGGCCTTCTGATCCGCCCCACCCCCGAGGAGCCGGCTCTCCTGGAGGCGCTGCTGGATCAGGCCGCGGCGGAGAGCGTGGTGGTGGCCCTGCTCAAGCTCGGCCAGCGCTGGGCCTGGGTGCGGCCCCTGCTGGAGCGGCGGGGGCTGCTGGAGGAGGCCCTCTTCGCCCGCCGTGTCGGCTGGCCCGACCAGGAGGTGGCCCCGGCGGCCGCAGTGGCCGCCGGGGAGATGCCCTATTTCTCTCTGCTGCTGATCCGCCAGGGATGGCCGGGGGTGCTGCCCTGA
>JAPLIE010000137.1 GCA_026389265.1 Cyanobacteriota bacterium | reverse complement strand
CTAACGCTCCAGATCAGAAGCGGGTCTAGATCTGGGCATAGGACCCAGCCTCAGCCCCCGTCTTCTGTATCTGGATGTTAGAAGGTGTCATCTTGAATGCATGCCGATAGCATTTCAACAAGATGTGCGATGGCTTCTCCAGTCTTAGCAGACTTAAGATGGCCAGCGACTCCTGCTATGAGAGACTCATTGGCAGTAAAGAGCTTGCCGATGCGAATGAAACTGTCTTGCCTGAGACTGCCAGAAAGGAAGTCCGATTCGTTTAGCGATAAAGCATTAGAGTCATCATATTGTTTACTGGTTATCTGACAAAGAAGAAAATCACCCCTCCCTACTCCGGCAAGCACAAGAGCTGGATGTATCCAAATCAGATTGCGGTACGGCAACAAGAACCCGGAGACCTTTCTCCAGATGTACAGGGGTGTTCAGGCGTATTCGACCATCAGATTCAACAACTGCTTCAAAGAGCTTTTCCATACCCTTCATCCTGCCCCTGATTCATGCTCCAGTTTAGCCTGGAACACGGCTTGATGGCCTTCTGCTTTTCCTAGGGGGCAATCAACGGCCTTCGAACAGAGTGCAGTGGTTCTCGCTTTCCCTGTCATCCTTCGAACGCTTGCCATCACCTGGCCGCAGTATGCCATGGCGATTAAATGAGGTGTCTTGGTGGCGGCTCAGGTGTATGGCATTGTTAGCCGAGTTAACGCCTGCATCTCAGGAACCTGGTTCAAGACTAATTTTGAATTCCGTGCAGGCATGTAGAAACAAATGTCCTCATCCTCATGAACTTACAGACCTCCACCAGCGGCGCCGTCACCGCAGACAACTAGGTGCGAGGGCCGAATCTACCGCGGGCGTCTTCAGTCGTCATGAGCCACTGCTATCCGCCTTGCATTTGATTCCACCTGATTCCATTTGCCCACCATTGACTCGCAACCAGAAGCCATTGAAGATGATTGAGCCCCTCCTGAAAATCTCAGTGCCATGCTCGATGCGGTGCAGTCGGCCCTTTATCAGCGGCTTGAAGCCTATCAATTGAATGATAATACTCATGAGTTTGGCTTTATTCGCCATCTCATGAAAAGTCATGGTTGGACGCAGGACTATTCTGCAAGAGCTATCACAGAGTATAAAAAGTTTGCGTTTCTCGCGGTCGTTGCCGATCATCAAGTGGTGCCGTCTGATCAAGTCGACCAGGTCTGGCATGCCCATGTCCTCCTCACTCAATCTTACTGGGATGAGTTTTGCCCAAAGGTGTTGGGGAAGCCGCTCCATCATCATCCAGCACGCGGCGGTCGGCCAGAGCGAGCCGAGTTCCATGATCTCTACACGAAAACGATCGCAAGTTATCGCCATTTCTTTGGATCTCCACCCATTGAAATCTGGTCCCCTCCAGATGTGCGGTTTGGGGCAGAGCTTAAAATGCAACGAGTGAACTTAAGCGACAACTGGATTGTTCCCAAGCGATTTCCCTTTCTCTTGCTTCATTTTCTCCGCAAGAAGTTCTGCCTGCCATTAAGCATCAGCGCCGTCATTGCCTGCCTGATACTCATTGACGGCGCTCATATGGCCCATGGCTTTACCACTGATCAGATGAAGGATGTTGTGCCGGCTCATTCGTTTCTGGTTTCTTATGGCGGACCTGCCATCCTTGGGCTGCTAGCGCGCCATTTTATCCTAAGACCCAGCCATCAGCCGCATAAGCCTCAACTTGATCTGTACGAGACTGCTTATCTAGCCGCTGGACATGAACGGGCCGTGGAGTCTTCGATTGCAAAACTTCTGCATGAGGGATATTTGCGTCTGAATCTGCGGAACCGCACGCTTTCAATAGCAAAGATCTTGCCTCCGGGAGCGCATGAAATTGAGCAACAGGTGATGCGGCAGGTCGAGCGAACGCCAGCCCTAAAAGAGCTACGGAACATCAATCACGATGAAACGAAGTCATTGAAACAATCACTGGAGCACGAGAAACTGTTGCTGACGGGATGGGCAGCTTTCATCGTAGAAGGTTTCTGGCACTTATTTCCCCTGTTATTTCCCCTGTTAGTGATTGCCAGCTGGGCTATCTCTGATCTGCAAGCCTTTACGGCCCCAGTTCGCTGGATTGGAATCGTGACTCTATGCTGCGTCGTTCCACCGGGTTTGCACACGCGTTGGGGCCGTCGAATCCTGGACGAGATTCGACGAACTCATGATACTTTTGATGTCATGCAGAGGTTCGCGCTTTTCGGCTATCCGAAGCTATCGGGTGGAGTTCTAGATGATTTGAGGCGAGCCTTTACAGCAGAAGACCAAGAAGCTGCAGGGGGCGGCGGTGGATGTTGTTGCTAGCTTGTTCGGGCCTGGAAAATGGCTAGATGCTCCTTCCCTTGACGGTAGGCAATCGAATCAGTTGCCGCCTGAAACATGATGACTTCAAAGTGAGGCATAAAGAGATCAAGGATGGCTTGAGGCTTGATGCCAAATGGCGGTCCACCTGGCTGATTGTGTGCGGAGAATAAAGCAATAAGTTGTCCACCTGGGCGGAGAATCTTTGTGGCCATCTCCACATATTGGCTCCGCAAGATGGGATCGATGGCGCAAAAACAAGTATGCTCTAAGACCGAATCAAAACAACCTGGGAGCTCAGCTCCCAAATCAAAAATATTGCGCTGTAAAAACTGAACGTTTAGATTTCGGGCCTTTGCCGTGGCTTAAGCCCGTTCAACTGCAGTCGGTGCAAAATCAAACCCCACGACCTCAAAGCCAGCTGAAGCAAAAAGCATGGCATCCTGACCACTACCACAGCCCAAAACTGCTAGTCGTCCTGCCTTCGGAGCTTGCTCCGACGCCAAGAGGTTGATCAGGGGAGGGGCTGGGCAACCTATGTCCCATCGATCCTGTCCTTCACGGTACTTTTTTTCCCAGGCGTCAGCACTCAGGTCCATCACACTTCTAATCCAGAGCGGCATAGATCCATAAGGCTAAGGCTAATGCTAATGCCGCCACGATCTCGATCTCCCGTCTCTGCTCGCCATCAACGGCGCCGATGGCCCTAGCTAGGGACCTACGTACAGTCTGGGTACCCCCATCAGCCTGTCAATCTTGGCCAGATCGAGGGAAGTGGAAGTAACTGGAAGCGGTGCTTATTGAAGAACCCATGCGATAGAGTGGCATGTGTTCAGTTGTCCCAGCTGTAACCGCCGTCGAGAGCCATGACTTGGACAGCCTTTCTGCAGTCCATCAGCGAACGTCACGAGCATGCACTAACCGCCTATGAGCTCGACGTGATTCTCTGCCTCAGGGAGCACCCCGTCCAGAGCAAGCAAGAGCTTCTGGAGACCTACCAGCAACGCCACAGCCCGATCGAAGACGAAGCCTTCACCCAGCGACTGCGCACGATTTATCGCAAGTTCAACATCATTGGCCGTGGCTACAAACTACCCCAGCTGCATCGCTACCTGCAGCAGCAGTACCAGCAACGGGGTCAAGGCTTCGGGCGTCTGGGTCTGCAGACCATCCACCCCGGGTTCCCCAACGACCGCTTCGCGGCAGCTCTCGAGCAACTGATCAGCGCCGTTGAAGTTGACGACCGCCAGGTGGCGATCCTGCAGACATTCGCCCCCAACCTGGATCAATACCGCGCGCTGCTGAGCCGTTGCCTGCTGGCGGGGGTTTCAGTGCGGATCCTGCTTGCCTGGCCGTATTCACTGGCGGCGAGTCTGAGGGAAGCGGTGCTGAAGCGCTACGCCGATGAGCCTCTGGCCGATGATTTCGGCATCCAGTCCAGTGTGATCGCCAATCTGGAGACGCTGGAGGCGACGATCTGCGGCAACGCCCACGCCGACCGCCTACAGGTGCGGCTGTATGACACCCTGCCGTCACTAGCCCTATACCGGGCCGGCGACACCCTTCTGGCGGCACCGTTCCTGCATGGGGCCTTGGCGATCCACACCTTTCAGCTTGAACTCGACCTGCAGGCCAGTGACCCCCTGATCACCGGCACCCTCCTCAACGACTTCGAACTGATGTGGACCGTGGCCCGCCCCTTCCTGCCCGATCCCGACCGGAACTGGCGCAGCAGCCTCAGGATCTTGTTCACCGACCGATGACCATGCTGGACCGACTCAATGCCCACGAACGCCAGCTGATGCAGCGCCTGAGGAGCCATCCACTGTTCCAGCGGCTGCCGGCCCTGGGCTGGGAAGAGCTGCTGGCGGTGCTGATTCAGCGGCGGTTTCTGTCGTTGTCGATCGTCAACATCTATGAGTTCGTGATTGATGGGTTGCACTCTGAAGCCATCAGGGCGACTGTGCGATCGATCTTGCATGAAGAATATCCCCGTAACACCCGAGGGTTGCCCCTGGCGTCGCACCGCGAACTTCTATTTCGCGACCTGCTGAATCTCGGGGCCAGCCGCGAGCAGATTTTGTTGAGTGAGGAATCTGTCACCACAGCCTTGGTCCGCCACCAGAGCATGGAGCAGCTACAGGCCTGTCTGCACTTGCCCCAAAGAGACCTGTCCCTGGTGTGCTTCCTGCGCTTCTGGGCCGAAGTGCTGGTGGCAGTGGAATATGAGAGCCTGTGGCCGCGGCTGTCGGAACGACTCAACCAGGGGGCCGCCGGCGGTGGTGCGCGGTCTGAATTTTTCTACTACCACATGATGCACGACCGGCGCCAGGCCGATATCGGCGAGGTGGAGCTGCTTGGCGGCCTCACCCATGCTCAGGAGCTGGCAGGGCACCTGGTGGGTCTGATCGACAATGAGGATGCCGTGCACAGCGCCTTGGAGCAGATAGACCGGGCCTGGAAGCTCAAGGATCACTTCTACAATCAGTTCGTGCAGAGGGCTGACTACCCTTGACGGGTACTACTTGCTGGCCGCTGGGAGGGCTTTGAAGCAACAGTTCCCTTTTCGGTATCAGTGAATGGATGTGGGTTGGCAAAGGCCCTGACTGACCTCAACGGATAGCACGATGGGGACCCGAACGCCAGCTCTCTCGCTGACCCCCGCCTCGAGTTCCACAAATACAGCCTCAATATCCCACCACCACAAATTGCCGCTGACGGGGCGAGAAACAATAAACCCCAAGCTACGCTGTTGTCTGCGCTCGTCTTTACTATGGTGCCAAATATCAATATCATGCTCCTATGGGACCTTCGCATCAATGTAATTCGCCTAACGCTCAAGATCAGAAGCGGGCGGAACCCTAAGCATAGGCAATCCCCTCCGCTCCCGACTTCTGTATCTTGATGTTAGGCAAAGGTTCGTGGAAAATTCCGCTTGGGTCAATGATGCAGCCGTTTATAAATCCCTCCGGGCTATTGGTTTACATAGAATATGCCCCACATATTGAGTGCACCAGCTCCACTAAGATCAAGGGCGGATGTCCCGACGCTCCCTACAGCAGCCGCGACGCCTACAGGTGGAAACACTAAACCAACCACGCTAATTCCTGCAAGGATGGCCGAAATGGGTTGTAATATGCTAGATTTTACACACGCAGTTGGACGATCGAAATGAACACCGTTGATGTTTGCAGGCTGCTTTGCGCAGGCATCTTCCCAGCTATGCCCCCAAGGGATGCCCCATAAAATAGCTTGATAAACCCGCACCTTACGTCCATTTCCAAGGTCTTGGATGCCGTCGTCGCGAAAATCTCCCCAGTGAGCCGCTAGAGCCGGGAATGATGCTCCAACAATAATTAATGAAGTCAATAAACTAGCAGCTATCATGCGCTGCATCTTTACTCTCCGAACGGAGCCATTCCGGCGCACATTGCTCCAGTAGCCATTAGGGCCTACTGAGTTTATGTCATCAAATCCCTGAGAATAGGTCACAGTTGATGCCTTAATCAGAATGAGGGCTTGCGCTAAAATTACCGCCCCCCCCTTTTTTTGTCTGTTCGCAGTGAACAAAATGGACTTATTGAGTAATGCAGCTAATCTTTACGCGACGGCCTTGGCGCAAGGCCGCCTAACGCCCCAATCAGAAGCGGGCAATGTTTTAGGCATAGCCAATACCTGTCGCTCCCGTCTTCTGCATTTGGATGTTAGGTGGAGAATGCTGGCTGGCATCACAGCCGATTCTAATGCTACTCATAGTCTGTCGACATATGGTCATCATTCCGCGATGCTAGGCCGATGGAGCGCGAGGCATTAGTCCTGTTGGGATCTCGAATTAGAGCCATCAGACTCACTAGGGAAATTTCTCAAGAAGAGCTGGCCGACAAATGCTGTTTACATCGCACTTACATAGGAGGCGTTGAACGCGGAGAACGAAATATTGGGTTCATTAACCTTCTTGCAGTAGCCGAGGCGCTGGAGGTCCCCCCGTCAGCACTCCTGGTCGACTTTGAATAGCTGTCAATATGCCTGAGTTTACATACAAAACCAAGACTCGGCCCTCTTCGGCGCTTAGTGAATTAGGCCTCACGGTCGGAATGATAACAGGAGCTGTTTCATATGTCGATGATATTCTTTCTTCTATTGATGAACGCCTCTTGGATGCTGGCGGTGAGCGGCTGTCAGAGCTTGTTGAGCTCGCTAACCTATCGGCAATCATTGGGAATCTGTATCGAGGAGGCATCGTAAAATCTTCTGGAGGAAAGTTTAGATCTAATCTTCCTCATACCTATCCCGATTTGCTAGCAAATGATGGCGATGCATCGGATGTTGAAATCAAAGTTGCCCTAGAAGCCAATAAGCCCAAGGGGCACTTAATCAAGCCAGGTCCTCACCTAACGATTCGGTATGTCTTGACCCATTCAGATGGTAGATATGAAAGAGGGAAGGATAAGCGAGGAAGTATACCTCGTATATGGGAGGTACGCGTTGGTGTGCTCGACGAAAGGCATTTCAATTTCAGCAATACTGAGGGCGATAGCGGAAAGACACCCGTAATAAATGCTGCTGGAATCTCAGCATTGCAGCCAGTCTTTATAGCTCCTGATTTTTTGCCAATGTCCCCCAAGGGTAAACTATACTCAGATTACCTAGGGGCTTTTCAAGCCGCTTGAGCGCCTAACAACAACTCACTTTCAATTACTGAATTAGCTATTGTCTTCCCCAGTAGCGGTGGTACTGCATTGCCAATCTGCTTAACAATCTGCGCTGTCGTCCCTGCAAAAAAGAATTTGTCCGGAAAGCTCTGAATCCGAGCTCCTTCTCTAGGCGTAAGTGCTCTATCTTGAAAAGGGTGTATGCATCTGTTTGAGGCGGGATGTACAAAGTTTACCGTAATTGTCGTACTTGGCTTATCAGCATCGAGACGGCTATAGCATGAACTAAAACCAGACTTGACCATGCCAGCGGGAAGGGCGTAAATGTTTGAGCCTGCATGACGTATGATATTAAGCATTTTTGCAGAATGCTTGGTAGATCTATGCAAGCATAGATTCGGATCACCTTCTCTCATTAGTAGTTGATAGCCATTCTTAGGGGCACAAGTGTAATCTTTCTTTTCCTCGCCTGATGCCACATTCGGCAAATCACTTATGGCCTCTATCAGAGACACGGACCTTGGTAGGCTTTGTGAAAACAATGGTGGTAGTGGCCGAATAACTTCGGGCCTAGCACCGGCCATACTTTTGAATTCATATAAATGAGTTGGAATTGGCCATGAGATAGGTATGCAATCACGGTTGCCAATTATAACTACGCGCTCGCGATTCTGTGGTATTCCGAAGAGTCCACTATTCAGAACTCTCCACTCGCATAGATAGCCTGCTTCGCGGAAGCCATTTATTAAAGCTCTTAGCTTATTGCCTCGCTCATGAGTGAGAATCCCTACAACGTTCTCAAAAACAAACCACCTTGGCTTAATTTTAGATGTGAGCAAAACGAAATGTTCGGCTAGCGAGTTTCTTGGATCGCCTTCGGTCAAGTTTCGAAAAGGACGGATAGAGGAAAATCCTTGACAAGGTGGTCCTCCCAAAACTACATCAACTTCACGAAAGCCTCCTGTTAGCTCCGTAACATCAAAATCACGAATATCTCCAACCAAGCCATTCGCATACTTATGATTTGCAGTGAACGTCTGAACACGATCTTTAAGTAGATCAATTCCGCACACCGTAACAAACTGTTCCGTCATTTCAAATCCATAGGAAAGACCACCCGCACCGCAATAAAAGTCCACAACATATTGTTTGCCTTCGGGAGGCTGCTCTTGGCGACTTATTTTAATTCCTCTATCGGAAACGGCAGTTGTATAGCCCTCTCCAGGAGTAGCAGCATTTTCAACAACGCGTTGACCTTCCTCTAGCTCCTTGTAATTAACCTCAAGAAGTGTGCTTATCTTTTCAAGAGCCGTGCATCTTGCACATTCGAGCCCTCGCTCCCATTTCTTTAAAGTCAAAAGACTAATACCAGCTCTCTGTGCTAATTCGGCTTGGCTCATCTTTGCATTGAGGCGCATTGCGCGAATTCCCATGCTCTGCTAACACTTCACTGTCTTAAGCGATGATACTCATAGGCATCGCCAAAGTCAAGGGCTGGGTACCAAAAGCCGGTGCACTGCAGGATTCGCCTCTTCCACCTAATGTTTGCCATCACCTGGCCGCAGATGGTGGTGCATCAAGCAGGCAGCCATGCGGTGGCGGCTCAGGTGAATGGCAGTGTTAGATGCCTATCAAGCAGCCCGCACTGTGTGCAGACTCACTGGAAGATAGTCAGCATACAATTCATTTAGATAACTCAAGGCATCGTCACGACCGGCTTCATACTCAAGACTCTGCTGATAGAAATGGAGCCTTCCTCTGCAAGGCTCAAGCACCTGAGCCCAAGTCTTAACCCATATCTTTAGATTGAGGTCAGGGTCATCATGGATTAGCCCATACGGCCTATCTCTACTGCGTGCAATTCGCTGCACCGCTCCATCCATTTCATTGCAGACTGCCATGAAGTGCCAAGTTGTTCGAGTATCTCTAAAGCGTTCGTCTTCCGCTACGGCAAATGCGTAACTTCTGATCTGTGACACAACCTTTTCAGTGAGCTTTTGTGATGGCCTCTTCAGCTCTATCACTAAATGCTCTCTTTCTTCTGGCCGTGTCTGGGGAATTCGTCTTGAAAGCATTAGATCGACAATTCCGTGGCTACCGTCAAGACGAGTTACGTCCGAGTGATCTTCTTCTTCTCTCTCCAATAGCGCTATATGCTTCTCTAAAAGGGCATTAAGCGATTGATCGTCAACACTTAGTCCAAACTCCTCGCCAAATAGCCACGTATGCTTTGCAAGAATGCGATGAAGATGCTTGCGCTCAAGCACGGTCTGTTTTGATATGTCTTCAAATACCAGCACTTCAAGGCCTCGAATAAAATCAAGCCTGTCAGTTACCTCCTTGGAAGCATTGATGATAGCCGAGAGCGATGTTTTATCGAGCAGTTTGGCTAACTGCTCACGTTTCTCCTCAGGAAGATCGAGAACCTCGGCAATGATTCGCTGAGCTGCATCAGGGCTTTCTTCTACGGCTTCACGCAACAGACGAAAAGAAAGTGCCTGGATCTTGGCATCACTGCTATTGAATCCCGGCGAGAACTCACTAACGTTCAGTGCCAATATATCAAAAACTTGCCTCTCAGACCTAGATATATCATCAGTCGGTTCGTCCTGGTATGGGTAAATGTCGTTCTGCTTCCATTCATCCACCTTACTAGTGGCCAATGACGCTAGCCTTTGACGAAAATGTGATCTTAGTGCTTCTCTTGTCTGACCAAGTAAATCATTAAGCCCGGGATGAAGTTCTTCAACATCAAGGAACCCTTCGTCGTTTATCCTTCGAAGGAATTCTGATTTTAAATATGCTGTAAATGAAAACCCTGGAGCCTGAATTCTGGCTGGTACACGATTCATGGTGAAGCCATCACTCCCACATAGCATTAAGGCACGCTGTTTCTGTGTCGACCACTCGATAACTGTCAGACTACAAGGGTATGAAGTGCCCTCATGGTCAAAGGATGACTCATATTCTTGCTTAAAGCAGATTTGCGATTGAGGGTCGACTGTCTCTCCCAAATACCGGATGAATACGGAGGGATACTCAAGAAGGTACAAGGAGAAGGTATCGGAGAATCTTTCCTGGTTATCAGCATCAGTAAAGGAGGAAGACCTCCGATCTACATCTGAAATCGTAACCTCAGTGCCCGGCGCAGGAAAGTGATCTTGAATCTCTTCAATAATAGCGACTTTAGGATTATCTCGGTTCATCGAGATGATGTGGCTGCGAAGCTCTTCAGTCGAAGGGTCTCGCCAAGTTGTTCTCCAAGATACGTTCAAGCCAAGCGATAGTCCTTTAAATCGCCCTTGCCCTTCTTTCCCATGGAGTAGCCTGCCTGTAAACCGAGTTCGATTAGCTTGTCTTTTCCAAGAATTTCCAAGATTGGTGAAGGCACAATCTAGCTCTAGCGGACTAAATCCACTGCCATCATCTTTTACCACTATACGATCGATGCCGCCAAGGCCGTTCTCAACCAAGTTGACCGTTACTTTCAAAGCGTCTGCATCGAGTGAATTCCACACAATTTCAGAGAGTGCATCAACTGCCTTCCTAGTGGTGGCGAGTTTCGTCAGATGATCGTCAGCCACTTGAACTGAGATTTGCCTAGCCATGTCAAGCGTTTGGTGAGTGATAAGCCTATGCTGAAGACAACCTTGTGCTTAGAAGGCTCAGTCTATTCAGAGTAGCGGGTCATCTGCCTCAGCGCATAGAAAACGATTCTTATATGCGGCCCAAGGCATTCTTAGGTGCATCTAACGCTGTATGGGCGGGTCCGGTATCCGTTCTGCGGTGGGTGCCGTTGTCGGCCTATGCTGCCGATGGGAGGCCTGAAGCTTGCTCTAATAGGCATGCGGTGCAATGGGTCTGGGGGATTGTACGGTGGGGACGTGGGGATTTTATACGGACCCGGAATCGCCGGAAGCTCTTTTCGACTTCTTTACAGGAAATCTGCCTGGCTGGCGACACCCATTGGCCCGCGATTGAGAACATGCGTATAGATCATTGTTGTTTTTAGGTCCTTGTGGCCCATCAATTCCTGAATCGTGCGAATGTCCTGTCCTCTCTCGAGCAGGTGGGTAGCAAACGAATGGCGCAAGCTATGGCAACTGGCTGGCTTGCTGATGCCAGCTGCCAGCACTGCGCTCCGCACCGATTTCTGAATTAAACTCGGATCGAGATGATGGCGTCCCTGTTGTTCTGAAGTTGGATCCTGCCAGCGCCGATGCTGAGGAAACACCCATTGCCAGCCCCACTCCGTTGCGGCATTCCGATACTTTCGAGCCAAGGCATAGGGAAGTCGTACCTGACCCCATCCATCCATCAAATCCCGTTTGTGTATACTCCTAACCTCTTCAAGATGGTTTCGCAGCTTCTTCGATAACCGTTTCGGAAGCATTGTACGTCTGTCACTTCCGCCCTTTCCGTTACGTACGGTCAGTTCCTGCCGGTTGAAATCCAGGTCATGCACCCTCAGCCGCAGGGCCTCCATCAATCGCAGCCCACTTCCATACAGCAGTCCAGCTACCAACGCTTCGCTCCCTTCGAGCCGCTGCAATACCGAACGCACCTCCTCTTCTGTCAGTACCACCGGCAAGCGTCGAGGCTTGCGGGCTCGCACCACCCCCTCCAGATCCAGATCCCGCTCCAGCAGCACCCTATACAGAAACAGCAGCGCCGCCAGGGCCTGGTTCTGGGTAGAGGCACTCACCTGACCCTCCACTGCCAGGTGCGTGAGAAAGGCATTCACCTCCGCGCTGCCCATCTCCCGCGGATGGCGCAGCTGGTGAAACCGCAGAAACCGCCGCAGCCATTGCTCGTAGGTTTTAACTGTGCGACGGGCGTAGTGGCGGGCCTGCAGTTCCTCTCGATACCGCTGGATCAGACCTGGCGGACGGACGCCAACAGGTGGCGGGCCTGGTCGGGGTTCAGGTGTGGCCATAGTCATCCTTTCGGATCTTTCCCCTCAGCATTCCCTGCCGCGACCGCGGCGCCATGCTGAGAGCACCCATCAGCCACCGCCGCTAGGGGCACCCACCACCCATGGACCAACCCTTTGCCCACACTTTGAGTTTTGACGACCTCGAGGTGCTCGTGCTGGTGGAAGTCGGCGGCGCCACTCCCCGCGAGGTGGCGGACTCCCTCGGCATGGAGCTGGAGGAGACGAAAGCCCTGTTTTACGACCTGTTGCGGCGCGGTCTGCTCGCTTGCCAGGAGGAATCCACCACCTTTGTGCTTACCCCCCTGGCCCGCAGCCTGCGGAACGATGAAGCCTTCAGCGCCGCGGCCTTCGCCGCTTCTCTGGGTGTGGCGGCGCCGAACTCCAAGGGCTGAGAACTCCAAGGCCTGAAAACACAAAGGCCTAAGAGAAGCAAGGGCTGAGAGCAGCAAGCGGCTCTGCCCTCAGGCCATCCCCCGCCCCCTCGCCCCGTCCCTGCCATGTGCCTCGACTGCTCCTGCGGCCAGCCCACCCCCACCTTCTCACCAGTTGCCGCCCCCCGCGCTCGGCGCACCCTTGAGCTGCACCACAACCTCCTGCACCGGAACGACACCCTGGCCGCGGCCAACCGCGAGCGCTTCGCCGCCGCCGGGCTGCTGGTGCTCAACGTGCTCTCGGCGCCCGGGGCCGGCAAGACCGCCCTGCTGGAACGGTTCGCCCGCCAGTGGAGCGACGGGCCGGTGGGGGTGATCGTGGGCGATCTCGCCACCGACAACGACGCCCGCCGTCTGCAGGCCGCCGGCGCCCGGGCCGTGCAGATCCAGACCGGCGATCTCTGCCACCTGGAGGCCTCCTTGGTGGGACGGGCCTTTGATCAGCTCGACACAACCGGCATGGCGCTGCTGCTGATCGAGAACGTGGGCAACCTGGTGTGTCCCACCGCCTTTGATCTGGGCGAGAGGCTGCGGTTGGTGCTGCTTTCGGTCACCGAGGTAGAAGACAAGCCGTTGAAATACCCGGCCATGTTCCACTCGGCCGATGCGGTGGTGATCCACAAAGTGGACCTCGCTGAGGCCGTGGGCTTTGATCGCCGCGCCGCCCTGGCCGCCCTGGCCGCTGTCGCGCCACAGGCGCGGATCTTCGAGGTGTCGGCCCGCACAGGGGAAGGGGTGGACGCCCTGCTGCATTGGTTCAGCCACCACCGCCAGCCCGTGGCCGCATGAGCATCGCCGGGAACCGGCGGCTGCGGCTCCACGTCGAGGGGTTGGTGCAGGGGGTGGGCTTTCGTCCCTTCGTGCACCGCCTGGCGTCGGCCCTGGAGCTGGCGGGCTGGGTGGAGAACACCGCCGCTGGCGTCTGCCTGGAGCTGGAGGGTCCAGGCGCCGCGCTTGAGGCCTTCCTGGCGCGCATGCCCCGCGAGCGGCCGCCCCACTCCCGCCTCGATCGGCTCCAGCAGCAGTGGCTACCCCCCCAGGCCAGCGCCGGCTTCCGCATCCTCACCACGGCTGCCCAAAGCGCCCCCGGCCGCCCCCCGGCCGCCGCCACCGCCCTCCAGTTGCCCGATCTGGCCCCCTGCGCCGCCTGCCTGGCGGAGCTCACCGATCCCGCCAGCCGGCGCTGCGGCTACGCCTTCACCAGCTGCGCCCACTGCGGGCCCCGCTTCAGCATCCTGCGGGCCCTGCCCTTCGAGCGACGCCACACCGCCCTGGCCTCCTTTCCCCTCTGCGCCGCCTGCGCCGCGGAATACGCCGACCCCCGCAACCGCCGCTTCCACGCCCAGACCACCGGCTGCCCCGCCTGCGGGCCGCGGCTGAGCTGGTTCACCCCCGGCGGCCCTCGCCTCCGGGATCCAGCGCGTCCGAGCGGCCCGCTCAGCCCCTGCCTGGCCGCAGCGGCCGCAGCCCTGCGGGCCGGGCGGATCGTGGCCCTGCAGAGCGTGGGGGGCTTCCAGCTGCTCTGCCTAGCCCGTTCGGAGGTGGCCGTGGCCGAGTTGCGGCGTCGTAAGGGGCGGCCCGAGAAGCCCTTTGCCCTGCTGGCGCCCGATCTTGCCTGGGTGCGGCGCCACTGCCTGCTGGGCCCCGCCGAGGAACGGCTGCTCACCGCCCCGGCCGCCCCGATCGTGCTGCTGCGCAGGCGGCATGGCGCCGCCTGTGGCGTCGGCCCTGGCGCCGCCCCTGACGTCGCCCTTGGCGTTGCCCCGCACAACCCCTGGCTGGGGGTGATGCTGGCGGCCAGCCCCCTGCACGCCCTGCTGCTGCGCGAGCTGGGCGAACCGCTGCTGGCCACCACGCCACGCCCGCGGCCAGGCCCCCAGCGTGCATGCGCTCACCCCCCTGCTCCCCCACCCCGACCGGCTCGCCGGTGTGGTGGCCATGGGCGGCCAGCTCAAGGGCAGCCTGGCGATCGGTGTTGCCGGCGGCCGCGCCTGGCTGGGCCCCCACCTGGGCGATCTCGACAGCCTCGCCGCCGAGCAGCGCCTGCGCCAGGTTCTCAGCGATGCCCTGGAGCGCTTCGGCCTCCGCCCCCGTTGTTTCGTGGTGGACGGCCATCCCGCCTACGCCTCGCGCCGCATCGGCGCCGAACTGGCGGCGGCGGCTGGGGTGCCCCTGCTGGAGGTGCAGCACCACCAGGCCCACCTGCTGGCCTGCATGGCCGAGCACGGCCTGCCCCCGCCCGCCGTGGGGGTGGCCTGGGACGGAGCCGGCCATGGCGGCGATGGCACCCTCTGGGGCGGCGAGTGTCTGCGGTTGGAGGAGCCCGGGGGTGCCGCCCCGTTCACCCGCCTCGCCCGCCTGCGGCCCTTCCCCCTGCCCGGCGGCGAGCGGGCGATGCGGGAGCCGCGCCGCGCCGCCCTCGGCCTGCTCTATGCCGGATTCGGCCCGGCCGCCTTCGACGGCGTCACCCGGCTGCTGCCTTCCCTGGCTGCCTTCGGGGCCGACGAGCGGCGGGTGCTCGCCCGCATGCTCCAGCAGCGCCTGCAGTCTCCCCTGTGCTCATCGGTCGGTCGCCTGTTCGATGCGATCGCCTCGCTGCTGGGATTGGCGCAGCGCTGCAGTTTCGAGGGACAGGCGGCCCTGCGGCTGGAGGCCGCCGCCAGGGCGGCCCTGCCCGCAGTGCCGGGGCGGCTGGCGCCGGCGGCGGTTGGCTACACCGTGGCGATCCGCCCAGGGGCCCACGGTGAGCCCTGGCTGCTCGACTGGCAGCCCCTGCTGGAGGCCCTGCTCCACGACCTTGCCGCCGATCGGCCGGTGGAGGTGATCGCCCTGGCCTTCCATCAGGCCCTGGCCCAGCTGCTGCCCGCCCTGGCCGGCCAGCTGGGGGTGAAGCGGTTGCTGCTCGCCGGTGGCTGTTTCCAGAACCGCCTGCTGCTGGAGCTGGCAGTGGAGTGTCTGGCCAATGCCGGCATCGAGGCGGTCTGGCCCCAGCGGATCCCCTGCAACGACGGTGGTCTGGCCCTCGGCCAGTTGCTGGCGGCCGGCTGGCGGCTGGAACCAGCGGCGGGACCAGTGGCGGGACCAGTGGCGGCACTAGCGGCCGGCCCAGCTGTGGGCCTGGATGAAGCCCGGTATGGCCATCACGGGTGAACTGATCGCCATCGAAGAGCGCCCGCCTGCCGGGGCGCCGGCGGATGACGCGGCGCTCTGGCGGGTGGGGCTGGTGAGCTTTGCCGGGGTGCAGCGCGAGGTGAGCCTGGCCTGCGTGCCCGCAGCCCGCCTCGGCGATCAGCTGCTGGTGCATGTGGGCTTTGCCCTCGGCGTGGTTGAGGACACCACCGCTGACGACGCGACTGACAGCCCCGCCGCCGACCCTGCTGACGCCGCCGCTCAGGACACCGCTGGAGTTGGCCGATGAGCCGCTCCTGCCTGGATGGCAACGAGGCGGTGGCCCGGGTCGCCTACCGGCTCAACGAGGTGATGGCGATCTACCCGATCACCCCCGCCACGCCGATGGGCGAATGGGCCGACAGCTGGGCGGCGGCCGGACGGCCCAACCTCTGGGGCACGGTGCCGACCGTGGTGGAGATGCAGAGCGAAGCCGGTGTGGCGGGTGTGGTGCACGGTGCCCTGCAGGCGGGGGCGCTGTCCACCACCTTCACGGCGTCGCAGGGGTTGCTGTTGATGATCCCCAACCTCTACAAGATCGCCGGTGAACTCACCGCCACGGTGATCCATGTGGCCTCTCGCGCCCTCGCCACGAGTGCTCTGTCGATCTTCGGCGACCACAGCGATGTGATGGCCACCCGCGGCAGCGGCTGCGCCCTGCTCTGCTCGGCCTCGGTGCAGGAGGCCGGCGATTTTGCCGCCATCGCCAGCCTGGCCACGCTGCGCTCGCGCCTGCCCTTTCTGCATTTCTTCGACGGCTTCCGCACCTCCCACGAAATCCAGGCGGTCGAGCTGATCGCCGATGACGACCTGCGGGCCTTGATCCCGGAGTCGCTGCTGGAGGCCCATCGGCGCCGCGGCCTCAGCCCCGATCAACCGGTGATCCGGGGCACCAGCCAGAACCAGGATGTGGCGTTCCAGGCGCGGGAAGCGGTGAACGGCTTCTACGCCGCCGCCCCGGAGCTGGTGCAGCAGGCGATGGACGCCTTCGCCGCCCTCACCGGCCGCGCCTACCACCTGTTCGATTACCACGGCGATCCCGCCGCCGAGCGGGTGGTGGTGCTGATGGGATCGGGCTGTGAAACCGCCCATGAAGCGGTGGATGCCCTCTGCGCCGCTGGGGAGCGGGTGGGGGTGCTCAAGGTGCGGCTGTTTCGGCCCTTCAGCGCCGAGCGCCTGGTGGCCGCCCTGCCGTCCAGCGTGCGGGCGATCGCCGTTCTCGACCGCTGCAAGGAACCGGGCAGCGGCGGCGAACCGCTTTACCTCGATCTGGTGAACGCGGTGCAGGAGGCCTGGCCGGCTCGAACCGTGGCGGCGGCAGTTCTGCCGCGGCTGATCGGTGGGCGCTTCGGATTGGCCTCCAAGGAGTTCACCCCGGCGATGGTGAAGGCCGTGCTCGATGAATTGCGCCAGGCGAAGCCGCGCAACCATTTCACGGTCGGCATCCACGACGACCTCAGCCACAGCTCCCTCGAGATCGACGAGGCCTTCTGCACCGAGCCGGACGACGACTTCCGCGCGATCGTCTACGGACTCGGCTCCGATGGCACCGTCGGGGCCAACAAGAACGCCATCCACATCATCGGGGAAGGCACGGCCCTGCATGCCCAGGGCTACTTCGTCTACGACTCGAAGAAATCGGGCTCCGTCACCGTCTCGCATCTGCGCTTCGGCCCCAGGCCGATCCGCTCCACCTACCAGGTGCAGCGGGCCCACCTCGTGGCCTGCCACCAGTGGGACTTCATCGGCCGCTTCGATCTGCTTGAGGCGGCCCTGCCCGGCGGCACCCTGCTGCTGAACAGTCCCTGGGAGGCCACCGAGATCTGGGAGCGCCTGCCCGAGGCGATGCGGCGGCAGATCGGGGCGAAGCAGCTGCGGGTCTTTGCCATCAATGCCTCAGCCCTGGCCCGGGAGCTGGGGCTGGGGGGCCGGATCAACACGATCATGCAGACCTGCTTCTTCTCCCTGGCGGCGGTGCTGCCCCTGGAGCAGGCCCTCGCTGCCATCCGCAACGCCATCCGCCACAGCTATGCCAACAAAGGCGAACGGGTGGTGGCGTTGAACCTGCAGGCGGTGGATGCCGCCCTGGCCCGGCTGGCGCCGGTCACCCCCGGCCCTGTCGATGGCGCTGGCACCGATTCCGCCGGCATGGCTGCGGCCGTGGCGGATCCGCTCGCCACCGCACCCGCCTTCGTCCGCCAGGTGATCGCCCCCCAGCTGGCCCGCCAGGGTGATCGGCTGCCGGTCAGTGCCCTGCCGGTGGATGGCACCTTTCCCTGCGACACGGCCCGCTGGGAGAAGCGCAACATCGCCGAGGCCATCCCGGTCTGGGATCCAGACGTGTGCGTGCAGTGCGGCAAGTGCGTGATGGTCTGCCCCCATGCCGTGATCCGCGCCAAGGTGGTGGAGCCCCAGGCGCTGCAGGCTGCCCCCTCCGGCTTCCTGAGCGCCCCGGCGCGGGATCAGCACTGGGCCGGCCAGAGCTTCACCCTCCAGGTGGCCGCCGAAGACTGCACCGGCTGCAGCCTCTGCGTTGAGATCTGCCCGGTGCGTCACCGGGGCGAACCCCGGCGCAAGGCCATCAACATGGAGCCGCAGCGGCCCCTGCGCGACCAGCAGCGGCGCAACTGGGACTTTTTCCTCGACCTGCCGAATCCCGATCGGCTTTCCCTCAACCCCCACCACATCAACCAGCAGCAGCTGCAGCAGCCCCTGTTCGAGTTCTCCGGCGCCTGCGCCGGCTGCGGCGAAACGCCCTACATCAAGCTCGCCAGCCAGCTCTTCGGTGATCGGATGGTGGTGGCCAATGCCACCGGCTGCTCCTCGATCTACGGCGGCAGCTTGCCGACCACCCCCTGGAGCGCCAACGACGAGGGCCGTGGCCCCGCCTGGTCCAATTCCCTGTTCGAGGACAACGCCGAATTCGGCCTCGGCTTTCGCCTCGCCTACGACCAGCGCCACCACCAGGCCGAGCGGTTGGTGCAGCAGCTCTCCAGCCGGGCCGATCCGGCCGGGCCCATTCCCCTCGCCCTGGCCGAGGCCCTGGTGGGCGCCGATCAAGGCGATGAGGCGGGCATCTACGAGCAGCGCCAGCGCGTCGCGGCCTTGAAGGCAACGCTCCAGGCCGCTCTTGAGGATTCAGCCCCAGGCGCCGGGAACCCCGATCGAACCGGCGACGCGGACCGGATCAGCGGGGCGGCCCGCAGCTTGCTCAGCCTGGCCGACGACCTGGTGAAACGCAGCGTCTGGATGATCGGCGGCGATGGCTGGGCCTACGACATCGGCTTCGGCGGCATCGATCACCTCTTCGCCAGCCATCACAACGTCAACATCCTGGTGCTGGATACGGAGGTGTACTCCAACACCGGCGGCCAGATGTCAAAGGCCACGCCCCTGGGAGCGGTGGCGAAGTTCGCCAGCGAAGGCAAGGCCAGCGCCAAGAAAGACCTCGGCATGATCGCGATGACCTACGGCCACGTCTATGTGGCCAGCGTGGCGATGGGTGCCCGCGATGAGCACACCCTGCGGGCGTTCCTCGAAGCCGAGTCCTACGACGGCCCCTCCCTGATCCTGGCTTACTCCCACTGCATCGCCCACGGCATCGACATGGCCAAGGGGATGCAGCATCAACGGCAGGCGGTGGACTCCGGCCGCTGGCTGCTCTACCGCCATGACCCGCGCCGGGCGGCCCGTGGGGAGAACCCGCTGGTGGTGGATTCGCACGCCCCCACCCTGCCCGTCGCCGAGGCGATGGCCGCCGAGAACCGCTTTCGCATGCTCAGCTACAGCCAGCCCGACCAGGCCCGCCTCCTGACGCGGCTGGCCCATGGCGGCGTCGACGAGCGCTGGGCGCACTACCAGCGACTGGCTGCCCCCCTGGCCCCACCAGCCAAGCCTGGCCCGAGCCCGGCTCCCCAGCCATGAGTGGCGTCGATCTCCGCAGCTTCTATCTCGGGCTACCGCTGGCTTCGCCCCTGGTGGTGGGAGCCGCGGCACCGCTCAGCGCCGACCCCGACCACATCCCCCGGCTGGCGGATGCGGGGGCGGCGGCCGTTGTACTCCATTCCCTCTTTCTGGAACAGGTCGAGAGGGACTGGCAGGAATGGAATCACCACCAGGAGCACGGCAGCGAGAGCGTTGCGGAATCCCTCAGCTACCTGCCCCGCACCGCTCCAGGCCACCTCGGCGCCCAGGGGTACCTGCGGGAGATTGAAGCCGCCCGCCGCAGGGTGGAGATCCCGATCATCGCCAGTCTCAACGGCAGCCAGGTCGGGCCTTGGGCCGCCACCGCCCGGGCCCTGGAGCAGGCCGGCGCCAGCGCCATCGAGCTGAACCTCTATGCGGTGCCCACCGACCAGAACCTCAGCGGCGCCGAACTGGAAAACGGTCAGGTGGATGTGGTGCGCGAGGTCTGCGCGGCGGTGACCCTGCCCGTGGCTGTGAAGCTCAGCCCCTACTACACCAACCTCACCCACCTCGCCCATCGCCTCCAGGCTGCCGGGGCTCGCGGACTGGTGCTCTTCAACCGCTTCTATCAGCCCGACATCGACATCGAAGCCCTGGAGCACCGGCCCAACCTCCTGCTCAGCACGGCGGCGGACCAGCGGCTGCCGCTGCGTTGGATTGCCCTGCTTCATGGCCGGGTTGGGCTCGATTTTGCCGCCAGCGGTGGCGTCAGCCACGGCACCGATGTGGTGCGGATGCTGATGGTGGGCGCCAGCGTCACGATGGTGGTGGCGGCCCTGCTGCGCCATGGGCCCGAGCATCTGCGCAGCTTGGAGTCGGAGCTGCGCCAATGGCTTGAGCAGCACGACTACAGCGGGCTCAACGAGTTGCGGGGTTGCCTCTGCCAGCAGCGCGGCCCCGACCCCGGCGCCTTTGAGCGGGCCCAGTACATGAGGGCCCTCTCCAGCTATCCCACCCCGGTGTGGGAGCAACCCCAGGAGACCCCGATCCGATGAGCCGGCCCAGCCGCTTCCGCAGGCCGGAGCTGGTGCATCAGCTGGCGGCAGCGTTGAGGCGGGAGATCACCCGGCCCTGGACGTTGATGGAGATCTGCGGCGGCCAGACCCACGCGATCCTGCGCCATGGCCTCGATCAGTTGTTGCCGGATCAGCTGGAGCTGATCCATGGGCCCGGCTGCCCCGTGTGCATCACGGCTGAGGCGGCGATCGATCGGGCCCAGGAGCTGGCGGGGCGCCCGGAGGTGATCCTCTGCTCCTACGGCGACATGCTGCGGGTGCCGGGTTCCAGCGCCCGCACCCTGCTCGAAGTGCGCGCCGCCGGGGGTGATGTGCGGATCGTCACCTCACCGTCCGATGTCCTGGCCATCGCCCAGGCCCACCCGGCGCGAACGGTGGTGTTCTTCGCGGTGGGCTTTGAAACCACTGCACCCGCCACGGCCCTGCTGGCCCATCAGGCCCTGGCCCTGGGTCTGGGGAATCTGTCCCTGCTGGTCTGCCATGGGCGGGTGCCGCCGGCGATGGAGGCGATCCTCGCCGCGCCGGAGTGCCGCGTGCAAGGGTTCCTGGCGGCGGGCCATGTCTGCACGGTGATGGGAGAGGAGGAATACCGGCCGATCGCCCAGCGCCACGGCGTGCCGATCGTGGTCACCGGCTTTGAACCGCTGGATTTGCTCGATGGCCTACTCCAGGGCGTTCGTCAATTGGAGCGAGGCGAGTGCCGGGTGATCAACGCCTACCCACGGGCCAGCCAGGCCGCCGGAAATGGTGCAGCGCGGGCGTTGATGGAGCGCGTGTTCACGCCGGTCGACCAGCACTGGCGCGGTCTCGGGGTGCTAAGCGGCAGTGGCTTACAGCTCCGGCCGCCCTACGACGTCCTCGACGCCGAGCGACGCTTTGGGGCGACCATCCCCTGGTCGGCCGCTGGCAACGGGATCGCTCCGGGCGAACCAGCCAGCCCCTGCATCAGCGGCCGGGTGTTGCAGGGGCTGGCGCGTCCCACCGATTGTCCGGCCTTCGGCGGTCGCTGCACGCCGGAGCGGCCACTCGGTGCGCCGATGGTTTCCGCAGAAGGGGCCTGCGCCGCCTATCACCGCTACCGCGCCTGAGCCATGGACTCCTTTGCCTGTCCCCTTCCCCCAGCTGGGGATGCCACGGTGCTGCTGGGCCACGGCGGTGGCGGCAGCCTCAGCCAGCGGTTGATCGACCAGCTGCTGGTGCCGGCCTTCGGCCCTGCCGATGGGGTGCTTCTCGATGCGGCTGTGTTGCCCGCCGAAGCTGGGCCGCTCGCCTTCACCACCGACTCCTACGTGGTGCGCCCCCTGCTCTTCCCCGGCGGCGACATCGGCAGCCTGGCGGTGTTTGGCACCGTCAATGATCTGGCCATGGTGGGGGCCAGCGCGATTGCTCTCAGCCTCAGCCTGATCCTGGAGGAGGGCTTGCCGATGCACCTGCTGCAGCAGGTGGTGGCCTCGATCCGCCTGGCCGCCCAACGCTGCGGTGTGCCGGTGGTGACCGGTGACACCAAGGTGGTGGAGCGGGGCAAGGGGGATGGGATCTACATCAACACCGCCGGGATCGGCCGCGTCGACCATGGGCTGCAGATCGGCCCTAAGGCGGTGCGAAGCGGTGACGCCATCCTGGTGAGCGGCGACCTGGGCCGCCATGGCGTGGCAATCCTGGCGGCTCGCCAGGAGCTGGGATTCCGCACGGAGCTCCGCAGCGATCTGGCGCCCCTGCAGGAGCCGGTGCGGGCCCTGCTGGCGGCCGACCTGGAGTTGCACTGCCTGCGGGATCTCACCCGAGGCGGCCTGGCCAGTGCCCTGCACGAGATTTCCAGGGGCGCCGGTTTGGGCGTTCTGGTGCGGGAGAACGCCATTCCGATCGCCCCCGAGGTGGATGCCGCCTGCGAACTGTTGGGCCTCGATCCCATAGCCATGGCCAACGAGGGCCGCTTCGTGCTGTTCCTGCCTGCCCACCAGGCGGATCAGGCCCTGGCAGTGCTGCAACGCTTCCAGTCCTCAGCCGCCCGCATCGGCTGCGTGCAGGGTGAGGCCGTGCTGCTGGAGACCAGCCTGGGACTGCCGCGCCGGCTAGAATTGGGGCGGGGTGAGTCATTGCCGCGCATCTGCTGAACTGCTGCACCGGCGAACGGCCGCCGCCAGCGCTACAGGTTGCTGAGCCCCAGGCCTCGGTGCGGGTGCTTCCTCGCTGGCTCAGGTTGCGACAGGAGCAGACTTGCCGCCACTCGTCAGTTCGCCTGCGGAAACTGACATTTCTGAGTGGTGAAGCGGGAGATCGAGCAAGCCGGTGACTGGATTTGAACCTGCGACCTACTGATTACGAATCAGTTGCTCTACCACTGAGCTACACCGGCGTGGAGGGCAAACTAGCATTCGGCCATGGCATCCCAATCCAGTCCGCGCCAGCCCCTTGACCCGGAACTGAGGCGCCGGCTGCTCCTCGAGGCCCGCACCCCCTGGCGGGGCCTGCGGCGGGCGCTCTGGTTCGCCCTTGTGGCCTCAGCGGCCCTTGGGCTGGCCACCATGGCGATGCGCTCCTCCGCAGGCGGTGAGGTGGCCTCAACGGATCTCCTGATCCAGGGAGGGGCTCTGCTGCTCTTCGGTGGGCTCCTCTGGTTCGACCGCAATCGCAGCAGCGGCAGCTGAAGGGCTGGCGAAGCTTTCCGGGGGGTCTTCGGGGACCGGAGTGGAAGGGGCAGTCCCGGGAGCCGCTGGATCGATGGCCGCTGACGACGGGGCGGAGAACGGGGCTGGTGAAGGGATGGAGACGGAAGCCAGCGATTCGCGCAGGGGTGGCAGCAGCAATAGCGGCAGTCCTGGGCTGAGCCGCTCCGGCTCCAAGGCAGCCGCCGACAGCGGGGCCGCAGCCGCCACTTCCTGGGGCGAACGGCTCAGCAGCCAGAGGGCCTGAACCACCTGCTGACCCTGCCACTGGAGCAACGCCAGCACGGCCGCGGCCAGCAGCAGACCCACCAGCCTGGGGCTGTGCGCCACAGGCGAGAAGGCGCTGGCGAAGGCGGCATGGTCGTCACACCACCAGAGCAGCACCAGGCTGAGGATGGCGAGGCCTACCAGGCTGCCAAGGCGCAGCACCGCAGGCGGCTGCAGGGCAGAGAGGCGTTGCTGGATGTCCCGGCGCCCGCGCTGGGGTACTTGCGCCACCAGCAGCGACCAGGGATCGACCGGAAGGCGCCAGAACAGGGCGGCGGGAGCCAGAACCCCGATCGCCCAACAGAGCAAGCGCTCCAGGAGCGGCAGGGATCCTGGATCGTTGGCTCCCAGCATCAGGAGCAGCAACAGGGCCTCAAGCGGCAGCAGGCCGAGGGCCAGGAGCTGCAACCAGAGCAGAGGCTCGCTTCGGGGAGACGGCGCGGCCACGCTCACGGCGCTCAGGTGCTGAGGGTGCGGCGCTGGGTGACCAGCTTGAAGGCTTCGACCCGATCACCCTCCTGCCAGGAGGAGAAGCGATCGCAGCCAATGCCGCACTCGAAGCCGGTGGCCACCTCCTTGACGTCGTCCTTGTTGCGGCGTAGCGAGTCGAGGTCGCCCTCGTACACCTTCTCCTTGCCGCGGTGGATGCGCACCTTGCAGTTGCGCTGCAGCTTGCCATTGGTGACATAGCAGCCCGCCACAGCGTTCTTGCCGATGGTGAACACCGCCCGCACCTCCGCCTCGCCCAGGGACTCCTCCACCAGCTCTGGCTCCAGCAGGCCCTCCATGGCCATCTGGATTTCTTCCAGCAGCTTGTAGATCACCTCGTAGTCGCGCACGTCAACACCAGTGGCATCGGCGGCGCGCCTGGCTCCAGGGGCCATCGAGGTGTTGAAGCCCACGATCACAGCGCCGGAGGCCGCCGCCAGATCCACATCGGTTTCGGTGATCTCGCCCGGGGCCGAGAGCAGCACCCGCACCTGCACCTCCTCCTTGGGCAACTGTTCGAGGGCGCCGAGGATGGCCTCGACGCTGCCTTGAACATCCGCCTTCAGGATGAGATTCAGCTCCTTGAGTTCGCCCTCGCTCACCTGCCCGGACATCGAGGCCAGCGACACTCGGCGTGAGGCCATCTGCTGGGCCAGGCGGGAAGCCCGGGCCTCGGAGGCGCGGTCGCCCACCACGGCGCGGGCGCTCTTTTCGTCGGGATACACCTCGAATTCATCGCCGGCGGTGGGCACTTCGCTGAAGCCGAGGGCTTCCACCGCATAGGAGGGTCCCGCCTCCTTCACCCGTTTGCCGCTGTCGTCGACCATGGCCCGCACCTTGCCGAGTACCGGGCCCGCTGCCACCACGTCGCCGCTGCGCAGGGTGCCGTTCTGGATCAGCAGGGTGGCCACAGGACCCTTGGCCTTGTCGAGGTGGGCCTCGATCACGGTGCCCTTGGCGAGGCGATCAGGGTTGGCCTGGAGGTCTTCGACCTCCGTCACCAGCAGGATCATTTCCAGCAACTGGTCGATGTTCTCGCCCCGGAGGGCGCTCACCGGCACCATCACGGTGCTGCCGCCCCAGTCTTCGGCCACCAGGTCGTGGCCGGAGAGTTCCTGCTTCACCCGATCAGGCGAGGCGCCCTCCTTATCGATCTTGTTGATCGCCACCACGATCGGCACCTCGGCGGCGCGGGCGTGGCTGATCGCCTCCAGGGTCTGGGGGCGAACGCCGTCATCGGCAGCAACCACCAGCACGGCGACGTCGGTGACCTTGGTGCCGCGGGCCCGCATGGCGGTGAAGGCCTCGTGGCCCGGGGTGTCGAGGAAGGTGATCTTGCGCAGGTCGCCGGCGTGGGGCACTTCCACCTGGTAGGCGCCGATGTGCTGGGTGATGCCGCCGGCTTCGCCCGCCGCTACGCGGGTCTTGCGGATGGCATCGAGCAGGCTGGTCTTGCCGTGGTCCACGTGGCCCATCACCGTCACCACGGGGGGGCGGCGGATCAGATGGGCGAGGTCACTGGCCTCGATCATCTCCACGGTCTTGGTCGCTGCCGCCTGGACGTCGTCCTCGAGCACCGGCACGCCGAACTCCTCGGCCACTGTCTCGATCGTGGGTAGATCGAGCGTCTGGGTGACGGTGGCGCTGATGCCCTTGAAGAACAGGGATTTGATGATTTCGGAGCTCTCCACCCCGAGGCGGTCGGCCAGCTCCTGCACCGTGAGGTTCCCCTCCGGCACGATTAACATCTCTGGCCGTTGGGCCTTGAGCTCGCGGGCCGCTCGCAGCTCCATGGCGCGGCGGCGCTGACGCTGGCGGGTGGTTTCCTTCTTCCGCTTGCGCACCGCCACCGTGGGCTTGGCGGCGGCGGCGGGTCGGGTGCGGGGCTTGGCCGGCCGGGCCAGGCTGGCCTGGAGAACGATGGCCTCCTGTTCGCCGGCGAAACCGCTGGTTTCGGTGGTGAGCGCATCATCGTTCTCGCCGATGATGTGCACCTTTTGGCGCTGCTTCTGGGGCGTGCGGCTGCGCAGGGCTTCCAGCTTGGCGCTGTCGTCCCAGTCGGGCCGCCGGGCCTTGCCAGGGGCAGCCCCGGCGGGCTGGGGAGGCCGGAAGCCCGGCCGCCGGGGGGCCGTGGGTGCCGCTGCGGTGGGACGAACCAGATCGGGCGTGCTGGGTGCGCCGTCGGGCCCGGTCTCGCCCCGGTCGGTACGGCGGGGCGGCGCAGCGATGGGACGCATGCCTGGCTTCTGGAGCTGCATCAGCTCGCCGGGGGCCATCGGCTTGCGCATGCCAGCGGGCATGCCGGGACGTCCCGGAGAGGCGGGGCGCACCCCACCCGGACTACCGGGACCGGCACTGTCGCGACGGATCGGTTTGCCCACCAACTCGAGCGGGGTGGCACCGGGACGGCCAGGGCCGGGGGAGAGGCGGGAGGGAGCGCCGGGGGAGGGCCGTCCTCCGGCCTGGGCGGGTCGAGTCGGGGCCGGGGCGCCCGGACGCTGCGGGCGGGGAACCGGCGCCGCCGGACGGCTGCCGCCAACTGCGGCAGGCCCATTCGAGGTGGATGCACCACCGTCGGGGACTCCCTGGCCGGACTGTGGACGCCCCACCAGCTGGGGACGGGAACCCGGACCGGGGCGGCTGGGCTGGGCGGGCTTGCCCGGGGCCGGTGCCGCTGGACGGGGGGCTGCAGCGCCGGGCCTCGGGGCGCCCTGGCCGGGGCGATTCACCAGGGCAGGGGTCACGGGGCGTGGCGTAGCGGGCCGCAACGGTGTCACCGGCTTGGCGGGACCGCTGGCCGCCGGCCGCGGCGGCGGGGCAACGGGACGGGGTGGTGGGGTGACAATTGTTCCGGTAGGTGGAACCACGGTTCCAGAAGGGGGTGCCACCGGGCGGGAGGGGGAGGCCGGAGCGGGGCTGGGGGCAGGACCATTGGCGGCCGGAGTCGCCGCGGAACGGGCAGCGGGAGGGGCGCTCACAGGACGAGATGGAGCACCCGGCGATGCCGGCGAGGGGGGGGCAGGCGTCTCGGTGCGGGCCGGCGCAGGGGACTGGGCGACCACCACCGGCCGTTTCGGCTCCGGGGGCCGGGGCGGGGCTCCGTTCGCCAAGGGGCGGGTCGGGGCAGGAGAAGTCGCGGCGGCCGGCCGCACCGGCTGGGGGGGACGGGGCGATGCCACCGGAGCGGCGGGGGGCGAGGAGGGGCGAGTGCCGACCGCTTCCGCAGGTGGGGGCACGTCAGCCTTCTTCACCGACAAGATCGTCTTGGCGGGGGGCTGGGGGGTGGCGGAGCCGTGGCCCTGGATCAAAGCCTTGATGCGGATGGCCTCGTCGTCGCTGATCGAGCTGCTATGGCTGCGGGCAGCGATGGACAACTTCTCGGCGGCATCGAGCACGTCCTTGTTGTCCAGGCCAAGGTCCCGGGACAGCTCATAAATTCTGACTTTGCCGCTGCTGGTCATTCAGGTCTCCGAAGGGCGGGGCCCATGGGGCCGCCGGGGGGGCAGGGGTGCCACCGGGCCGTACAAACGCCACGGCCACAGTTCATCTTGCCTCAGGGCTCGCGATCCCGGCGGTCGGGAGACGGGCCTCAAGCGTGGCAAAGATGGAATCCGATACCTGACAGCGCAGTGCCCGTTGAAGGCGCTTGCGTCGCCTGGCCTCATCCAGACAAGTAGGACTCGGACAGAGATAGGCCGAACGGCCCATTCCCCCATCCAGTCCTAATCCCCCGTCAGCCAAGCGGATCACCCGCCAGAGCTGGAGTCGATCCACCAGCATCCGACAAGAGACACAGCGCCGCAGCACGGGGCGAGGAGGGATCACCGGACCGGATCCTCGTTAGTGCCCTGATCGTTAGTGCCGTCATCGTTGGACTCCTCGGCAATCTCGCTCGCTTGAGCCTCGGCTCCACCATCCTCAGCGGGCTCGTCGCTGGCCAGTTCCTCACCAGAGGTGGTTTCGGCCCCGTAGTCCAGCTCCTCGTCGTCCTCCGGCAGGGGATAAAGCTCCCGCAGACGGGCATCCTCCTCAACCCTGGCCGCCTGCTCGACGGCCAGGCGGGCCTCCGCCTCGGCCTGGAGGGCTTCCTCCTCCTGGCGCTGGGCAATCAGACCGGCCACCACCTGATCCTCTGCAGCCTGGTCGTATTCCGCCGCGTTCTTGATGTCAATCTTCCAACCGGTGAGCCGCGCGGCCAGTCGTACGTTCTGGCCTTCCCGGCCGATCGCCAGGCTGAGCTGGTCGTGGGGGACGAGTACATGGGCATGGTGCCCCTCGGGATCCACCAGGCGCACCATCTCCACCCGAGCGGGGCTGAGGGAATTGGCGATGTACTGGCCGGGGTCCGGCGACCAGCGGATCACGTCGATCTTCTCGCCTCTCAGCTCATTCACCACCTGCTGGATGCGGGAGCCGCGGGCGCCGATGCAGGCCCCCACCGGATCCACCTCCCGCTCCACGCTGTCGACGGCCACCTTGGTTCGGGGACCCACCGAGCGGGAGGGGGGGTTGGCTTCCCGGGCCACGGCCACAATTCGCACCGAGCCTTCCTGAATCTCCGGCACCTCGTTCTCGAAGAGATACACCACCAGACCGGCATTGGCGCGGCTCACGAACAGCTGAGGACCCCGCCGCGGCACTTCGCTCACCTCTTTGAGGAACACCTTGAAGGTGGCATTAGCGCGGTAGTTGTCGTTGGGCAACTGGTCGCGGCGGGGCAGTTCAGCCTCGACCTCGGGCCGGCCCAGGCCGCTGCTCACGGCCATGATCACACTCTGGCGCTCGAAGCGGATCACACGGGCGGTGAGCACCGGATCCTCCAGATCGGCGAACTCCTCCTGGATCATGCGCCGCTGCTGATCCCGCAGTTTCTGGGCGAGCACCTGCTTGGTGGTGGTGGCGGCCATGCGGCCGAAGTCATCCTTTTCGGGTGTGACATCGAGAACCACGGTGTCGCCGATCTGAGCATCTTCGGCCACCTGCCGCACCTCATCGATGGAGATCTGGTGGTCATCGCTCTCCACTTCCTCCACGATGATCTTGCTGGCCAGCACGCGGTAACCCTCCTCCTCCAGATCCAGAGCCACATCGAAATTGGAGAAGTAGTCCTCCTCGAAAGGGTCCTCACTGATGCCGAGATAGAGGGTGCGGCGGTAGCGCTCGTAGCCCTTCAGCAGGGCTTCGCGCAGGGCTGCCTCCACCACTTGGGGAGACAGCTTCTTCTCGTCACTGATGTCCTCGATCAGGTTGTTCAGACCGGGGAGAAGGACCAGAGCCATGGCGATGCGTTAGGGAGTCGGAAGAGCGGAGCGGCCGCGAAGCCGTGAACAGGGAGCGGAGAACAGGAAGCGATCAGGGGCCGTCTCGGGGGCTGACCAGCCGCACCCGCACCACCTCCTGGCTAGGCACCTTCACGGTTCGCCCCCGCACATTGAGCCACACGGCCTCGGCGTTGCGCTCCAGCAACAGACCCTCTTGGATGGTTTGGGATCCATCGGCGGCCTGGCGATGCACCGCCACCGGGAAGCTCCGGAAGCTGATGAAATCGCGATCCATGCTGAGCTCCTCGCCGATGCCGGGGCTGCTCACCTCCAGCACGTAAGGAGCCTCCAGCAGCGCGGCCGCTTCCAGGGCCTCTCCAAGAGGAGAGCTGAAGGCGGCACAGTCATCGAGGTTCACATCGGAGCCATCGGCCCGCCGCACCAGCACCTGCACCGTCATCGGAATCCGGTGGGTGTGCAGATGAAGACCTTCAAGCCTCAGGGCGGCGGCAGCGGCCAGCTGGCTGACCAGCCGTTCAAGGTCCGTAGTGAGGGAATCGGGCAAGGCGGTGCAGCGGGGCGGACGGTTCAAGGGAACCGCATCCGGTGGCGGGGCAGCCGCCGCGGCCGCAGTTGATAGAACTGCCCCAACCGTGAACCCGTGCCCCTCGGGGGCGCCGGTTCACGGCCGAGTGCTGCCCGGCGGGCATGGCATCACCCTAGGGGATCAGTTGGCGGGGTCACCCCCAGATCCAGCAGGGGCGCCTCGGCGTAATAGTCGTTGCTGGTCACGGTGCCCCGCAGCGCCGCTTCCTGATTGAGACAGCGGGCGCATTGTTCGGGGCTGCGCAGGTACTGGCAGACCCTGGCCCACAGCTTTGCCCGGGTGCCCGGCGCACCCATGCTGAAGTGCACCAGATCGGCACCCCCCACCATCCCCTGAATCTCCACCTGGCAGAGCTCACAGCGCTGACGGGTGCCGGGCGGGATAGAGGGCATGGCACGCAGCCTTCACGGCGGGCAACTTAGGGGGATCCTCCCGGAATCCGCCCGCCCACGCCCACGGGTGCGGCTCACTCGTCAAGACTTGTTAGGAAATGGTCCCCCGCCTGCGCCTCCTCCAGCTCAGCGATCCCCACCTGCTGGCGGACCCGGCCAGCAGCCTGCGGGGCCGAAGGCCAGCGGCCCTGCTCCGGCACGGGCTCCAGCAGGCCCTCGCCCAGCTCCGGGCCGACGGAGTGTTCCCTGATCGGCTGCTGATCAGCGGCGACCTCTGCCATGACGAGAGCTGGGGCGGCTACCGGCGGCTCGGCGAGATTCTGCGATCCGAGCTCCCCGAAACCCACCCCGCCCCCATGCCGGGGGGAATCGCGACACCGATCCTGCTGGCGGGCAACCACGACCATCCCCAGCTGCTTCGCGCCGCCCTCGGCCGGCAGGCCAGGATCGGCCCCGGGTTTTGGCCTCTGGAGCCGGCTCCGGGGTGGAGCCTGCTGGCCATCGACAGCCACTGCGCTGGTCGGGAGGGGGGCCGCCTGGATCCGGCCCAGTGGGCCTGGCTCGAGCAGGCGCTGACGACCCCGGCGGCGGCGAGGCCTCTGCTGGTGGCGCTGCACCATCCGCCGCGAGCGATCGGCGACCCGGGCTTTGACGCCATCGCCCTGGAGGAGGGGGAGCGCCTGATCGCCCTGCTGGCGGCGGCGCCGCAGGTGCGGGGGGTGGTCTTCGGCCACGTGCACCAGCACTGGCAGGGCTGTCTGCCGGGCCGGCCGGAGGTCCCCATGCTCGGCTGCCCCTCCACCCTGATCGGCTACGGGCCCGTCCAGCCCTGTCCGCTGGGCCGGGCCGCCGATCCGGGGGGCAGGCTCCTGGAACTCGGAGAGGAGGGGGAAATCCGGCATCGCCTGCTGCGCTGGCCGGCCCTGGAGTGCCTCTAGTTTTCGGAAGTCGTGTCCTGACGGCCTCCTCCCCTGAAACGCTTTCTTCGTCGGCTCAGCGCACCACTGTTGCCGCTGGTCCTGGTGGTTCTGCTCGCGGTGGGGGCCCTGTCCCCGCTGCCCGCCCAGGCGATTCCGATCCAGGGTGTGCCCCCGCACGTTGAGCCGACCACACCACAGCCGGTCGCCCCTCGAGCCAGCGCGGCAGCCGCCGCCCTCACGGCGGAGGGCCACAGCTTCGTGGCGGATGCCGCCCGCCGGGTGGGGCCTGCGGTGGTGCGGATCGACACCGAGCGCAACGTGGCGCGCCAGCCCTTTGACCCGGCCATGCTCGACCCGCTGCTGCGGGATCTCTTCGGCGACCCCTCCGGTTCGATGCGCGAGCGCGGCCAGGGATCGGGGGTGGTGATCGACGCCGGCCGCGGCCTGGTGCTCACCAACGCCCACGTGGTGGATTCGGTCGACAGTGTTGAAGTGACCCTCGCCGATGGCAGCCAGCTCGACGGCAGCGTGGTGGGGGCCGATCCGGTCACCGACCTGGCCGTGGTGCGGGTCAGCCGCAAGGGCGAGCTCAAAGCCGCCGCCCTGGGCGATTCCGAGGCCCTCGAGGTGGGCGACTGGGCGATTGCCCTCGGCAGCCCCTATGGCCTGGAGCGCACGGTGACCCTCGGCATCGTCAGCAGCCTGCACCGCGATATCAACAGCCTCGGCTTCGCCGACAAGCGCCTCGATCTGATCCAGACCGACGCGGCGATCAATCCCGGCAATTCAGGCGGCCCCCTGATCAATGCCAGCGGTGAGGTGATCGGCATCAACACATTGGTTCGCTCCGGCCCCGGCGCCGGCCTGGGCTTCGCGATCCCGATCAACCTGGCCAAACGGGTGGCCGGCCAGCTGGCCGAGGGGGGCAAGGTGATCCACCCCTACCTGGGTCTCCAGCTGGTGCCTCTCACGGCCCGGGTGGCTCGGGAGAACAACCGCGACCCCGACGCCCTGCTGCAGCTTCCCGAACGGGATGGTGCCCTGGTGCAGAGGGTGCTTCCAGAGAGCCCTGCGGAAACAGCCGGCCTCAAGCGCGGCGACCTGGTGGTGAGGATCGCCGACCAGCCCGTGCTCAACCCCTCGGCCCTGCTGCAGGCGGTGGAGCATGCCGAAGTGGGCCAGCCCCTGGCCCTGAAGGTGGTTCGGGGCCAGAAGGAGCTGCAGCTTTCGATCCGGCCCGCCGCCCTGCCGGCGAAAGGTTCGGCCTGAGCTCCGGGCCAGGGTGGTGCCACGGCCCAGAGGCACCACCTCAAGTGCCGTGGCTTTTCCCTGCTACGGTCTGGCGCCCCAGCCAGCGCCAGCGATGTCGGATCTTCAGGACCAGATGAAGCAGGCGGTCGCCGCGGCGGCCGTGGAACAGATCCGCGACGGCATGGTGCTGGGGCTGGGCTCCGGCTCCACCGCCGCCCTGATGATTCAGGGCTTGGGCGCGAAACTCCGCAGCGGTGAGCTGCGCGACATCGTGGGGGTGACCACCTCCTTCCAGGGAGAGGTGCTGGCGGCAGAGCTCGGTATCCCCCTTCAGAGCCTCAACGCCGTGGATCGGATCGATCTGGCCATCGACGGCGCCGATGAGGTGGATCCCTCCTTCCAGCTGATCAAGGGCGGCGGCGCCTGCCACGTGCAGGAGAAGCTGGTGGCGGTGCGCGCCCAGCGCTTCGTGGTGGTGGTGGACAGCACCAAGCTGGTGGACACCCTGAACTTGGGCTTTCTGTTGCCGGTGGAGGTGCTCCCGGGAGCCTGGCGCCAGGTGAAGGGCCAGCTGGGGGAGCTGGGCGGTGATGCTCAGCTGCGCATGGCGGTGCGTAAGGCCGGCCCGGTGGTGACCGACCAGGGCAACCTCGTGCTGGATGTGAAGTTCGCCGGCGGCATCAGCGATCCAGAGGCCCTGGAAAAGACGATCAACAACATCCCCGGAGTACTGGAGAACGGCCTGTTCGTGAACCTCACCGATCAAGTGCTGGTGGGCGAGATCGTGGCTGGGGTGCCGGGTGTGCGGGACCTGGTGAAACGCTGATCCCTGCGGCACCCGCCCAGAGCTCAGTAGCCCGAACTTCCCGGTGGCGGCGCCCCCACCGGCGTGGTCTGGAGCCAGGCGCTGGCCGGCACCGGCCGGGCCTCCAGATAACCCACCGGCAGCCACAGATCACCGGCGGCGGAAGCGAAGTGAATCTCCCAGTGATAGAAACCCGTGTAGGCCCGGGGGTCCTCCTTGAGCAGGGCGGCGTACTCCAATACCGCTTGGCCGTAGCGATCGCTGTTGTTGTAGCCCCACAGCCCCTTGCGGATGTCCTTGAGACCGCCACGGCGCACCAGGTAGCGGGCGGCGGCGTTGATGGCCGTGCGGGGATCGCGGATGTTGCCCCCGTTGCCGATGCCCGGCTCGGCCCAGGTGCTGGGGAGAAACTGCATGGGTCCGTGGGCGTCGGCCACCGACACCCCATCAATCCTCCCCATGCCGCTCTCCACCAGGTTCACCGCGGCCAACACCTCCCAGGGGATACCCGTGGCGGCGGCGGCCTCGCGGTAGTAGCGCAGCAGGTTGGCGGCGGGTTCCGGGGGAGCGATCCGCCAGGCGGGCAGGTTGGCCGGCCGCCGTCTCGGATCGTGCATGGCGATGAACTCCCGCCGGGCCCGGATCTGACGATCGAACACCGGACGCCAGCGCTCCGGCAGGGCGGCCCGCATCCGATCAGCCTGCTCAGGCTGGTAAGCCAGCACCCGGTAGATCACCTGCTGCTGATGACCCAGAGCCGGCAGGTCCGCCGCGGGGGTGGCCTCCGAACGCAGGGCCTCCTCCACCAGGGCGAGCAGGCTGGCGGTGGCCCCGGGATCCGCCGGCACCAGGGGGTAATGGCGGCCGTCGGGCGCGGTGGGCAGGCCGGCCCGGGTGGGCAGCAGGGGGCCGGCCGCTGGCGCCACTGAAGGCCCGGGTGGAGGTGGGAGCCCGGGCGGAGCCGGCATGGGAGCCGCAGGGGCTCCAGGGCTCGCCTTCACGGGTGGGGGGAGGGGCGGCGTGGCAGCCCCTGGGGAAGGGTTGGCGGCCGAGGGAAGGCGCAGCAGCAGGGAAGCCCCCAGCAGTCCAGTGGCAACCACGGCGAGCGGCAGGGCACGGAGCGCAGGGGAGGCCATCGGGAAACACAGGTTGTGGTCACGCTATCGGCCGCTGCCGCTGGTGCAGACCCATCCGCGTGAGATCAGGGCCGGAGCAGCTCGGAGCTGGCCAGGGCTTCAAGACCGACCCGGCGGGCAGGAGCGACGGCGAGGCGGAGCGCGGCCTTCAACCGAGCCGGCGACGCACCGATTCAGCGTGGCTGTGGAGCCCCTCGCTCTCGGCGAGCTCGATCACGGCCGCGCCGGTGGCTTCCAGGGCCCCCCGGTTGAACTGGATCAGCGAGGTGTGGCGCAGGAACGTTTCCACGCTCAGCGCTCCGGCGAAGCGGGCCGTGCCGCTGGTGGGCAAGGTGTGGTTCGGACCGGCCAGGTAGTCGCCCACCGCCTCGGGCGTGTGGGAGCCGAGGAAGATGGCGCCGGCGTGCTGGATCCGCTCCGCCAGAGCCTCCGGATCCTCCACCAACAGCTCCAGGTGCTCCGGCGCGAACCGATCACTGAGGCCTGCCGCCTCCACCAGGTCTGCGCACACCACGATCAGGCCCCAGTCAGCTAGGGCCTGGCGCACGATCGCCGCCCGGGGGTGCCGGGCGAGCTGGGCCGCCACCGCTGGCGGCACCGCCGCCGCCAGCTCCTCGCTGGTGGTGATCAAGATGGCGGCCGCCAGTGGATCGTGCTCCGCCTGGGCCATCAGGTCGGCGGCCACTTGGTCGGCCTGGGCGGTGTGGTCGGCGATCACCAGCACCTCGCTGGGGCCCGCCAGGGAATCGATCCCCACCTGGCCGTACACGGCCTTCTTGGCCAGGGTCACCCAGAGGTTGCCCGGCCCGCTGATCACATCCACCCGGGGAATGGAGGCGGTGCCGTAGGCCAGAGCGGCGATCGCCTGGGCCCCGCCGACCCGATAGACCTCCCGCACCCCGGCGAGATGGGCGGCCGCAAGCACCGTGGGGTTGGGCTCCCCATCCGGGCCCGGCGGCGTGACCATCACGATGCGCTCCACGCCGGCCACACGGGCCGGCACGGCGTTCATCAACACCGTGCTCGGGTACGAGGCTCGCCCGCCGGGCACATAGAGGCCCGCCCGCGCCACGGGCCGCCAGCGGCGCCCGAGCCGCTCGCCATGGGGTCCGCTCACCGCCAGGTCGGCGGGAAGCTGGTGACGATGAAAGGTCGTGATCCTGTCGTGGGCCAGCTCCAGAGCGGCGCGCAGGGAGGGCGCCGTGTCCTCCCAAGCCTGAGCCAGCCGCTCGGGCGGAATGGCGAGGGGATCGGGCCGCACCCCGTCGAAACGTTGGGTGAGATCGAATAGGGCTTCGTCTCCCTCGTGGCGCACTCGCTCCAGGATCGCGGCCACGCGCTCCTGTTGCTCTGCCATCGCACTCCCCTCGGTCCGTTGGGCGATGGCCGCCAACCTGTCGCCAGCCAGCTCCGGATCCCGCAGACAGGCCAGGGCCAGGGGTGGGTCGAGGGCCTGCAGGCCAGGCCCCTGCTGCGATGGGTCCACCTCGTTCACAAACGGGTTCAGCAATGGATTCAGCAATGGATTCAGCAATGGATTCCCCGGCGGATCCAGGAACCTGATCCAGGCTGGGAGCGGAATGCACAAGAGGCTAGGGCTGGCTGGACCTCCCGCCGCCTGGGCCGGCCCACACAGGCAGATCACCCTTCGAGCCGCATGGCAAGGTAGGATTTTCGTTTGTCGAGTCAGCGCCAGCACCTGTGGCCAATAACAAGTCGTCGAAGAAGCGCATCGAGATCGCCGAGCGCAACCGGCTGCGGAACCGCACCTACAAGTCAGCCCTGCGCACGCTGATGAAGCGCTGCTTCACCGCCTGCTCGGCCTACAACCAAGAGCCCGCGGCTGAAGCCAAGGCTGCCGTTGAAACGAGCCTCAATGCCGCTTTCAGCAAGATCGATAAGGCTGTGAAGGTGGGCGTGCTGCACCGCAACACCGGCGCCAACCAGAAGTCACGGCTCAGCGCCGCCGTGAGGAAGGTTCTCAAGCCCGCCCAAGCCTGATCTTCCCCCCCGGCGAGGAGAGGAAAAGCCTCCCAGACCCCTTCCTTGGGCCGGAGATGTCGTCAGGAGACATCACATCCGGTGACATCACATCCGGAAACATCACAATGGTGAGTCCGTTTCCACTGCCGCCGGTCGCCCCGATGTCGCTCTCCACCGCAACGGGTGATGCCACCGAAGGCTTGACTGATGTCCCGGCCTCGGCAATCTCCCTAGTCGATTCCCATTGCCACATCGTCTTCCGCAATTTCGACGCGGACCTCGACGAAGTCGCAGCCCGCTGGCGTGAGGCCGGTGTCAGCGCCTTGGTGCACGCCTGTGTGGAGCCCGCCGAAATCCCGGCCATCCGCGCCTTGGCCGACCGTTTTCCTGAACTCCGCTACGCGGTGGGGGTCCATCCGCTGGACACCCAGCACTGGCATGAGCATACACTCAGCGACCTGCGGATCGCTGCCCGGGCCGACAGCAGGGTGGTGGCGATCGGAGAACTCGGGCTGGATCTCTACCGGGAGACCAACCTGGAGCGCCAGTTGGCTGTGCTGGAGCCCCAGCTGGATCTGGCCGTGGAGCTGGATCTGCCGGTGATCATCCACTGCCGCGACGCCGCCGCGCCGATGCTGGAGCTGTTCGCCTCCCGGTCACGCCAAGGCGGCATCCCTTGCGGGGTGATGCACTGCTGGGGAGGCACCCCGGCGGAAATGGAGGCCTTCCTGGCCCTCGGCTTTTACATCAGTTTCAGCGGCACCGTCACCTTCCCAAAGGCCGAAGCCACCCACCAATGTGCCCGCCAAGTGCCGCCGCACCGCTATTTGGTGGAGACCGACTGCCCCTTCTTGGCCCCGGTGCCTCGACGGGGCAAGCGCAACGAACCGGCCTTCGTGGCGACGGTGGCTGCCCGGGTGGCGGAGCTGCGGGGCGAGACCCTCGAGCAGGTGGCTTCTACCAGCACCCAGAATGCGGCACGCCTTTTCAAGTTGCCGCTTCACAATGTATGATGTTCCATTGGCCTGGCAGCGGAAGCGCTTCTTTGTCCACCTTTCGGCTCACCCCCCGGATCACCACAGCGCTTGGGTCTTCCCCCAAGCCCCAGGCGGCATCCACCCCCTCCCCGGCCCTGAGGGAGGCACGGTAGGGAACTTCGCCTGAACAGCCGTTCCTGGTTACAGGAACGGCTGTTCGTGTCGACACAGCCGACCCTCCGCCGTGCCCACCGGTCGTCGACTCCACGTCGACCACCAGTCCCATCCCAGACCGATTCCCTTATCCATCCGTTCCTGCAGGTTCACCGCATGAGCAGCGCGATCCAGGTCGCTAAGACCGTCACTTACCTCCCGGATCTGGTGGAGGTACAGCGGGCGAGTTTCAAGTGGTTCCTGGAGAAGGGCCTGATCGAGGAGCTGGACAGCTTCTCCCCGATCACCGATTACACCGGCAAGCTCGAGCTTCATTTCGTCGGCGACCAGTACCGGCTCAAGCGTCCCCGCCACGATGTGGAAGAGGCGAAGCGGCGTGACGCCACCTTCGCTTCCCAGATGTATGTGACCTGCCGGCTGATCAACAAGGAAACCGGTGAGATCAAGGAACAGGAAGTGTTCATCGGTGAACTGCCCCTGATGACCGAACGTGGAACCTTCATCATCAATGGTGCCGAGCGCGTGATCGTGAACCAGATCGTGCGTTCTCCCGGCGTGTATTTCAAGGATGAACAGGATAAGAACGGCCGCAAAACCTTCAACGCCAGCTTGATTCCCAACCGGGGAGCCTGGTTGAAGTTTGAAACCGATAAGAACGACCTGCTGCACGTGCGTGTCGACAAGACCCGCAAGATTAATGCCCACGTGCTGATGCGGGCCATCGGTCTTTCCGACAACGACGTGCTCGATAAGCTCCGCCACCCGGAGTACTACCAGAAGTCGATCGAGGCGGCCAACGATGAGGGCATCGCTTCCGAAGATCAGGCCCTTCTGGAGCTTTACAAAAAACTGCGACCCGGTGAACCGCCTTCGGTGAGCGGCGGCCAGACGCTGCTGCACAGCCGCTTCTTCGATCCGAAACGCTATGACCTCGGACGAGTTGGTCGCTACAAGATCAACAAAAAGCTACGGCTCACCATTCCGGATGCCACCCGCACCCTCACTCCCGAGGATGTGCTTTCCACGATTGATTACCTGATCAATCTCGAGCTTGATGTGGGCGGCGCCAGTCTCGACGATATCGACCATCTCGGCAATCGCCGCGTGCGCTCGGTGGGTGAGCTGCTCCAGAACCAGGTCCGGGTGGGCCTCAACCGATTGGAGCGGATTATCAAGGAACGGATGACGGTGGGCGAGACCGATTCGCTCACCCCGGCCCAGCTGGTGAACCCCAAGCCCCTGGTGGCGGCGATCAAGGAATTCTTCGGCTCCAGCCAGCTGAGTCAGTTCATGGACCAGACCAACCCTCTGGCCGAACTGACCCACAAACGCCGCATCAGCGCCCTCGGCCCAGGCGGTCTCACCCGGGAGCGGGCCGGCTTCGCCGTGCGCGACATTCACCCCTCCCACTACGGCCGGATCTGCCCGATCGAAACGCCAGAAGGCCCCAATGCCGGCCTGATTGGTTCCCTGGCCACCCATGCCCGGGTGAACGAATACGGCTTCATCGAAACCCCCTTCTGGCGGGTGGAAAACGGGATCGTGAGCAAGCAGGGCAATCCCATTTATCTCTCCGCCGATCTGGAGGATGAATGCCGCGTCGCCCCCGGCGACGTGCCCACCGACGCCACCGGCCGCATCACCTCTGACCTGGTGCCGGTGCGCTACCGCCAGGATTTCGAAAAGGTGCCGCCCGAGCAGGTCGATTACGTGCAGCTCTCACCGGTGCAGGTGATCTCGGTGGCCACTTCCCTGATTCCCTTCCTTGAGCACGACGACGCCAACCGCGCCCTGATGGGCTCGAACATGCAGCGGCAGGCGGTGCCCCTGCTGCGTCCAGAACGTCCCCTGGTGGGCACCGGCCTGGAAACCCAGGTCGCCCGAGACTCGGGCATGGTGCCGATTACCCGGGTGAACGGCGAGGTGGTGTTCGTGGACGCCACCCAGATCATCATCCGCGACGAGCAGGGTGAGGATCACTACCACATGCTTCAGAAGTACCAGCGCTCCAACCAGGACACCTGCCTCAACCAGCGTCCGATCGTGAAGCAGGGTGATCGCGTGATTGCCGGCCAAGTGCTGGCGAACGGCTCCGCCTGCGAGGGCGGGGAGATCGCCTTGGGTCAGAACGTGCTGATCGCCTACATGCCCTGGGAGGGATACAACTACGAGGACGCCATTCTCGTGAGTGAGCGTCTGGTGCAGGACGACCTCTACACCTCGGTGCATATCGAGAAGTATGAGATCGAGGCCCGCCAAACCAAGCTCGGTCCAGAGGAAATCACGCGGGAAATTCCCAACGTGGCCGAGGAAAGCCTCGGCAACCTCGATGAGATGGGCATCATCCGCATCGGCGCCTATGTCGAGAGCGGCGATATCTTGGTGGGCAAGGTTACGCCTAAGGGCGAATCCGACCAGCCTCCCGAGGAGAAGCTGCTGCGCGCCATCTTTGGTGAAAAGGCTCGCGACGTTCGTGACAATTCGCTTCGGGTGCCCAGCACCGAGAGGGGTCGCGTGGTGGATGTGCGCATCTACACCCGCGAGCAGGGTGATGAACTGCCCCCCGGCGCCAACATGGTGGTGCGGGTGTATGTGGCCCAGCGCCGCAAGATCCAGGTGGGCGACAAGATGGCCGGCCGCCACGGCAACAAGGGCATCATCAGCCGCATCCTTCCCCGCGAGGACATGCCCTATCTGCCCGATGGCACACCGATCGACATTGTGCTCAACCCGCTCGGTGTTCCGAGCCGGATGAATGTGGGCCAGGTGTTCGAGTGCCTGATGGGTTGGGCCTCCTCCCACCTCGGTTGCAGGGTGAAGGTGGTGCCCTTCGATGAGATGCACGGCGCCGAGAAATCGAAGCAAACGGTGCAGGCCTACCTCGAAGAAGCCGCTAAGGAACCGGGTAAGGACTGGGTCTATGACCCTTCCAACCCCGGCAAGATCCAGCTGATCGATGGCCGCAGCGGCGAAGCCTTCGATCAGCCGGTCACCGTGGGCTATGCCCACATCCTCAAGCTGGTGCACCTGGTGGACGACAAGATTCACGCCCGCTCCACCGGTCCCTACTCCCTGGTCACCCAGCAGCCGCTGGGAGGCAAGGCCCAGCAGGGCGGCCAGCGACTGGGCGAGATGGAGGTGTGGGCCTTGGAGGCCTATGGCGCCGCCTACACCCTGCAGGAACTGCTCACCGTCAAATCCGACGATATGCAGGGCCGCAACGAGGCGCTCAACGCCATCGTGAAGGGCAAACCGATCCCCAGGCCGGGAACTCCCGAATCGTTCAAGGTGCTGATGCGCGAACTCCAGTCCCTCGGCCTGGACATCGCCGTGTACACCGATGCCGGCGAGGAAGTCGACCTGATGCAGGACGTAAACCCCCGCCGTAGCACCCCCAGCCGGCCCACCTACGAATCCCTCGGCGTCGCGGACTACGACGACGACTGATCGCTGATCGCCCCCGACGCCGCCCCTCCCCAGGGGCGGTTGCACGGGAGTCCGATACCCCCCGCCTTCCTCCCTCTCCGCGCGACAGCCGCCATGTCCAACAGCAACCTCCGCACCGAGAACCACTTCGACTACGTGAAGATCACGCTCGCCTCCCCCGAGCGGATCATGCAGTGGGGTCAGCGCACCCTGCCCAACGGCCAGGTGGTGGGCGAGGTGACCAAGCCGGAAACGATCAACTACCGCACCCTCAAGCCTGAGATGGACGGGCTCTTCTGCGAGAAGATCTTCGGCCCCTCCAAGGATTGGGAATGCCACTGCGGAAAATACAAGCGGGTGCGGCACCGCGGCATCGTCTGCGAACGCTGCGGGGTGGAGGTCACGGAAAGCCGGGTGCGGCGCCATCGCATGGGCTTCATCAAGCTTGCGGCGCCCGTCTCACATGTGTGGTATTTGAAGGGCATTCCCAGCTATGTGGCGATCCTGCTCGACATGCCGCTGCGCGACGTAGAGCAGATCGTTTACTTCAACTGCTACGTAGTGCTCGATCCGGGCGACCATAAAGATCTCACCTACAAACAGCTGCTCACCGAAGACGAGTGGCTGGAGATTGAGGATCAGATCTTCGCCGAAGACTCCGAGATTGAGAATGAACCCGTTGTCGGTATTGGTGCCGAAGCCCTGAAGCAACTGCTCGAAGATCTCGATCTCAACGAGATCGGCGAGCAGCTCCGTGAAGACATCAATGCTAGCAAGGGTCAGAAGCGGGTGATCCCGGTGATCCCACCGGATCTGCGGCCCATGGTGCAGCTCGATGGCGGTCGCTTCGCCACCAGCGACCTCAACGACCTCTACCGGCGGGTGATCAACCGCAACAACCGCCTGGCGAGGCTTCAGGAGATCTTGGCCCACGAGATCATCGTGCGCAACGAAAAGCGCATGCTGCAGGAGGCCGTGGATGCCCTGATCGACAACGGCCGCCGCGGTCGCACCGTGGTGGGAGCCAACAACCGGGCCCTCAAATCACTCAGCGACATCATTGAGGGCAAGCAGGGTCGCTTCCGCCAGAACCTGCTGGGCAAACGGGTGGACTACTCCGGCCGTTCCGTGATTGTGGTGGGTCCCAAGCTCAAGATGCACCAGTGCGGCCTGCCCAAGGAGATGGCGATCGAGCTGTTCCAGCCCTTCGTGATCCATCGCCTGATCCGCCAAAACATTGTGAACAACATCAAGGCGGCCAAGAAGCTGATTCAGCGCGCTGACGATGAGGTGATGCAGGTGCTTCAGGAGGTGATCGAGGGACACCCGATCCTGCTCAACCGTGCCCCGACCCTGCACCGACTGGGGATTCAGGCCTTTGAGCCGAAACTGGTGGACGGCCGCGCGATCCAGCTGCATCCGCTGGTCTGCCCCGCCTTCAACGCTGACTTCGACGGCGACCAGATGGCCGTGCACGTTCCCCTGGCGATCGAGGCCCAGACCGAGGCCCGGATGCTGATGCTCGCCAGCAACAACATCCTCTCCCCCGCCACGGGTGAGCCGATCATCACCCCATCCCAGGACATGGTGCTGGGCGCCTACTACCTCACCGCCGAGCAGCCCGGCGCCGCGAAGCCCACCTTCGGCGATCGTTCCCACACCTTCGCCGACCTCGAGGACGTGATTCACGCCTTCGAAGAGAAGCATCTCCATCTCCACGACTGGATCTGGGTGCGCTTCATCGGTGAGGTTGAGAGCGACGACGAGGACCGGGAGCCCCAGTCGAGCGAGATCCTCAGCGACGGCACCCGCGTGGAGCAGTGGAAGTACCGGCGCGACCGCTTCGATGAGGACGGCGCCCTGATCAGCCGCTACCTGCTGACCACCGTGGGCCGGGTGGTGATCAACCACACGATCATCGCCGCCGTGGCCGCCGCCTGATGCCGAATCCGGGAGGCGCTGCCCTTCCCACCAGCGTGCCCTGCCCGAGAGCAGCCCCCGGCACACCGCCATCCCTCCTCCTTTCCACCAGCCTTTCCTCTCTGCGCTGACAGCGCCGATCACGCCATGACCGCCACGCCCGCCAAGAAGTCGAGCAAGAAGAGCAGCAAGGCCGCTCCCGCCCCGGCCGTGCCCGAAACCACCCACGCCTTCAGCCGGGAGGCTCCCCCCTTCCGCAACCGGGTGATCGACAAAAAGGCCCTGCGCAATCTGGTGTCCTGGGCCTTCAAGCACCATGGAACGGCGGCCACCGCCTCCATGGCCGATGAGCTCAAGGACCTGGGTTTCCACTACGCCACCCAGGCGGCGGTTTCGATCTCGGTGGACGACCTGCGCATCCCGGGTGAAAAGGTGCGCCTGCTGCAGGAGGCGGAACAGCAGATCACCGACACCGAAGAGCGTTACCGGCTCGGGGAGATCACCGAGGTGGAACGTCATACCAAGGTGATCGACACCTGGACGGAAACCAACGAGCGCCTGGTCGAGGAAGTCAAGAAGAACTTCAACGACAACGACCCGCTCAACTCGGTGTGGATGATGGCGAACTCCGGCGCCCGGGGCAACATGTCCCAGGTGCGCCAGCTGGTGGGCATGCGCGGCCTGATGGCCAACCCCCAGGGCGAGATCATCGATATACCGATCCGCACCAACTTCCGTGAGGGCCTCACGGTTACCGAGTACGTGATCTCCTCCTATGGAGCCCGCAAGGGTCTGGTGGACACGGCCCTGCGCACCGCCGACTCCGGTTACCTCACCCGCCGTCTGGTGGACGTGGCCCAGGATGTGATTGTGCGGGAGGAAGACTGCGGCACCACCCGCGGCATCCCGATCGATGCCGACGACAAGGGCAAATATGCATCCAAGCTTGTGGGTCGTCTCACTGGTGAGCCCGTGCTCGATGCCGATGGCACGGTCATCGTCGGCCGTGACGGCGAGATCGATCCCCCTCTCTCCAGTCGCATCGAGGCGGCTGGGGTGCGCACCGTGGTGGTGCGCTCGCCCCTCACCTGCGAGGCCTCCCGTTCGGTGTGCCGCAAATGCTATGGCTGGGCCCTAGCCCACAACGAACTGGTGGACCTCGGCGAAGCGGTGGGGATCATCGCCGCCCAGTCGATCGGTGAGCCAGGCACCCAGCTCACGATGCGCACCTTCCATACCGGCGGTGTGTCCACGGCCGAAACCGGTGTGGTGCGCTCCTCGATCGAAGGCACGGTGGAGTTCGGAGCCAAGGCTCGGGTGAGGGCCCACCGCACGCCCCACGGGGTGGAAGCCAACCTGGCAGAAACCGATTTCAGCCTTGAGGTGAAAAGTGCCAAGGGTAAATCTCAGAAACTCAGCATCAGCTCCGGCTCCATCCTGTTCGTGAACGATGGTGCGCATGTGCCTTCCGACACGGTCTTGGCCCAGATCTCCGCAGGTGCTCAGGTTAAAAAGAGCGTGGAGAAGGCCACCAAGGACGTGATCTGTGACCTGGCGGGTCAGGTGCGATTTGAAGACGTGATTCAGCCCCGTGAGGTCACTGACCGCCAGGGCAACATCACTCACAAGGCCCAGCGTCTTGGCCGCCTTTGGGTGTTCAGTGGCGATGTGTACAACCTTCCCCCGAATGCCCAGCCAGTGGTGCAGGGCAACAAACCGGTTCATACCGGCGATGTGCTTGCCGAGAGCCGGCTGTCCAGCGAATACGGCGGCGCAGTTCGGCTGCGCGAATCGGCTGGTGATTCACGCGAAGTGCAGATTGTTACGGCCAGCATCACCCTCAAGGACTGCAAGCTGCAGGGCGAATCCACCCACAGCGGCGAGAACTGGTTCCTTGAAGAGAAGGATGGCAGTCGCTATCGGCTGATCACCCATCCCGGTACCAAGATCGGTGCCGGTGAGGTGATTGCTGAACTCCACGACAACCGCTTCCGCACCCAGACGGGCGGCATCGTGAAATTCGCCCCCGGCCTGGCGATCAAGAAAGCCCGCTCCGCCAAGCATGGCTACGAGGTGAGCAAGGGCGGCACCCTGCTCTGGATCCCGCAGGAAACCCATGAGATCAACAAAGACATTTCTTTGTTGATGATCGAGGACGGCCAGTGGATCGAGGCCGGCACCGAAGTGGTGAAGGACATCTTCAGCCAGACGGCTGGCATCGTGACCGTGACCCAGAAGAACGACATCCTGCGGGAGATCATCGTTCGCTCCGGCGATCTGCGCCAGATCAGCGACGCCAAGGTCCTCAGCCGCTATGGCGGCGATGGACGCATGGTGAACCCCGGTGAGGAGATCGCCCCCGATCTGGTGGCCGAGTCGATGCACTTCGTCGAGGCGGTCGACACTCCGGAGGGTGGGGCGCTCCTGCTGCGGCCCGTGGAGGAATACACGATCCCCGATGCTGCCCACCTGCCTGAACTGGCCTCGGTGAAGCAGAACGGCGGTCCCCACCTCGGCCTCAAGGCCACCCAGCGGCTCACCTACAAGGATGGCGAACTGATCAAATCGGTGGAGGGTGTCGAGCTGCTGCGCACTCAACTGATTTTGGAAACCTTCGACACCACCCCCCAGATGACGGTGGATGTGGAAGCGGTGGCCGACAAGCGGGCCAAGACGATCGATCGCCTCCAGTTGGTGATCCTTGAGACGCTGCTGGTGCGGCGCGACACCCTCTCCGATGCCAGCCACGGCTCCACCCACACCGAACTGCAGGTCGAGGATGGGATCAGCGTGAAGCGCGGCGACGTGGTGGCCACCACCCAGATTCTCTGCAAGGAGGATGGCGTGGTGCAGCTGCCGGAATCCCTCACCGGTGAGCCGATCCGCCGCTTGCTCGTGGAGCGCGCCGGCGACACCCGCAACCTGGAACTCTCCGGCGCCGCTTCGGTGGCGGTTGGCGACCGGGTTGTGGATGGCGATCCCCTCGCCGAGGGCGTCACGGCCCCCTGCTGCGGCCAAGTGGAGGCGATCCAGGGCAAGACCGTCACGATTCGCCTTGCTCGCCCTTACATGGTGTCGCCCGATTCCGTGCTCCACGTGCGCGATGGTGAGCTGGTGCAACGCGGTGATGGCCTAGCCCTGCTGGTGTTCGAGCGCCAGAAGACCGGTGACATCGTGCAGGGCCTACCCCGGATTGAGGAACTGCTGGAGGCCCGCCGCCCCCGCGAATCGGCTGTGCTCTGCCGTAAGAGCGGCACGGTACAGATCAAACAGGGCGAAGACGACGACTCGATCACGGTGTCGGTGATCGAAGCGGATGACGCGATTACCGATTACCCGATCCTGCTGGGTCGCAACGTGATGGTGAGCGATGGCCAGCAGGTCAGCGCCGGCGAACTGCTCACCGATGGGCCAATCAACCCCCATGAGCTGCTGGAGTGCTTCTTTGAGGATCTGCGCCTACGCAAGCCCACCATGGAGGCAGCCCAGGAATCGATCTCGAAGCTGCAGTTCCAGATGGTGCAGGAAGTGCAGAACGTCTACAAATCCCAGGGCGTTTCGATCAGCGACAAGCACATCGAGGTCATCGTGCGCCAGATGACCAGCAAGGTGCGCGTTGAGGATGCGGGCGACACCACCCTGCTGCCCGGTGAGCTGATCGAACTGCGTCAGGTGGAAAAGGGCAACGCCGCCATGGCGATCACCGGCGGCGCTCCGGCTGAGTTCACCCCGGTGCTGCTGGGGATCACCAAGGCCTCCCTCAACACCGACAGTTTCATCTCGGCCGCCTCGTTCCAGGAAACCACCCGGGTGCTCACCGAAGCGGCCATCGAGGGCAAGAGCGACTGGCTGCGGGGCCTTAAGGAAAACGTGATCATCGGCCGATTGATCCCCGCCGGCACCGGCTTTGGAGGCTTCGAGGAGGAGCTCCGGGCCGAGGCCGGACCTCACCCCGACATCCTTGAGGAAGAGGCGGCAAGCTACCGCCGGGTGCAGAATCTTCGCCCCGACTACACGGTGGAGATGCCAGCCCCTGCCGCTTCGGCGGCGGTGCTGGACGATCCCTCCGAGGAGGATCTCGAAGCCACCCGCAGCCGCCATGGCATCGAGGCCACGGCCAGCAGCTTCGCCGCCTTCACCCGCCCGGGAGTCGACGAGGGCCTCGACGAGGAACTGATCGCCGATCCTGCAGCCCTGGAGGGCCTGCAGGAGGAGGGGCTGCTCAGCGATGACTGACGCCCCCGAACGGACCGCCCCCCGTGGTGGCGCCAAGCCCCCCGGCCGATCCGCCGCTCCATCCGCAGCAGGCAGAACCGACCTAGGCACTCCCATCCCCGTGCAGCGTCTGCCGCGCTGGGGCTTCCACGGTCACACCGAGCTGCTGAATGGCCGCCTCGCCATGCTGGGGTTCGTGGTCCTGGTGGTTGTGGAATGGAAGCTTGGCCACGGCCTCCTGATCCGGCCCTGATGGCCGCCACGGCGGCGGAAGCAAGCCCCCAGGAGCCGTCAAGTGCGGCTGCGGCAGGGTCCGTGACCACCACGGGATCACGCCTAAACCTGGAAGCCGCCACTGTGGCGTCCACCGATCGGCTCCCTCAGCTGCCCACGCCCCTGTTGGGACTCGGGGTGGCCGAACTCGAAGCGTGGGCTCAGGCCCAGGGACAGCCGGCCTTTCGTGGCCGCCAACTGCATGACTGGCTGTACAGCCGCGGAGCCCGCAGCCTCGACGCCATCTCGGTACTTCCCAAGGCCTGGCGTCAGCGACTGCAGGAGCTGCCGGTGCTCCCGGCCGGGCCAGGGGCCACCGGGCCCGAGGCGGAGGCCCGTTGGCCACCAGCGCATGGGAGTCCAGAGCCCCCCAGAGAGCCCCCCAGAGAGCAAGGAATCACCCCAGGGGACTGCGAACCCGGTCAGGCCCTACTGGGCCGCTCCAGGATGCTGCACCGCAGTGACGCCCGCGATGGAACCTGCAAGCTGCTGCTCGGCACCGTTGATGGTCTGAGCATCGAAACCGTGGGGATTCCCAGCGGTGAGCGGCTCACTGTGTGCGTGAGTAGCCAGGTGGGCTGTCCGATGGCCTGCCGCTTCTGCGCCACCGGCAAGGGAGGCCTGCAGCGCTCCCTTGCCGTGCACGAGATCGTGGACCAGGTGCTGAGCGTGCGCGAGGCCATGGGCCGCCGCCCCAGCCATGTGGTGTTCATGGGCATGGGCGAACCCCTGCTGAACAGTGAGGTGGTGCTCGCCGCGATCGACTGCCTCTGCCGCGACCTGGGCATGGCCCAGCGCCAGATCACGGTGAGCACCGTGGGCGTGCCGAGAACCCTGCCCACCTTGGCCGAACGGGCCCTCGATCGTCTGGGCCGCGCCCAGTTCACCCTGGCGGTGAGCCTCCACGCCCCGGATCAGCGGCTGCGGGAGGAGCTGATCCCCACCGCCCACGCCTATCCGATCGAGGAGCTGCTGGAGGATTGCCGCCGCTACGTGACGATCACGGGCCGGAGGGTGAGCTTTGAGTACATCCTGCTGGGGGGTCTGAACGACCAGCCGCGCCATGCCGCGGCGTTGGCCGCCCTGCTGCGGGGCTTCCAGAGCCATGTGAACCTCATCCCTTACAACCCCATTGAGGAGGAGGAGTTCCAGCGCCCCTCGCCCGCGGCGGTGGAGGCCTTCCGCATGGCCCTGGCCCGCCGCCACACCGCCGTGAGCGTGCGCGCCAGTCGCGGCCTGGACCAGGACGCCGCCTGCGGTCAGCTCAGGCGCCGGCTCGGCTGAACCAGGGTGATGCACCCGGCTTCAGGCGAGGAGCTCCGCCTGTTCCGCTCCCGCGTGTTTCCATTCTCCTCATGATCCCCTCATAGTTTGGGGAGGCTTCGATCGCCCTGGCTGCCATGACCGATCCCTCCCCAGGCGCCGCTCTCGTGCCAGAGCCAACGATCCAGGAGGAATCCAGCGGTCCCCGCCCCCGCTGGGTGCGCTGCGGCAGTTCCAGCAACCCCGATGCGGCCGGGGCGATCGCCGAAGCGATGACCGCCCTCTTTCCGGAGGGCCTCGCCGCGGTAGGGGCACCAGCCCTGGTGATCGCCTTCCTCTCCCCGGCCTACCCGATGGAAGCGATGGCCGGGGAGCTCCAGGCCGCCCTGGGATCCGTTCCCGTGATCGGCTGCAGCACCTCCGGTGAACTCACCGACGGCCGCTCCCTGCGCCACAGCCTCGTGCTCTGGGCCTTGGGCGGTGCCGGCTTTTCCGTGCGGGTGGGTATGGGGCAGGGGGAATCGGGCAGCCTGCGGGTGGCCTCCCGCCAGGCGGCCCGCTGCCTTGAATGCCTTCCCTCCCATCCCCATCGCGCCCTCGTGATCCTGGCCGATGGCCTCTGTGGCGACCAGATGGAGGTGGTGCGCGGGGCGTACGAAGTGGCGGGAGCCTCCGTACCCCTGGTGGGGGGATGCGCGGGCGATGACATGGCGATGCGCTCCACCTCCCAGCTCTTTGGAGCGAGGGTGCTGAACCAGGCCGTGGTGGCCGCCGCCATTGGATCCGACAGCCCGATCGGCATCGGTGTCTCCCATGGTTGGCAACCGGTGGGAGAGCCGATGCTGGTTACCGGCAGTTCGGGAGTGAGTGTGGTGAGCCTGGATGACCGTCCGGCCCTCGACGTCTACCTGGAAACCCTGAAGGCGCCGCCTGAGGCGAGCGCCAGCCCGGAAGCCTTCGCCGCCTTCGCCGCCACCCATCCCCTAGGCATCCCAAGGCGCGACCGCATCGAGATCCGCTACGTGGCCGGCGCCGATCTGGAGACCCGCAGCCTCACCTGCATCGCCGGCCTTCCCCAGGGTGGGATGACGATGTTCATGCAAGGCGACAGCGAGTCGGTGCTGGGAGCCACTGAAAACGCTTGCCGGGAGGCCTGCGCTGGGCTGGCCGGCGCCGCGCCGATCGGCATGCTCCTCTTCGACTGCGTGGCGCGCCGCTCGGTGCTGGAAAGCGCCTCCGCCGACGGGGAGTTCGAGTGCGTGCGGGAACTACTGGGCCCCTTACCCGTGGCCGGCTTCTACACCTACGGCGAAATTGCCCGCACCCATGGTGCCGGTGGCTTCCACAACCAGACCCTGGTGGCCCTGGCCCTGGCCTGAACTGGCCTGAAGAGCGGACTGGCAGGGGTCAGGTGGGATCCCGATCCGGATCGAAGGCGCCGCGGGCTTCCGCTTCGCCCCAGGGAGCGAGACGTGCCAGCAACAGGAAGGCAGGAAGCGAGGCCGCCACGGTGAACAGGAAGAAACCAGGCCAGCCCACCCGTTCCGCCAGCACCCCCGCCGGGGCGGACAGCAGGGAGCGGCTCATCGCGTACACCCCGGAGAGCAGGGCGTACTGGGTGGCTGAGAAGCGCGGATTGCAGAGGCTCATCAGCAGGGCCACGAACACCGCGCCGACCATGCCGCCGCTGATGTTCTCCAGGCTCACCGCCGTGATCAGGCCGGCGAAGCCGCCGCCGAAGCGGGCCAGGCTCCAGTAGCTGAGGTTGCCGAGGGCTCCGATCACGGCGAAGCTCCACAGGGAGCGGTTCATCCCCAGCCTGGCGAACAGGATGCCGCCGATCACGGTGCCGGCCATGGTGGCGGCGATCGCCCAGCCCCCCTGAACGATGCCGATGTCAGCCTCGCTGAAGCCCCGCAGCTTGAGGAAGGGAATCGCCATGGCACTCAGCAGGCCATCGGGCCAGCGGTAGAGCAGCACCAGCAGCAGCAGCTGCCAGCTGCGGCCGGGGCCGGCCCTGTGCAGAAACTCCCGCGCCGGGCCGAGCACCGCCTGCTTGAGGTTGGTGACCTGATGGGCCACCGGCCGCAGCTTCGGGGCGGTGAGCGTGAACGGGATCACGGCCGCCACCAGCCCCGCAGACCCCAGAAAGGCCACCGGCCAGCCGAAGCGGCCAGCCAGCAGGAAGCCGCCGGCCCCCACTGCAAGCATGGCAGCCCGGTAGCCGAGGGTGGCGGCGGCAGCGCCAGGGCCCCGTTCCGCCTCCGGCAGCAGGTCGGTGCGGTAGGCATCGATCACGATGTCCTGGGTGGCGCTGCACACCGCCAGGGCCAGGGCCGCCACGCCGATGGCCGTGAGGCTGGCGGGATCCGTGCCCGGCTGCAGCAGCGCCATGGCGGCAATCACCCCCACCAGCAGCAGCTGCATCGCCAGGATCCAGCCGCGGCGCCGGTCGGGCCAGGGGATCGGCCAGCGGTCCAGCAGCGGCGCCCAGAACAGCTTGAGGGTGTAGGGGAGTTCGGCCAGGGGAATCAGGCCGATCAAGGACAGGGGAACGCCGCTGGCGGCGAGCCAGCCTTGCAGCAGCTTGCTGCCCACCATCAGGGGGGTGCCACTGGCCACACCCACCGCCCCCACCGCCAGGAGACGCCGCCAGGGGGCGACAGAAGCAGCGGTGGAACGGGAAACCACTGGCACCGGTCAGGGTGCGTGCACCCTAGGAGTGGGGCTTGGGCGGGACAGGCAGCGGCGCCATGGCCAGGGCCGGGGTGCACCATGCGCCCCCACCCGGCACGGCGGCTGCAGCGAAACCACAGGAGCCGGCAGGATGTGGCGGCCAGGCAAGACAGAATGCCTGCATCACGCCCACGGTCATGTCGTTCTTCCGATCCACCCTGCTGCCCGCCGCCATCGTGCTGATCTTCGGCCTGGCCCTCTTCGCCGTGAGCGCCCGCATCTGGCTGCCGGGCGACATGGCTGCCCCCGCACCGATCAGCTGAGCGGCGGCGGGCGTTGACGGTCCAGGCTGAAGCCGATCCGGTGCTCCCTGTCGCTGCTCGGAGCAAAACGGCCGTCAACCAGGCCGTCATGGTCCCGCTCAAGTGCGAATCTCTTGAGAATCTTCCAGGAACCCTGGCCGGGCTTGGCTTCTTGTTGAGTGGCAAAGTTGTTGCCAGTCACTGGGCTGTTGCTAAGATAGGTGAAAGATTTTTTTCTTCTTGATCCCATGCCCATCACCCGTCACCGCAGATCGGCCGTTGTTCTCGTGGCAGCTGCTCTTGGTAGCGTCGCCACTTTGGCCGTCTCCAGTCCGGCGCAGGCTTTAACAATATCTACATTTTCTGACTCGGCAGATGCGGTGACACCTACTCCTGATGCCATTTTTGGGGGTGGCAAACCCGCATCCGGCCTGAGTAAAGTTGGATCCAGCTTTTCTTTTAACAAGTCGGGTATTCAGGTTACGTTTTCTGACCCCCTAAAATCAATGGATCCCGCTGTTTCTCGCTCCACCTCAGTCCTCGGAACCTGCCTTGGCGGGCAACGACCAGCCTCGGTTGCGGTCTGTGGAAATGATCCGAACGGTCCAACGCCTGAGCTCAACAAGATCACGCTCACATTTAATAAAGCCGTCAAGCTGCTTTCAGCCGCCGGTGTGACGCGCAGTGTTGTTGGTGACACTATGGGCGATAATATCATTTCTTCAGTCTGGACAACACCGGGATCCATCGCTAGTTTTAATGCCACCAACTCTGACAACACTGTGACTCCTGGTGATGTTACTTTGGATCCATTTGATTTTATGTTTAGTAATTTCATTGCCCAAGCCAATGTTCCTGTGACTGTGGAAACAAGTTTCACCCAGGGAAAATTAGACTATTGGGTCCAAAATCTCAAAGTTGAAGCTGCCCATGTCCCTGGTCCCCTGCCTCTGCTGGGTGTGGGAACAGCATTCGCATATTCTCGCCGCATCCGTCGGCGCTGTAAAGCTGCTAGCCGGATTGAATTGGTGTAAATGTAGCCATTGCCTTGTAGATGGCTCAGCCTAGCAACTCTTGACGATCATCTGATCATCAAGAGTTGCTAGGCTGATTTTATTGATGGCCCTGTTTATGCTTTTCCTCATTGTATGTTTGGCGTTCACTAAATCCTCAAAGCATCGCCTGGTCTAGTTCGAAATATGCATAAAATTATTTGGATCTCATGGCTGCAGGGCTGGCAGTCGGCACCGCCCTTGGTTTTGAAGTGCCTGTCTAGCTGGCAACACTTCAATCCTGGCTGGCAGGTCAGGGCTTGTGCGATCGAAGATTTTCGCGTGTTGCTTGACTTGCCTGATCTCGCGGGAAAGATCATTACTGCCGCATCATTTTCGGATCTGGTTCGCGTTCAGCTCCTTCACGAATATGGTGGTGTATGGGTTGATGCCACCTTGCTCTGCAGGCGTCCCTTGGATGATTGGCTGCCCGCATTGATGGAGGAAGGCTTTTTTGCCTTTGAGCGTCCGGCTCCGGACCGCCCTCTCGCCAGTTGGTTTCTCGCGGCTGAGTCTGGTCATCCCTTGATGGCACAGTGGTGTCAGGCAAGTCACCTTTATTGGCGGCTGAGATTGAGAAGCCATGATTATTTTTGGTTTCATCATCTCTTCGAAGAACTCTGCTCAGCGGATCCTGGCTTCCGTGATCGCTGGGCGCGTGTCCCAAAGTTAAGTGGGGCCGATAGCCCCCATCGTGCCCAGCTCCTGGGTCTTGACTCTGAAGATCCGGCCGCCCTCAGCGAGCTCCAGCAGGAGCAAAGCCCCGTTCTCAAGCTCAGCTATCGTCATGATCCTTCCCTACTGGGTAGGAGCTGTTTGCTGAGTTGGCTGTTGGCGGATCTTCCAGATCCCCAGTTACCTCCTGCCTGGTCACGTGTCAGCTCAACGGCCGTTAACGCTAGCCGCGTGGCCTCCCTCGCTGTGCAAACAGAAAATCTTGGCGATCATATTCAAATCCTCGCCGCTAATGCCTTGATGAGGCGGCTCTGGAATGCTCCCTCCATCTTCATTGATCGTGATGATGGCATCGCTTCCTTGCCAGGCTTGCCGTCTCCCACTTCTACATGGCCGATTATTCTGAACGGTTGGTTCAAAACAAACCGGCAACAATGGCCGCCCCATCCCATGTTGATGCCAGCCTATGTTGGCTTTCACATCCGTCTTTTTCAATGCCCTGAGTTGGTGGGGCCCTTGGCTTTGGCGCACTACCGAGAGCATGGTCCGATCGGTTGCCGCGATCGTTGGACCTGTGAATTGTTGCAGGCGCATGCTGTTGATGCCTATCTCAGCCACTGCCTGTCATTAACGATGCCGCGGCGGATGCCTGGTTATCTGGAGCCCGAAACCGTGTTTATTGTTTCTCGCGATAGGGAAATTCTCTCCTACTTGCCGCCGTCGCTGGGTCCCTACCAATATGTCAGTCATTACACAGGATCTAACTGCTTTGATTCTAATCTTCTTGCGGCTAGCCAGTTGCTCAGCCTTTATCGGCATCATGCCAAGTTGATCGTCACCACGCTGCTGCATTGCGCTCTGCCTGCCCTGGCCATGGGTATTCCTGTGCTGATGGTCTGGCCCTTCAATCCTCCATCCGGCAGGGATTCCGATCGCCAGCGATTGTCTTCCCTGCTCAATCTGCTGACTGTTCACTCGCCGGAGGAGCTTGCAGGTGTGGATTGGAACCCGGCTGTTGTGGATTGTGTCGCTGAAAAACTTACGGCCATCGATAGCTTCATGATGGCCACCCGCCGCTGGCAGCTTCCCGTGGTGCCACTGAATTGGAGTCTGGCACCATCCATCCTGCTGCCGCCTTCCTGAACGGAGCCAAGGCCTGAATCCACTGGCTACGGTCTGGCACGCCCCGATGACTCGGATAAGGAATAGCGGAGATCCTCATGCAAGCCCCAATTATAATGAACTGGGCGGCTGCATTGCCCTGCCAGTAGATCCATACCGCTACCGATATCGACAGCAACTCCGCCGCGCCTGCGGATCCATGTGCAATAGAGTTCGGCCCATACTCCTGCGCCTACCAGGCAGAGAGTGCCAGCCATGTTCCTGGGAATCTGCCTAAAGGTGCTTCCCAGAAATGAGAGTTCTCTCACTCTGTCCAGGCTTGATGGTTGTTCGGGGCGCAGACTGCCGACCGGAATGAGTTTAAAAGCAACGTTTGCAAAGCGGTTTGTGAACAACGCCAGCAGGTCGCTGCGTTCGGTGATTAGGTAGACGCATGAGGTTTGAGCCAGGATCTGCTCAAGATTGGCGAGAATGGAAAGGTAAAAGTGTGCTGAGCAAATCATTTTGTTCTGCAACGCTCCTTGTTGGCCAAGCTGAAGCAGATAATCGGTGGCTCGCCAAACTCCTGTTAGACCGCGCAGTTCTGCTGGACCGGCAGTTTGGATTTGTCCGCAGTAGGCAGTTTCGTCCTGTTTTTTAAGTGGATCGCCTTTGGAAATCCACAGTCCGCGAACTCCGACGATATCAGCCTCAAGGATGGAAAGATGCATGAGTCTTGAAAGTCGCTTCAGCCATTTATCTGTTGCTTCCAGGCTATCACTTTGCATGAAAAGTATAAGTTTTCCGACCTCGGCATTCAGTTTGGGTGTCGCGTAAGCATTGTGGGTAAGCAGGTTTGCTTCTCCATCACCAATCCTGATGGCTGAGAGGGGTTGTTGGGATTGCAAAGCGCGGATCACACGTTCGCTGATCGCGGTGGCGCTTGGGTCCGGGATCACCAGCAGGCCTTGGCGACGATAGATGTCGGCTACCGCCCTCGGGTCGAGGCATTGCGGTCTTGCCAGAACATCAGAAATGACCCGGGCTACTTCGGCTACTTCAGTGTCTGGGGTCTGCATTGACGACAGATGCTTAATGGTACTGATCAGCATGGGCCTCCAGCCGGCAGCCCTTGCACGGTTGATTGGAAGGCCGCTCGCCAGGGGCGCTGTTGACCCCTTGCGCCTACGATCACGGGCCTACGCGCCCTCCTCGCCCATGCCGGACGAGGCTCTGCCTGTCCCCGAACCCTTCCCCGACAGTCCGGCGGAGCTGGCCCTCGATCCCGAGGTGCTGGCCAGGGAGTTGGCGGCTGAACTGCTCGGCGATCCCCTCGATGAAATCGAGGCCCTCGAACCCGCCGAGGTGGATGTGGCCGCCGAATGCGACCTCGGCCTCTCCCTCCTGCAGGGGGATCAAGAGCAGCGCATGCAGGGCCTGCGCATTTTTTGTGAGCACCGCGATCCGCGGGCCATCCCCCTGCTGCTGCCCCTGCTGCAGGCCCCCTGCGCGGTGCTGCGGATGAGCGCGATTTATGCCCTCGGCCGAAACCCCCATCCCCTGGCGGTGGAACCCCTGCTGGGCCTGTTGCATGCCGATGACAACGGGTATGTGCGCAAGGCGGTGGCTTGGAGCCTGGGTAACTACCCCGAGGCCCCGGTTCTCAACCCACTGATCCGCTCCCTGGAGCTGGATGTGGCCGCCGTGCGCCTCTGGGCCGCCAGCTCCCTTGCCGACGCCGGTGCGACCGGTGCGGCCAAGGCCGATCCGGCCGCTGCCCAGCTCCTGCAGAGTCTGCGGATCGACAGCGAGCCGGCGGTGCGCAGCAACAGCGCCTGGTCCCTGGGGCGCCTCTATCCCGACCTGGTCGAACCCCGCCAGGAGACCGTGGTGGAAGCCCTTCTCCACACCCTCCTGCACGACGGCGATCCAACGGTGCGCGATGAGGCCCGGATGGCCCTGGAGCAACTGGAGCAGCCGGAGGTGCTCGACCGGCTCCAGACCCTGGTGGATGAGGGGCTGATCAGCTAGGGAAGCTTCGGGCTGAGCCCGGCCGTGTTGGAGGAGGCCTTGTGCCTTCCACTCCCGGCAGCTCGCTGTTCCCCGAGGCGGAGACTGTGCCAATCGGATGCAAAGCCAAATGCCCCTCAACCTCCTGGATCTTGATCAGCGCCCAAGCGAAAACAGGGCTAACATCCACGAACCTTTTCCCATCTGGGATGGCTCAGCGCACGATCCGTTTCCGCATCCGGCCTGACGGCCGCGTTGAGGAGACGGTGGAGGGCGTGGCGGGCCAGGGTTGCCAGCAGCTCACCGAGCGGATCGAGTCCAGGCTCGGCACGGTGCAGCGACGGCAGGAGACCAGTGAGGCCTTCCAGTCCGGTCAACGCTCCGCCGACCTCCAGCAACCCCTCTCGGCCAACCAGCCGGTTGGTTGATGCCGAGCTCCCCAGTTCCCGATTCCGTCCATCCACGCAGCCCCCTTTGAACGATGTCGCACTTCAGCACCGTGCGGACCGAGCTCCGCGATCGCCAGGCCTTGATCGAGGCCCTCGGTGACCTGGGCCATCCCCCCCTGGAGGGAAGCCAGCCCGTGCGTGGCTACCGCGGCCAGACCGTGATCGCCGACCTGGCGGTGCCCCAGGAGCAGGGAGCGGACATCGGCTTCCGCTGGAACGACGCCATCGGCAGCTATGAGCTGGTAACCGATCTCGATCTCTGGAAGCAGCCCATTCCCGTGGAGCGTTTCCTGGCCCGCCTCACCCAGCGCTATGCCCTGCGCACCATCCTGGCGGCGAGTGCCGAGGAGGGTTTTCAGGTGGCGGAGCAAACCAATCAGCTGGATGGCAGCATCGAACTGGTCGTGAGCCGCTGGGACGGCTGATCACGTCGGCCACGCGCCCATGGGGTCTCCGCACGCCGCAGATGCCGACCCGGCGCTCGCCTTCCGGGTCAATCCCGACGCCCCGAGTTCCGCCACGGGGCAGGAGCCGCTGCTAGGAGGAGCCCTGCGGCAGAAGGCGGTGTGGGTGGATGAGGCGGTCTGCATCGGCTGCCGCTACTGCACCCACGTGGCCACCCATACCTTCGTGGTGGAACCCGACTGGGGCCGCTCGCGGGCTCTCCGGCAGGACGGGGACAGCACCGAACGGATCCAGGAAGCGATCGACACCTGTCCGGTGGACTGCATCCACTGGGTGAGCTACGAGGAGGTTCCGGCTCTGGAGGCCCAGCTGCAGCAGCAGGAGATCCTGCCCCTCGGGCTTCCCAACCCCTCCCGCCTACGGCGCACGTTGCCTCGGGCCACCGTTGCCTCGCCGGCCCCGGGTACCCCCGCGTGACCCCAGCTGCCGGTTCCACCGCCGCCGCCGGCACGGGGATGGTGCCCAGCCGGCGTTTCGGCCGCACCGGTCTGGCGATGCCAGTGCTCTCTCTCGGCGGCATGCGCTTTCAGCAGAGCTGGAAGGATCTCGAAGCCGGCGCCATCGAGGAGTCCAGCCAGGTCAATCTGCGCCGCCTGCTGGAGAAGGCGATCGGCGCCGGCCTCCACCACATCGAGACCGCCCGCCACTACGGCAGCTCCGAGCGGCAGCTGGCTCCCCTTCTTCAGGACCTTCCCGATCCGCGGCGGATCCTGCAGAGCAAGGTGCCGCCCAACCCGGACCCGGCCGCCTTCGAGGCCGAACTGGCCACCAGCTTCTCGCGGCTGGGCCTCGATCCCGGCCGCGATCGCCTCGACCTGCTCTCCATCCACGGAGTGAACAACGCCGAGCTGCTCGAGCAGTCGTTGAGGCCGGGCGGCTGTCTGGCGGTGGCCCAGCGCTGGCGGGAGGAGGGCCGCATCGGTGCGATCGGCTTCTCCACCCATGCGCCGCTGCCCGTAATCCTGGAGGCGATCGACTCCGACAGCTTCGATTACCTCAACCTGCACTGGTATTACATCCAGCAGCAGAACCAGGCCGCCATCGAGGCCGCCACCGCCCACGACATGGGCGTGTTCGTGATCAGCCCCACCGATAAGGGTGGCCACCTCCATACGCCCTCGCAGCGACTGAGCGAGCTGTGCGCGCCGCTCCACCCGATCGTGTTCAACGATCTCTTCTGCCTCAGCGCCCCCGGCATTCACACGATCAGCGTCGGAGCGTCCCGCCCCGAAGACCTGGACCTCCACCTAGAGGCCGTGGCCCTGCTGCCTCGGGCCGGCGAGCTGCTGCCGCCGATCCTGGAGCGGCTGGATGCCGCGCGCCGCTCCGCCCTCGGGGAGGACTGGCTGGGGAGTCGGCACCAGGGGCTGCCCCGCTGGGAAGACACGCCGGGGGAGATCAATCTGCCGGTGCTGCTCTGGCTCCACGAACTCCTCGAGGCCTTTGATCTGGAGGGCTTCTGCCAGGCGCGCTACGGCCTGCTGGGCCATGGCGGCCACTGGTTCCCCGGTGCCAACGCTGATGGCCTCGATGGCGAGGTGCCCGAGGCGGCCCTGCGGGCCGCGCTGGAGGGGAGCCCCTGGGCGGAGCAGATCCCCGGCCTGCTGCGGCGGCTGCGGGAGCGGATCGGCGGCCAGGCGGTGCGCCGGCTCCAGGAGACCTGAAGCAGAGGGAAGCAGAGGGAAGCCTGAAAGGGCTGGCGAGTTAGAGGGTCGCCCGCTGCTGGCCTCGCGCCCTGAGCGCTCTCCGCCAGGGGGTGAGGGAGCTTCTCGCTGCATGACTTGACGGGAAAGCCCCTTTAGTGCTCCGCGGCGCTCTCCCCCAGGGGCTGGCGGGCGGGCACCCCCACCGCGCGGGGGTAGGCCTTTGGGCAGGGCCCCGTGGGCCGCACAAGCAGGGCATGACGCACCCCCCGCTCAGCCGGTAGCTCCTGCCGCTCTGCCCCCTCCAGCCTGGCGCGCAGGGGCACCAGGGCCCTTTCAAGCTCCGTCTGGTCATCGGGGACCCACTGGCCGCGATAGAGGAGCGCCCGTCCCTCGGGTCTCAGCAGGGGCACCAAGTATTCGGCCACCACCGGAGCCCGAGCCACCGCCCGGGCCAGGGCCCAGTCGAAGCGGCCGCGGGTGGCTGCGGCCTGGCCGGTGCGTTCGATCCGCTCGCAGCGCAGCTGGACCCGCGCAGCCAGCCCCAGATCGGTGGCCATGGCCCGCACCGCCTCCACCTTGCGGCCCACGGAATCCACCAGGGTGAGGCGGGCCTGGGGAAGGGCGATCGCCACCGCGAGGCCGGGGAATCCGCCGCCGGTGCCCACGTCGATCACCTCCGGGGAGGCCTCCGGCTCCTCCTGCAGCAGCGGCCGCATGGGCCAGAGGCTGTCGAACACCTGGGCCACCCAGTAGTCATCGCCCTCCACCAGCCGGGTGAGGTTGAGGCGGCCATTCCAGTGGCGCAGCAGATCCTGGAGCTGCAGGAACCGCTCCTCCTGCTGCGGTGCCGGTTGCCAGCCCAGGGCCCGCCAGAGCTCCGCCAGAGACATCGAAGCCGCTTCCATCACCGTGGGCCGGTCTGCTCTCCCTAGGATCCTGCACACCGTGCCGGGTCGCCGTCTGCCGGGCCATGCCCCCCACCCAGAATCCCTCCGCCCCGGGCCCCACCCACTACGACCTGTTGGAGGTGGCAAAGACCGCCAGCGTGTCGGAGCTGCGTCAGGCCTTCCGCCAGCTCAGCAAGCGATACCACCCAGACACCACCAGCCTGCCCCAGGCCCAAGCCCAGGAGTCGTTCCGGCAGCTGCAGCAGGCCTATGCGGTGCTCAGCGATCCGATCAGCCGGAACCGCTACGACAGCCAGCTGCTGCAGCCGCCCGGGCCGCCTTTGCCGTCGGGGGTGCCGGCCCAGCCCCCACCGCGGACCTCAACACCCCGGCCGGTGGGGGTGCGGCGGGCACTCTCGGGGGGCGAATGGTTTGCATTGTTACTCCTCGGTCTGGCCCTGGTGCTCAGCCTGGTGCTGGGCCTGGGGGTGGCCTGGGCGCGGGGGGCGGCCCTGGTGCGCACCCCCAGCTGGTGGCCCGAAGCCGTGGCTGCGGCCGCTGCCCCCGATTCGCCCCCGGACTCCCCCCTCACCGATGCCCACCCTGCCCCCTGAGCGGACCCCGCTCTACAACCATCCCCTGCCGGCCCTGGAGGCCTGGCTGCGCCAGCTCGGTGCCCGCCAGGAGGGTTCTCAGGCGGAGCACTGGGATCTGCACCGGCCCGATTGGAGTGCCCGGATCACGCTGGAGAGCGAGGACCTGGCCGTGAGCTGGCATGGAGAAGGAAGGGAAAGCCAGCGGCGTTTCTCCTACGGCCTCACCCGCGCTGACGTGGAGGCGGCAATCCTGGCCGGACCCTGAAGTCAGCAAGGCCCGGCAGGGGTAGCCGACGTGCCAGTTGCAAGCATCCCGCTGGCCCGCATGTTGTGAGAGGCGGTCGGAGGGAACCTGGCCGCTGAGCGTGCCCCACCAATGCTTCCGAGGATGCCTGCGGGACTGTGGGTCGGGATGTGGATCTGAGCCTGGACAGCCGAAACGTTTCGGTGCATCAGGTGGAGCGGATCAGGGCGCCTCACCAAGCGCATCAAGCGCCAACCCAATCGCCCGGTAGCAACGCTCCAGCTGGTTGTCGTCGATGCAGAGGGGAGGGAGCAGGTAGATCACCTGACCCAGGGGGCGCAGGAACACCCCCTCGTGGCGCACCAGGGCCTGTAGCCGCTTCCCGGCCGGATTGAGATAGCCGGGCGATTCCACCACCAGGTCGAAGGCGGCGATGCCGCCGAGCAGGCGGGGCTGGCGCACGCCGGGGTGGCCGGCCAGGCGCTCCAGGTGGGGCCGGTGCCGCGCCTCCATCCCCCGGTGCCGCTCCGGGAACCCCTCCAGCAGATCGAGGCTGGCCAGGGCTGCGGCGCAACCGAGGGGATTCGCAGTGAAGCTGTGGCCGTGATACAGGGTGCGGGTGGGGTCGGGATCCACGAAGCCCTGGAACAGCGCCTCGCGGGCCAGGGTCACCCCCATCGGCAGGAAGCCGCCGGTGAGGCCCTTGGAGAGGGCCATCAGGTCGGGCTGAATGCCGGCGCGCCGGCAGGCGAACAGCTCGCCGGTGCGGCCGAAACCGGTGAGCACCTCATCGGCGATCAGCAGGGCTCCCGCCTGTCGCACCCGCCGCTCCACCTGCCGCAGGAAGGATTCGCGCACCATGCGCATGCCGCTGGCGCCCTGCACCAATGGCTCGAGGATCACTGCGGCAGTCGGGGTTTCAAGGAGCCGCTCCAGGACCGCCAGGGCTTCCGCCTCCCGCTCCTCCACCCGCTCGTCCTGCCAGTGGGTGGCGGGCCAGGGCACCCGGGCCACCTCGAACAACAGGGGCTCGAAGGCGTCGGAGAAGAGGGAGCGCTCCCCCACGGCCATCGCCCCGAACGTGTCGCCGTGATAGGCCCCAGCGAAGGCCACCAGCTGGCGGCGCTCGCTACCGCGGTTGCGCCACCACTGCCAGGCCACCTTCAGGGCCACCTCCACCGCGGTGGAGCCGTTATCGGAGAAGAAGAGCCGCTCGAGGCCGCTCAGCCGACTCAGGCGGGTGGCGAGCTGCTCGGCGGGCGGATGGCTGAAATCGGCGAAGATCACCTGCTCGAGGCGGCGGGCCTGATCGGCGATCGCGGCGGCGATGCTGGGCTCGCCATGGCCATGCAGGGTGACCCACCAGCTGCCGATCGCATCGATCAGGCGGCGACCGTCGGCGGTGATCAGCTCCGCCCCCTCACCGCGCACCACCTGCTCGGGCGGCGTCGCGGTGGCCACCTGGGTGGTGGGATGCCAGAGGTGGGGATGCCAGCCCGACGGGGCGGCGGCGCCGATCGGCATGGGGCTGGCAGGTCAGGGGGTATCGGCCATGGTGGAACGGCGCCTGGCAAGAGCGAGGCCAGCGGTGGCGGGGCTTCGATGCGGCAGGACCGGCAGGCTCAGCGGCAGGCCCTGGCCTCAGAAAGCGTGACCAAGGTGCCGCAGCGCAACAGGCCGCCCACCGTCTTCTCGATGTTGGTGAACAGCACCAGGATGCCGCTGCAGAGGGCGGCCACCAGGACGCTCACCAGAAGGTGACGCTTGCTCATCGCTCCAGGCTACGGAATCCTTCGCAGCGCAGCCAATGCCGGCGCAGGCCAGCCCGATCCAGCGGTTCGATCGGAGGCAGTTCGGCCAGCACCGGCACACCGCCGATCTCTGCCAGGGTGCGGGGGTTGTCGGGGTGGGGCTCGCCATTGAGCACCAGCCCCAGCACGGGAATGCGGCGCTGGCGCAGGGCCTCCAGGGAGAGCAGGGTGTGGTTGAGGGTGCCCAGGCCGCTGCGGGCCACCAGCACCACCGGCAGCCCCCAGCGGCTGATCTGCTCGATCTGCAGCCAGTCGCGCCGCAGGGGCACCAGCAGGCCGCCAGCGCACTCCACCACGAGCGGACCATCACCCGGCGGCAGGGCTAGCCGCGCCGGATCGATCGTCACCCCTTCCCGCTCGGCGGCCCAGTGGGGGGACACAGGGGCGGCAAGGCGGTAGGCCTCCGGCACGATCCGCTCTGCCGGAAGATCCAGCAGGGCCGCCACCCGGTCGCGGTCGCCGCCCCCCTCCACACCGCTCTGCACCGGTTTCCAATAGCGGGCCCCCAGCCCTTCCACCAGCAGGGCGCTCACCACCGTTTTACCCACGTCGGTGTCGGTGCCGCAGACCACCAGGCGCATGACGTGGGGCGGCGGCTACGGGATGGCGCTCAGCATGGCGGGCCGCAGGGAGGGCTGGGGGCCGCGGCGAGAGAGGGCGCGCCCCCGGTCTTCCGCCCCACCAACAGCAGCACCTCCCAGCGCAGGGGCGCAGCCGGCCAGTGGGCCAGCAAGCGGCGCAGCTGGCCAGGATCCAAGGGTGGCTGACGGCTGGCGGTGGCGCCGAGGGAGCTCAGCAGCCGCAGGGTGGCGAGCCCATCGCGGGGCGCCCGGCTGAAGCGCAGCCGCTGGGCCCGGGGTCCCTCCAGGCCGGCGCGGATCGCTGCCTCGATCAGCCCGTCCGCCTCGGGCAGGGGCAGGGCGGTGCAGGGCACGGATGCAGCGCGGGCTGCCGCCTGCCAGGTGTCGAAGCTGCCGGCCACCGGCACCGCCAGGGCCAGCCAGCCGCCGGGGGCGAGCCGGCCGGCCCAGTGGGCCAGCTGGGCCATGGGATCGTCCAGCCACTGCAGGGC
>JAPLIE010000023.1:31244-35753 GCA_026389265.1 Cyanobacteriota bacterium | reverse complement strand
TGATCGCTGGCTGGCCGAACTGGCCGAAGCGATCGATCTGGCCCCCCTGCTGCGGCTCGGGCCGGTGGCCCTCGGCGATGCCAGTGGCCGGGCCACCGTGCTGGCCGAATGCTGCGAGGCCCTCGTGGGCGCCCTCTACCGCCTAGGCGGCAGCAGCCGGGGCGGATTGGAGCTGGTGCTCCGCTGGCTGGAGCCGGCCTGGGAGCGCTCCAGCGCCGAGCTGCTCGCCGATCCAGACCGCCACAACTGGAAAACGGCCCTGCAGGAGTGGAGCCAGGGCCGCGGGCTGGGGCTTCCCCACTACCGCTGCGAGGAGATGAGCCGCCGCCACGGCGATCCACTCCGCTTCCGCGCCCGGGTGCACTGCGGATGTGAGGCGCCTGGGGCTGACGTCGCCATCTGTTCTGGCGAGGGCTGGGGTGGTTCCCGCCGCGAAGCCGAGCAGCAGGCGGCCCGCGCCGCCTTAGCCGCTATCCGACGGCCTGCAGGGTGGTCAGGGGCACAGTGATCAGCTTGTCCCAGTTACCGCCTTCGAACAGCACCGCCGCCCGGCGGCCGCTGATCCGCTGCACGAAGCCCCGGTAGCCGTTGTAGATGGAGCGGGCATCGCTCACCACCACCGTGGTGCCCGGCAGGATCGGCGCAGGAGACTCGGGTGCCATGGCGAACCGGGGATGGGGGATGGGCTGGCGCCATTATCGGAGCCACCGGCCCCAACCGCCACTTCGATCGATCCGAGCCGCTCCGCAGCGAGTGGTTGGGCGCAGTTGCGATCGGGGTGAGTGCAGTTACGATCGGACCTCCCGCCGCGTCCGCCGCCGACGCGCTGGGCTCCCATCGTTGCGACCTGGTCAGCCTCCAGTGAGGGGATGGCCCAGAATCGCGGCGCAGGCTGGGCCGTTTGGGCGCCGAATCCAGGATCCGAAGCCCAACGGTTGAATCCACGGGCGAGGGCTTGTGTTGGATCAACCCGCCTGGATCACCCGTCTGCATCAACCCATCCCAAGCCGCCCCATGGCCGATCCCGCCTCGCCCCAACCGGCTGCCGCCCCAGGTGTGACCACGGCCACGCCGCCCGAGCTGCTCGTGGTGGGCCGCCTGGTGGGCGCCCAGGGGCTGGGGGGTGAGCTGCGGGTGCTCCCCCTCTCCGACTTCCCCGAGCGCTTCACCCGCCGTGGCCCCCGCTGGCTGCAGGCCAAGGGCAGGCCTGCCCAGCCCGTGGAGCTCCGCAGCGGCCGCCAACTGCCCGGCAAGGAGCTGTTTGTGGTGCGCCTCGGCGGCATCGACAGCCGCGATGCCGCCGAGGCCCTGGTGGGCCACGAGCTGCTGGTGCCCGCCGCCGATCGCCCCCCCCTGGAGCCGGGCGAATTCCACCTGCTCGATCTGGTGGGGCTGGAGGTGCGGCTGCTGGCGGAGGGCCGGCCGCCGGGGGCCAGCGGCACCCCGGCTGGGGCCAACGGCGCCCCGGCTGGAGCCAGCGCTGGCAGCGAAGCGCATAAGGGGCAACAAACGGTGGACAGCGGCACAGCCAGCCTGGACACCGAAGGCGGAGCGGACGCGGTGATCGGCCGGGTGCTCGATCTGATCCACGCCGGCAACGACCTGCTGGAGGTGGAACTCTGCGCCGCGACCCCGGGCGAAGCTGGCCGCCGCCTCTTGATCCCCTTCGTGGAGGCGATCGTGCCGGTGGTGAACCTGGCCGAGGGCTGGATCGGCATCACCCCACCGCCCGGGCTGCTGGAGCTCTGAGCTTCGCCGGGAGCCGATCTCCCCGCCTGAGGCCCGCCCTGATTCGCCGCTCAGACGCCGCTCAGACGCCGGCCAGACGCGGCCAGACGCGGCAGCAAAGCCGATCGAGCCTGGTCCGGTACGCCAAGGTGCCCGCTGCTGCCATCGGCCGCCTCCAGCTCAGCTTGAATGGGCCAGATCCGTCCCCGAGCCAACGCAGCGGCAGCCATGGCCCCCACTCCCCTGGTTCCGGTGATCCTTTGCGGCGGCACCGGCACCCGCCTCTGGCCCCTCTCCCGCGCCAGTTATCCCAAGCAATACTGGCCCTTGGCCGGCCAGGGCGATGACACCCTGCTGCAGCAGACCCAGCTACGGCTGGAGGGCCTGCCGGAGCTGGCGCCCCCCCTGCTGATCTGCAACGAGGATCACCGCTTCATCGTGGCCGAGCAGCTGCGCCAGATCGGCGTGGAGCCGGCCGGCATCCTGCTCGAACCCCTCGGCCGCAACACCGCCCCCGCCGTGGCGATCGCCGCCCTGCAGGCCACCGCCAGCGGCGCCGATCCCCTGCTGCTCATCCTGGCGGCCGACCATGTGATCAACAGCCCCGAGCGCTTCCGTGCCACCGTGGCCGCCGGTATCCCGGCCGCCGAGGCCGGCCGTTTGGTGACCTTCGGCATCGTGCCCACGGCGCCGGAAACGGGCTACGGCTACATCGAGGCTGCCCAGCCCCTCGATCCGGCCGCTCCGGTGCCGATCGCCCGCTTCGTGGAGAAGCCGGATCTAGCCACCGCCGAGGCCTTCCTCACCACCGGCCGCTTCACCTGGAACAGCGGCATGTTCCTCTTCCGCGCCAGCGCCATCCTCTCGGAGCTGGAGCGTCTGGCGCCGGAGGTGGTGAGCGCCTGCCGCGCCGCCCTCGACCAGGACAGCCCCGACCTCGAGTTCCTGCGGCTGGAGCGGGAGGCCTTCGCCAACTGTCCCAATGTGGCCCTCGATGTGGCCGTGATGGAAAAAACCGACCGCGGCGCCGTACTGCCCCTCGATGCCGACTGGAGCGATGTGGGCAGCTGGGGCGCCCTTTGGGAAACCGGCGAACAGGATGCGGCGGGCAACGTGCTGCGGGGCCGGGTGATCAGTGAAAACTCCCGCAATTGCTACCTCCGTAGTGAACACCGTCTGGTGGTGGGCCTCGGCGTGGAGGATCTGGTGGTGGTCGAAACCGATGACGTGGTGTTGGTGGCCCACCGCGACCGGGCCCAGGAGGTGAAGGCGATCGTGGGTCGCCTCGAACGGGAGGGGGCCCCGGAAAGCAAGGCCCACCGCCGCATCTACCGCCCCTGGGGCCATTACGACGGCGTGGTGGAAGGGGATCGCTGGCAGGTGAAGAAGATCGAGGTAAAGCCAGGGGCCAGCCTCTCGCTCCAGATGCACCACCATCGCGCCGAGCACTGGGTGGTGGTGAAGGGCACCGCCCTGGTGGAAAAGAACGGCGTCGAGGAACTGGTGGGCGAGAACCAGAGCACCTACATCCCCCTGGGCTCCCGCCACCGCCTGCGCAACCCCGGCAAGATTCCCGTGGAGCTGATCGAGGTGCAAAGCGGCCCCTACCTCGGCGAGGACGACATCGTGCGCTTCGAAGACCGCTACGGCCGCACCGATGTGGCGGCGGTGAAGTAAGCCAGAACCGCGCGACCTCACGGACCGTGGCGAGCAGGACTGTGGCGAGCACGGTCTCAGCCTCCCCCCAATCAGCGAGCGGCACCGAGCGTCCCTCCACCACTCACCCCCAAGGGTGAGTGGTGCCAAACTCCCACCCCACCAAGGAGTGAGCGCTCACAACCTCACACCACTAAGGGTGAGCAGCACCGAACATCCCCTCACCCCCACCAAGGGGTGAGCGGCACCAGCCCGGGGCCGCGACGCTCGCTTTGCTCGCAGATGCGGCCCCGAGCTGGCGCCGCTCACCAATAGCATGAAGGCATGAATCGCATCCATGCATGACGGCATCGGTGAAGCGGGTGGGGGCCAGCGGCCAGATCTCCCTGGGCAAGGAATTCGCCGGACGCACCGTGCTGATCGAGAGCACCGAGCCCGGCGTGTGGCTGATCAAGACGGCCCGCACCATTCCGGATGCGGAGTTGTGGCTGCACCAGCCTGAAGCGGCCAACCGGCTGGATCGGGCCCTGGCCGCCATCGACCAACCGCCTTCCCTGACCGACCTCGACGCCTTGGCGCAGCACCTCAGCCACCAGCCGTGATCGCCATGGATCTCAACAATCCGGAGTTTCAGGCCAACCTGCTGGCCCTCCAGAAGGACGAAGCCTGGGCGGTGCTCAAAACCGTGCGCCTGCTGCAGGCGATGGACTGGCAGCAGCTTGTGCTCAGCAAGGGACTGCGCTGGGAACTGATCCAGAGCCGTCAGGGCCCCCAGGGCCAGCGGCTCTACTCCCTGCGGGTGAGCCGCAGCTGCCGGGCCGTGGCCTGGCGCGATGGCGACTGGCTCCGGTTCCTGTCGCTGCACCCCGACCACGACTCCGCCTACTGCTGAGAGATCCGCCGCATGGCAATCGCGGGGAGCTCGGGGCTGGTGCGGTGGGCGGCGTAACCGAGCGAAGCGAACATCACCCAAGAGCCTGCGCTTCCATCCCTCCCCCACCCCCCCTGCAGTAGCGGGCCTGGTGCGGTGGGCGGCGTAAGCGAGCGAAGCGAACATCACCAAAGAGCCAGCGCTTCCATGCCTCCCCCCTAGCCCCCCTGCAGTAGCGGGCCGGTTGAGGTGGG
>JAPLIE010000023.1:0-31215 GCA_026389265.1 Cyanobacteriota bacterium | reverse complement strand
CCCCCCTGCAGTAGCGGGCCTGTTTCGGTGGGCGGCGTGAGCGAGCGAAGCGAGCGTTGCCGCCCACCGCAACAGGCCCGCTACTCAACCGTGACGCTCTTGGCCAGATTGCGCGGCTGATCCACATCCAGACCCCGGTGGGCGGCGATGTGATAGCTGAGCAACTGCATCGGGATCACCGTGAGCAGGGGGCTGAGCAGTTCATCCACCTGCGGCAGAGGCAGCAGCAGATCGAACAGTTCGGAGTCGGGGCAGTCAGGGGCCACACCGATCAACTGGGCATCGCGGGCCTTGGCCTCCTGGGCGTTGGAGAGCACCTTGTCGAACACCGTGCCTGGCACCGCGATCGACACCACCGGCACCCGGGCATCCAGCAGGGCGATCGGGCCGTGCTTCATCTCGCCGGCCGGATAGCCCTCGGCGTGGATGTAGCTGATCTCTTTGAGCTTGAGGGCCCCCTCCATGGCGATCGGGTAGTTGATGCCCCGGCCCAGGAAAATCACATCCTGGGTTTCCGCGAACAGGTGGGCCAGCTCGGCGCAGCGCTGGTCATGGTCGTCCACCAGGCGCTGCAACAGGGCCGGTATGGCCCGCAGGCCATCGGCCAGGGAATGCAGTTCGGCGGAACTGCGCAGCGGTGCTTCGGAGCGACCGGGGGATCCGGCGGGGACGGCCTCTCCAGCAGCAAACGCGGCGACGGCCAGGCGGCGGCGTTCTGCAAAGGCCAGCGCCAGGCCATAGAAGGCCAGGAGCTGACCCAGGAAGGTCTTGGTGGCCGCCACCCCCACCTCGATGCCGGCGCCAATATCGAGCAGATGGGGCACCAGGCGACCCAAGGAGCTCTCGGGGCGATTGGTGATCCCCAGCAGGCGGGGGGCGAAGGCGAGATCGCCGTGGGCCAATCGGCGCTCCTGCTCCATCGCCAAGGCCGCCAGGGTGTCGGCCGTCTCCCCCGACTGGGTCACGCCGATCGTGAGGGTGTGGGCACCCAGCGGCGGCGGCGCGTAGCGGAATTCACTGGCGTAGAACACGCTGGTGGGGATGCCGGCGAGCTGCTCCAGCAGGTAGGCCCCCACCTGGGCGGCATGGCGGCTGGTGCCGCAGGCCAGGATCTGGATCCGCTCCACGCCCTCGTACACCGCGTCGTCGAGGGGAAGGGCCACCAGGGCCTCGGGGGGCAGATGGCGCGCCACCCAGAGGGCGGCCGTTTCCGGCTGCTCATGGATCTCCTTGAGCATGAAGTGGCGGAAGCTGCGCTTGTCCGCCACGTGCTCGGTGCCGCTCAACAGGCTCGGCGTGCGCTGCACTCGCTCGCCCGCCTCGTTGTAAAGCTCGATCCCGAGGGGGGTGAGCAGGGCCACCTCGCCGTCCTCCATGGGCAGGATCGTGCGGGTGAAGCCCGCCAGGGCGGGCGTGTCGCTGGCGCAGAGGAACTCCCCTTCCCCCAGGCCGATCAGCAGCGGGGCCTGGCGCCGCGCCACCACCAGGGCACCCGGCACCGCCGCCCACACCACTGCCAGGGCATAGGCCCCATGCAGCCGCGGCAGCACCTCCTGCACCGCCTGCAGCAACAGGGCGGCCGAGGGCACGCACCCGGCGGCCTCCAGGTCGGCCAAGCGCCGGGCCACCAGGTGGGGGATCACCTCGGTGTCGGTGTCGGAAAGGAACACCACTCCGCTGGCCTGCAGCTCCTCCCGCAGGCTGCGGTAGTTCTCGATGATGCCGTTCTGCACCACCGCCAGCCGGCCGCTGCCATCGAGATGGGGGTGGGCGTTGCGCTCCTCGGGCTTGCCGTGGGTGGCCCAGCGGGTGTGGCCGATGCCGCACAGCCCCGGTGCCCCGCTCTGCTCATAACGGGCGGTGAGGTTCACCAGCTTGCCCTCGGCTTTGAGGCAGTGGAGGCGGCCGCCGGTGGCATCCGGTGCCACGGTGGCGATACCGGCCGAGTCATAGCCGCGATATTCGAGCTGCCGCAGGCCATCGAGCAGTTGGGGTGCCGCCTCGCGCGAACCGATCAGGGCAACGATGCCGCACATAGCTGGGGGCTCGGGACGGGGGACGGCGGGGAGCGCGCCAGTTGAGCTTATGGGCAGATGGGTCCGGCTCCGCGCCTGGGCTCGGCGCCCACAACAGACGGCCGCCGCCAGCAAAAAAGCCAGGCGCGGGGCCTGGCGTGGATCAAGGTGCGAAGAGGCACGGGGCGGGCTGGACCGGGGCATCGATGGCCAGCAGCCAAAAGCCCCGGAACGGCCGACAACGACCGGAAGCGGGGCCTGATTGGCAACGGCCTCAGTAGGCCAGACCCATGGAGCGGGAGGTCTCGTCGCCCAGGTAGACCCGGATCGAGAGGAAGTCGGTGGGGCAGGCGGTTTCACAGCGCTTGCAGCCCACGCAATCTTCGGTGCGGGGGGAGGAAGCAATCTGGCCGGCCTTGCAACCGTCCCAGGGAACCATCTCGAGAACATCGAGGGGACAGGCCCGCACGCACTGGGTGCAACCGATGCAGGTGTCGTAGATCTTGACGGCGTGGGACATGAGCGCTCGTGAAAGCCGGCCTGGGGCCAACGTACCCACAGGCGTCCGGGGGCAGCTCACGGGGGGGCCAGCCCGTCACCCTTGTTCATACGCCCAGGGAAGGGGCACGGGGCCGACCCGTAGGATGCGGCCTCCCACACAGCGGCCATGTCCCAGGAAGCGATCTTCGAGAAAGTCCGCTCGATCGTTGCCGAGCAGCTCAGCGTCGACGCTGCAGAGGTAAAGCCCGAGTCGAACTTCCAGAACGACCTCGGTGCCGACTCGCTCGACACCGTCGAACTGGTGATGGCCCTAGAGGAGGCCTTCGACATCGAGATCCCCGACGAATCAGCCGAAGGCATCACCACCGTTGGTGATGCCGTGAAGTACATCCAAGAGAAGCAGGCCTGAGGCGCCCATGGTGGAGGGACTCCGCCGCGTCGTCGTCACGGGACTGGGCGCGGTCACACCAATCGGCAACGATGTTGCCGCCTATTGGGAGGGATTGCGCACGGCCCGCAACGGCGTGGCGCCGATCACCCTGTTCGATGCCTCGCGGCATGCCTGCCGCTTCGCCGCTGAGGTGAAGAACTTTGATCCGGTTGGCTGGCTCGAACCCAAGGAGGCCAAGCGCTGGGACCGCTTCTGCCAGTTTGGTGTGGTTGCGGCCAAACAGGCCGTGGCCGATGCCCACCTGACCATTGATGACGGCAACCGGCACCGCGTTGGCGTGTCCATCGGCTCCGGCGTGGGCGGTCTGCTGATGATGGAAACCCAGGCGCATGTGCTCGCCGACCGGGGCCCGGACCGGGTCAGCCCGTTCTGCGTGCCGATGATGATCCCCAACATGGCCACCGGCCTGGCGGCCATCGCTCTCGGAGCCCGCGGCCCCAGCAGCGCCGTGGCCACCGCCTGCGCGGCCGGTTCGAATGCCATCGGCGATGCTTTCCGCCAGATTCAACTCGGCCTGGCCGACGCCATGGTGTGCGGTGGGGCCGAATCGGCCATCACCCCCCTCGGGGTGGCGGGCTTCGCCAGCGCCAAGGCTCTCTCCTTCCGCAACGACGATCCAGCCACCGCCAGCCGTCCCTTTGATCTGGAGCGCAATGGCTTCGTGATCGGGGAAGGGGCCGGCGTGGTGGTGCTGGAGAGCCTGGACCACGCCAACGCCCGTGGGGCCAGGATCCTGGCGGAGTTGGTGGGGTATGGGGTCACCTGTGATGCCTACCACTACACCCTCCCTTCTCCCGGGGGCGTTGGAGCCAGCGAAGCGATCCGACTGGCCCTGGCGGACGGTCGCCTTGCCGCCGAGGAGGTGAGCTACGTGAATGCCCACGGCACCAGCACCCAGGCCAACGACAGCAACGAGACCGCCGCCATCAAGGCGGCCCTCGGCGAGCACGCCCAGCGGATCCCGGTGAGTTCCACCAAATCGATGACCGGCCACCTCCTCGGGGGCAGCGGCGGCATTGAGGCCGTGGCTGCGGTGTTGGCCATTGGCCACAACCTCGTACCGCCTACGATCAATTACCGCACTCCCGATCCTGCCTGTGATCTGGATGTTGTGCCCAACCAGGCCAGGGAACACCCCGTTGATGTCGTGCTCTCCAACTCCTTCGGGTTCGGCGGCCACAACGTCTGTCTGGCGTTCCGCCGGATGACCTGAGCGCCGCACCGCGGCCCCTCCCATCCCCGGGAGCCAGCTCCCCTTCCTACCGCTTAGCCCCACACCCCCGAGTCCCCATGGTCGCCGCTCCCACCACCTCGGTCGAGACGCTCAGCATCAACAGCATCCGCTTCCTGGCGGTTGATGCGATCAACAAATCGAATTCGGGCCACCCGGGCCTGCCGATGGGCACCGCGCCCATGGCCTACGCCCTGTGGGACAAGGTGCTGCGGCACAACCCCAAGAACCCCAAGTGGTTCAACCGCGACCGCTTCGTGCTCTCGGCCGGCCACGGCTGCATGCTGCTCTACGCGCTGCTGCACCTCACCGGCTACGACTCGGTGACGATCGACGATCTCAAGCAGTTTCGGCAGTGGGGCTCCAAGACCCCGGGCCACCCCGAAACCTTTGAAACCCCCGGCGTTGAGGTCACCACCGGCCCCCTCGGCCAGGGCATCTCCAACGCCGTGGGCCTGGCGATCGCCGAGGCCCACCTGGCGGCCACCTTCAACAAGCCCGGCCACAACCTGGTGGATCACTACACCTACGTGATCATGGGTGACGGCTGCCACCAAGAGGGCATTTCCGGCGAGGCGGCCTCCCTGGCTGGTCACCTGGGCCTGGGCAAGCTGATCGCCCTCTACGACGACAACCACATCACCATCGATGGCGACACCGCGGTGTCGTTCACCGAGGATGTGCTGAAGCGCTACGAGGCCTACGGCTGGCACGTGCAACACGTGGCCGATGGCAACCACGACGTGGAAGGGATCCGCAAGGCGATCGAGGCGGCCAAGGCCGTCACCGATAAGCCCAGCATGATCAAGATCACCACCACGATCGGCTACGGCTCTCCCAACAAAGCCAACACCGCCGGCGTGCATGGTGCCGCCCTCGGGGCCGAGGAGGCCGCCCTCACCCGCAAGGCCCTCGACTGGACTTACGGCGACTTCGAAGTGCCCGCCGAGGCCTACGACCACTGGCGCCAGGCGATCGAGCGTGGTGCCGCGGCCGAGGCCGAGTGGAACACCGCCCTGGAGGCCTACCGAGCCGCCTTCCCGGCCGAGGCCGCTGAATTCGAGCGCCGTCTGCGGGGCGAGCTGCCCCAGGGCTGGGATGCGAGCCTGCCGGTGTTCAGCCCGGCCGATAAGGGTCTGGCAACCCGGATGCACTCCTACAACGCCCTCAACGCCTTCGGCCCGAGCCTGCCCGAACTGATCGGCGGTTCCGCCGATCTCACCCACTCCAACCTCACCGACATCAAAGGAGAGAAGAGCTTCCAGAAGGGCGCCGAGGCCAACCGCTACCTCCACTTCGGGGTGCGGGAGCACGCCATGGCGGCGATTCTCAATGGCATCGCCTACCACGGCAGCGGCCTGATCCCCTACGGCGGCACCTTCCTGGTGTTCGCGGGCTACATGATCGGCGCCATGCGCCTCTCGGCTCTGAGTGAACTCGGGGTGATCTACGTGCTCACCCACGATTCGATCGGCCTGGGTGAAGATGGCCCCACCCACCAGCCGGTGGAAACCCTGGCCAACCTGCGCGCCATCCCCAACCTGCTGGTGATCCGTCCCGGCGACGGCAACGAAACCGTGGGCGCCTACCAAGTGGCCGTGGCGAACCGCAAGCGCCCCACCGTGCTGGCCCTCAGCCGCCAGGCGATGGTCAACCAGCCCACCTCCACCGCCGCCGCCGTGGCCAAAGGTGGCTACATCCTCGAAGACAGCAGCGGCACCCCTGAGCTGATCCTGATCGGCACCGGCACCGAGCTCGAACTGGCCACCAAAGCCGCCGCCGTCCTGCGTGCTGAAGGCAAGAACGTGCGGGTGGTGTCGATGCCCTGCGTGGAGTTGTTCGAAGAGCAGGACGCCGCCTACCGCGAATCCGTGCTGCCCGCCGCCGTGCGCAAGCGCCTGGTGGTGGAAGCCTCCAGCTCCTTCGGCTGGCACAAGTACAGCGGCTTCGACGGCGACACCGTCTCAATCGACCGCTTCGGTGCCTCGGCTCCTGGGCCGGTTTGCCTCGAGAAGTTCGGCTTCACCGTCGACAATGTGGTGGCGAAGGCGAAGGCGCTGGGTTGAGTTCAGCTCGCTAGCTCCTCATCAGCATCCTTTGCGTGGGCGCATCACAAGCGCCCCTTTCGGAGACACCTCAAAAGCGCCCCTTCCGGGGCGCATCACAAGCGCCCCTTCCGGGGCGCATCACAAGCGCCCCTTTCGGGGCGACGCCAACAGCAGCGCCGCCACGCTCACCAGGAGCACCAGGGTGGAGAGCACCTGGATCTGTGGAGAAATTTCCCGCTGGAAAGCGCCGGCCAGGTAGAGCGGCAAGATCACTGTCTCGCCGGCTGTGAAACTGCTGATCACGTAGTCGTCAAACGACAGGGAAAAGCAGAGCAGGGTGGCCGCCAGCAGTCCGGGCACCAGTAACGGCAAGGTGACGCGGCGGAAGGCCGCCAAGGGGGTGGCCCCCAGATCCTGGGCCGCCAGCTCCAGGGTGGGATCGAACCCCGCCAACCGGGCCTTGAGGGTGAGGGCTGCGTAGCTGAGGCAAAAGAGGCTGTGGGAGAGCACCAAGGTGAGCGGACCGCGGGGCAGATCAATGCCCACGAAGAGGTTCAGCAATGCCGTGGCCACCACGATCTCCGGGTTGGTGAGGGGCAAAGCCAGCAGCAGCTCGATCGAGCGGCCCCCGCGCACGCGGGCGCGGCTGAGGGCCAGGGCCATCAGCCCCCCGAGCAGCAACGCCAGCAGGGCCGCCGCCAGGGACAGGCCCAGGCTGGTGAGGAAGGCGTCGGTGAGGGCTTGATCCCGCAGGGGATGGCGCCAGTTCTCCAGGGTGAAGCCCTGCCAGATCAGGTTGAAGCGCCCGCGGGGGGCGTTGAAGCTGAACAGCACCGTGACCACCACCGGGGCATAGAGCAGCCCGTAGGCCAGGGCGCTCCAGATCCCCAGCAACCAGCCCCCTGCCCTGGTCATGGCAGCGGCAGGTCATCGACGCCGCGGCCGCGCAACTGAAGCAGCACCGCCAAGGTGATCAGGGCCATCAGCACCAGGGTCAGGGCCGCCGCCCGCGGCGCCTGCAACTGCACCAACAGCAGGGTCTCGATGGCGTTGGCGATCATGCGGTCGTTGGGGCCGCCGAGGAACTTCGGATTGACCACATCGCCGGCGGCGGGGATGAGGCTCAGCAAGATCCCCGCCCCGAGCCCCGGCAACGACAGGGGCCAGACCACCTGGGTGAAACTCCGGAGCGGGCCGGCATGCAGATCGTCTGCGACCTCGAGCAGCCGGGGATCGATCCGCTCCATCGCCACCACCAAGGGCAGCACCAGAAAGGGCAACAGGTTGTTGGTGAGCCCGAGGATCACCGCCGTGGGGGTGTTCAGCAGTCGCCCATCCCGCAGCACCCCCAGCCCATCGAGCCAACCGGTGAGTCCCAAGGAAGCCACCAGGTTCAGCACCGGTCCGCTATCCCCCAGCAGGCTGGTGAAGGCAATCGCCCGCACCAGATAGGAGGTGAGCGAGGGCAGCACCACCAGGCCGACCAACAACGACTTCCAGCGGCCGCCATGGAACCGGATCGCGAAGGCGAGCGGATAGGCCAGCACCAGGCCCAGGGCCGTGGCGATCAAGGCAAAGCCAAACGAGCGCACCAGGATCGGGCCATAGGCCTGCAGCACCTCGGCATAGTTCCCCACCCGTCCCCGGAACACCGTCTCCAGGCCAAAGCGGCTGACGGGCTCCGACAAGGACAGCGGCACCAGCCCCAGCAAGGGGAGCACATAGAGCCCGATCAGCCAGATCAGGCCCGGCGCCAGCAGCAGCCAGGGCCACCATCGCCGCCGCCGATCGGCTTCAGCCCTCGGTGATCTGGGCAAAACGCTCCTCCCAACGGGCCTCCTCCTGATCGTCCAGGGGGCCAAAGATGTGCAAGCGCTGGCGGGTCGCCGCATCGGGGAACATCAGCGGATTGCGGGCCAGGGCTGCGGTGGCCGGGTCCTTGGCCAGGATCTCGCGCACCCCCTGCACCGGCGAGATGTACTGCACGGCGGCGGCGATGCGGGCCGCCTCGACGGGTTCATAGACCCAGTTCATCCATTGGGCCGCCTCCTGGCGGTGGCGGGCGCCCTTGGGCATCAGCATCAGATCCGCCCAGAGCATGCCGCCGCTCTCCGGTACGAGAAAACGCAGGTCGGGCTGTTCCAGGGCCAGCTGGGCCACATCCCCCGACCAGCCGATGCAGGCGGCCAGGTTCCCCGCCAGCAGATCGTTCTGGTAGTCGTTGCCGGTGAAGCGGCGGATCTGGCCATCGCGGCGGGCCTTCTCCAGCCGATCGAAGGAGGGCTGGGCGGCCTCCCAAGTGGGCATGCTGATGTCCTTGCCGTCGGCCAGCATCAATAGCCCCATGGTGTCGCGCATCTCCAGGAGCGCCGACACCCGCCCCTTCAGCTTCGGATCGAACAGGTCGTCGATGCTGCGCAGTTCGCGACCGGTGGCCTTGATGTTGTAGGCAATGCCGGCGATGCCCGTCTGCCAGGGCAGGCTGAAGCGCTGCTGGAGATCCCAGGAGGGGTTGCGCAGCGAAGGGATGAGATGGCGGGCGTTGGGCACCTCCGCCAGGGGCAGGGGCTCCACCCAGCCCAACCGGATCAGCCGCTCGGCCATCCAGGAGGTGAGCACCACCAGGTCCTGGGCGAGGGGCTGGCCGGAGGCCAGCTGCGGCCGGATGCGCGCAAAAAACTGGCGTACGTCGTTGACATCCTCGACGTAGCGCAGGTTGATGCCGGTGTCCTTGCGAAAGCGCTCGACGCTGCCAGGGGCGCCGGGCTGGCCAGGGTCGATGTAAAGGGGGAAGGAGGAGATCACCAGCTCGCCGCCCCGATCACCGCCACCCGAGGTGGCGCTTCCTCCGGGCCCCCGGCCACAGGCCTGCAGCAGCGATGGCAGGACCACCGCACCTGCGGCGCCCCCCGCCAGACGGCGCAGGAAGGCTCGGCGGCCACGGGGTGAAACGGGCATGCTCATGGCGCGGGTACCTCCAACAAGTGGGTATCGGCGGGATCCCAGCGGCACCACAACTCCGCTCCGATGGACAGATCATCGGCAAGAGCGGCATGGGTGTCGATGGCGATCAGGGGCAGGTCGTCGGCTCCGCACAAGCGCACCTCCACCGTGGCCCCCTGGAAGGCCAGCTCCCGCACCCGCGCCTTCAGCCCCCGCTCCCCCGCCGCCGGCGGGTTGGCGCTGAGCCGCAGGCGCTCAGGCCGCAGCAGCCGCAGCCTGCCGCCGGGCCCCTCCGGCAACAGGTTGGCGGCCCCCAGGAAGCTGGCCACCACGGCGCTGCGGGGATGGTCGTAGAGCTGGCGCGGAGAGCCCACCTGCTCCAGGCGGCCCTGGTGCAGCACCGCCAGGCGATCGCTAAGGCTGAGGGCCTCCTCCCGGTCGTGGGTGACGAGCAGGAAGGTGATGCCCACCTCCCGTTGAATGCGCTTGAGCTCCGAGCGCATGGTGCGGCGCAGGTCGGGGTCCAGGGCGGCCAGGGGTTCATCCAGCAGCAGGGCGGCAGGAGCATTCACCAACGCCCGCGCCAAGGCCACCCGCTGCTGCTGGCCGCCCGAGAGCTGGTGGGGCCGTCGCCGCGCCAAATCGGACATCCGCACCACCTCCAGGGTCTCCCCCACCCGCCGGCGGATCTCTGGCTCAGCGAGGCGCTGGGAACGGGGCCCGAAGGCCACGTTGTCCCAAACGCTGAGGTGGGGGAAGAGGGCGTAGTTCTGGAACACCAGGTTCACCGGTCGCCGGTGGGGCGGCGCCTCGGTGAGATCGCGGCCCTGCAGCAGGATCCGGCCAGCCTGGGGGCGCTCGAAGCCGGCGATCAGGCGCAGGGTGGTGGTCTTGCCGCAACCGGAGGGGCCCAGCAGGGAAAAGAATTCACCCGCGGCAATCGAGAGGCTTAGATCCTCCACGGCGGCCGACTCGCCAAAACGGCGGCAGACTTGGCGCAGGCCGATCACCTCAGAGCCGCCGCCACGGTGATGGACCGCGCTGGTGCCGTTCTTGGTGGCAGGCTCCGTCAGCAGATCGGCTTCGCTACTGGGCGACTCTCTAGCAACGGTATCCCCGCTCTGAATGTCCACCATGACGCCTCCTTTCGTTGACGTGGTGGTAGTGGGCGCAGGCCTCTCCGGGCTGATCTGTGCCCGCGAGCTCAGGCGCCAGGGCCTGAGGGTGCAGCTACTGGAGGCGAGAGACCGTTGGGGCGGGCGGATGCATGGCCACACCTGCGGCTCCGGCCTGCGGGTGGACCTGGGGGGTCAGTGGGTCGGTGCCACCCACCACCGGCTGATCGGCCTGCTGGAGGAGTTCGGCCTGGCCAGGTATCCCACCTTTTACGACGGCGAAGGGCTGTTCCACTGGCGAGGGAAGGCCCACCGGGCCGGCGTGGAGCACGACTTCCACTCCAGCCTGCTGTTCTTCAAGCCCCAGGAGCTGGGTTTGCCGGAGAGCGAGGTAGCCGAAACCCTGGCCCTGCAGGCGCGCTTTGCGGAGTTGGTGAAGCAGGTGCCTCCGCAGGCACCCTGGGAGGCACACGATGCCGAGGCCCTCGATCGAATCAGCATCGAGGGCTGGCTGAAGGGGCAGGGGGCCGGCGAGTTGGCGCGCTACCCGATCGCATGGCTGAGCCGGGTGGGGGGCTCCGGCGGTTTCGAACCCCACGAGAGCTCCCTGCTGCACCTGGCCTGGACCCAGGCGGTGGCCCCCCAACACGAAATACCGGAGGCCTATCTGGTGGAGGGGGGCGCCGCCCAGGTGGCCGCCCGGCTGGCCGCCGACCTGGCGGGCGACCTCCGCCTGCGGGCGCCAGTGGAGGCGATCGAGCAGGGCGATGGCGGCGTGCGGCTGAGCCTCGGCTGCGGTGAGGTGATGCAAGCCGCCGCTGCGGTGGTGGCGATCCCGCCCCCCCTGCGGCTGGGGATCCACTTCAGCCCGGCCCTGCCGCCGCAGTGGACCAGCCTGCTGCAGCGCTCGCCGATGGGCTCGATGGTGAAGGTGCTGGCGATCTACCAGCGGCCGTTCTGGCGCGAGCGGGGCCTCAACGGCCTGGGCATCGGCCCCCTGCCCACCCTGGAGCTCACGGTCGACAGCTCAGCGCCGGGGGGGCCGGGGATCCTGGCGAGCTTCATCGCCGGCGAGCGGGCCGTGCGCTGGCAACGGCTGGGCGAGGCGCAACGACGCCGGGCGGTCCTGGACGACCTGGCCACCTGGTGGGGGCCACAGGCCGCCGAGCCCGACGACTTGATCCTTCAGAACTGGAACGAAGAAAGCTGGAGCACCGGCGCCTTCACCAGTTTTGTGACCCCGGGGGCGTGGACCACCTACGGGCCCATCTGGCAACAACCCCACGGCCGGGTGATCTGGGCCGGCACCGAAGCCGCCAGCCGCTGGCCCGGCTATTTCGAAGGGGCGATTGAGGCGGGGCTGGCAGCGGCGGCGCAGGTGAGGGGGTTGCTGGGGGGCGGACCAGCAACCTGACCTGGACATGAACCTGGAGGGCTGTCAGCCGGCCAGCCCGTTACACCCCCACCGGCTCTCCGGCCTTCTTCTGCTCCGCCAGCACCTTCTCCAGACCCTCGATGTCGGCGTCGGTGATCTTGGTCTGCATCGGGCAGTGCTTGGGTCCACACATCGAGCAGAACTCCGCCTGCTTGTAGATGTCGGCCGGCAGGGTTTCGTCGTGGTACTCGCGGGCCCGTTCGGGATCCAGGGACAGCTCGAACTGTTTGTTCCAATCAAAGGCGTAGCGGGCGCGGCTGAGTTCATCGTCGCGGTCGCGGGCCCCCGGGCGGTGGCGGGCGATGTCGGCGGCATGGGCCGCGATCTTGTAGGCGATCAGGCCCTCACGCACATCTTCGGCGTTGGGCAGGCCCAGGTGTTCCTTGGGGGTCACGTAGCAGAGCATGGCTGTGCCGTGCCAGCCCGCCAGGGCGGCACCGATGGCGCTGGTGATGTGGTCATAACCCGGAGCAATGTCGGTGACTAGTGGGCCGAGCACATAGAAGGGCGCCTCGCTGCACTCCTCCATCTGCTTTTTGACATTGAACTCGATCTGATCCAACGGCACGTGGCCCGGACCCTCCACCATCACCTGCACATCGTGTTTCCATGCCCGGCGGGTGAGTTCGCCGAGGGTTTTCAGCTCGGCCAGCTGCGCAGCGTCGGAGGCGTCGTGCTGGCAACCGGGCCGCAGCGAATCGCCGAGCGAAAAACTGCAGTCGTAGCGCTTGAAGATTTCGCAGATGTCTTCAAAGCGGGTGAACAGCGGATTTTGCTTGTGGTGGTACAGCATCCACTGGGCCAAAATGCCGCCGCCCCGGCTCACGATCCCCGTGAGGCGTCCCTTCACCAGGGGCAGGTGCTCGATCAGCAGGCCGGCGTGGATGGTTTGGTAATCAACGCCTTGCTGGCAGTGCTTTTCGATGATGTGAAGGAAATCATCCTCGGAAAGGCGTTCGATCGAGCCGTGCACACTCTCGAGAGCCTGATAAACGGGCACCGTGCCGATCGGCACCGACGAAGAGTTGATGATCGCCGTGCGCACCTCATCGAGGTTGACGCCACCGGTGGAGAGATCCATCACCGTGTCGGCGCCGTACTTGACGGCCAGATGCAACTTTTCAATTTCTTCATTGATATCGCTGGCATTGGGCGAGGCGCCGATGTTGGCGTTCACCTTGCAGCTGCTGGCAATGCCGATCGCCATCGGCTCGAGGTTGGCGTGGTTGATGTTGGCGGGGATAATCATCCGGCCCCGGGCCACCTCCTCCATCACCAGGGATTCGGGCAGCTTCTCCCGCTTCGCCACATGGGCCATCTCCTCGGTCACCACCCCCGCTCGCGCGTAATGGAGCTGGGTGACATTGCCGCCACTAGAGATCGTCTGGCGACGCTTCTCGATCCAGGCAGTGCGCATGACAGGTACGGCGAAGGACAGGCTGGTGGCCGCTCCTCAGCCGGAACGACCCATCGATGCACGCAGACCTGAGCTCGACCGCACTTCCCTGCGCCGGCATAACCCGGATCAGGTTCGGAGGGTGTGATCTCAGCCCTGGGGCCCTCATCGGTGGCTGCCAACAAGGCAACCTGAGGGCCGGGCACCCCTAGTGACCCAAGAAACCTAGCAAGGCCGTTCCAGCAAAGGTCGGCCCCCGACACAAGCGATGGCATCGGTTTGGCGCACTCAAGCCTGCAGGCCGTCCAGGGCGGCCGCCACCACGCGGTGATCCCCATCCGCCTGCAGGCCCACCAGCAGCTCTCGGCCTGCCTCAGCAGCACCGGTATCCCCGGCCCCAGCGAGGCGATCCCCTTCCCGCACCACCCGGCCCAGGATCTCGGCGCCACCCACTCGCACCGTGCCATCGGCATCGGCAATCGCCATGCGGGCGAGCTCCAACAGCTGATCTGCAGCCATCAGGGGCTGTTCCGCCAAGGCCGAAAGGATGCTGCAACGCACCAACCACTGGCGATCGGCGGCAAAAGCGTCCCGCAGCAGGGGCCAGGAGCGTTCCACGCCAAAGCTGGCCAGGGAGTTCGCCGCTTCGGCCCGCACATTGGCGTCGCCGTCGTGCTGCAGGGTCCGCTCCAGCGCCAACCAGCCCGCCTCGCTGCGCTTCACCCCAAGACCGGCGCAGGCCAGGGAGCGCACCAGGAAAGCCTCCTGCTCCAGCCCAAGCAGCAATAGGGGGATCGCGCGGTCCTCCGGGACCTTCCTCAGGCCCGCCAGCGCTGGCATGGCTCGGCTTGGATCTCCGGAGGCAATGGCCTCCCGCAGGAGAGCGTCATCAGGCCTGGGATCGGGAGCAGCCTCAGCATCAAACTGCGCCATGGCCGTGGGTGGTTGGGAACTTCGCCTGAACCCCACTGTGAACCATCCATCACGCCCCAGGGGTCAACGACGGCATGGCGTAACCAACAATCGGCAGGATGAGAATGCTAAATTCAACCTCTATGCTGGCATGGGTTGACAGACTCGACGACCTCCCTACAAACCAGGTCTATCGATCTGCTCGTACCTTGCCATAACGAAGAGGAATCGGCAGCAGCGCTGCTCGAAGCATTAAATACAACAATCCAAACCTTTCAGCAACCACGTGACTTCACGATCCACTTCAATCTGATCATCGTTGACGATGGCAGCAGCGATCAAACCTGCCAACGCTTTGAACAGCTGATCAAAGAATCCAAAGAAATCAAGCAGGGATCGATCATCAGCCTCAGCCGCAACTTCGGCAAGGAGGCGGCCATGCTGGCCGGCCTGAACCATTGCGAAGGCGATGCCTGCATCATCCTGGATGCCGACCTGCAGGATCCCCCCAGCCTGATCCCCGAAATGATCTCCGCCTGGCTAGAGGGCTACCAAGTGGTGAATGCGGTGCGACATGATCGCTCCAGCGACAGCCGGCTCAAACGACTGAGCTCCGAAGGCTTCTATTCACTTTTTCTCAAACTCAGCAAACTCAAGGTTCAATTCAATGCTTCCGACTTCAGACTGCTAGACCGCGCTGCCATCAACGCGATTGCAGCCTGCCAAGAACGGGTGCGTTTTTCTAAAGGATTTTTCGCCTGGATCGGGTTTGAACAGAAGAATATCTACTTCAAGCGACCGGCCCGCCAGACTGGATCAAGCAAATGGGGAAGCTGGAAACTCTGGAACTACGCCTTGGATGGCATCTTCAACTTTTCAACGGCCCCCCTGCGCATCTGGAGCTATATCGGCTTATTCGTGACCAGCGCAGCCTTCATCGTTGGCCTGACCTCCGTGATCCGCGTACTATTTTTTGGGATCGACGTACCAGGTTACGCCTCGCTGTTTTTCGCCGTTACCTTTCTGGGCGGACTCCAACTCATGGGCATCGGCATTCTGGGGGAATATGTGGGGAGGTCTTACCTGGAAACCAAGCGAAGACCCCATTTTGTGATCAAGAAAATCACCAAGGCCTGACCATGTTGCAGCATCGGCTGGCCCGCTTCGGCATCGTGGGCATTGCGGCCACCTTGGTGCACGCAACAACGCTGACCCTACTGAAAACACTGTTTCAACTAGGAACTGGTCCCGCCAATTTATTGGGATTTGTGGTTTCTTTTGGTGTCTCGATGTATGGACAGCAACGCTTCACATTCAACGATCGACTCCAGGGAAAAACACTTAATGGATTTGGACTATTCATCCTTTTTCTAATCAACGCCCTCGCCGCTTTGGGGCTAGGTTCGGCCACTAAGGGTGGCTGGGTGGCAATGCTTCCCCTGTTACCGGCGGTGATTAATTATGTGCTGCTTTACATGTTCAGCGGCAGCCGTTATTTCCGGACCTAAAAAACTTGGGACCTCAACCAGACCGTTGTTGGCGGAGCGAGCGCAGCATCTCCCGGCGGCGGTAGCGACGGCGGGAGATGCTGGTGAGCAATAGCCCAGCGCCGATCAACAGGGCCGGCAAGACCTCCCAACGGGAGCTGCCGGTTCGATGCAGCAGACCCAGAAGGGCCAACAGAATCAGGAGGGGGGAAGCCAAGGCTAAGAGGGCCGCCCTCGATCCCCGTGCCCGCGGGCCTGTGGCCGCTGGATCCGTCCTCAGCACGGCGCTGCCATCCAGCGCAGCAGGCTGAGGGTGAGCACCCGGATACCCACGGCCAAGCAACCTTCATCGGGCATGAAGCTATTGCTGTGCAATGGGGTGCAGCCCTCGGGCCCGGCCACCCCGAGACGGAACATGGTGCCGCGGTGACCTTCTAGCAACTCGGCAAAATCCTCCGCTCCGAGCGAGGGCTGCTCCAGCCATTCCACCTGGGACTCCCCCAGCAGGTCGACCGCAGCCGCAGCCACCAGACGGGTGAGGTCGGGATCGTTGTGCACGGGGGGGGCAATGCGGCGGTAATGGACCCTCGCCTCGCCGCCATGGCCGCGGCAGAGGGCTTGGACGGTGTCCTCGATCCAGCCGGGCAACCGCTCATGCACCCCAGGATCGAGGCAGCGCACCGTGCCAAGCAGCCGAACATGATCCGCGATCACATTGAAGGCCTTGCCCCCTTCAATCTTGCCGAAGCTGACCACAACCGGATGGAGCGGATCGAGCCGGCGGCTGATGGCCTCCTGCAGACCGCTCACCACCCGCGCCGCAATCCAGATCGCATCGGTGCTCTGGTGGGGGCGGGCCCCATGGCCGCTCTCGCCTAGCACCTCAATCTCCAGTTCGCCGGCGGCGGCGGTGAAGCTGCCGCTCCGCACCCCAACCCTTCCCACCGCAATGCTAGGAAACACGTGCACCCCAAACAGAGCCGCCACCCCCTCCATCGCGCCATCGGCGCGCATCCACCCAGCGCCTTGGGCCGTTTCCTCTGCAGGCTGGAACAGCAGCCGCACCCTGACGGTGAGCTGATCAGCACAGGAGCCGAGCAGGGCCGCCACCCCGAGCCCCACAGCGGTGTGAATGTCGTGGCCGCAGGCATGCATCAAGCCCTGCTGGGTCGAGGCCCAGCTCAGGCCCGTGCGCTCCTCGATCGGCAGGGCATCCATATCCACCCGCAGGGCCACCACGGCAGCCCCTGCCGGACCCAGCTCCGCTACCACACCCGTGCGGCCGATCCCCTCCTGCACCTGCCAGCCCCAGCGCCGCAATTCCCCTGCCACCAAGGCCGCCGTCTGGTGTTCGTGGCCGCTGAGCTCGGGATGGCGGTGCAGGTGGCGACGCAACTGGATGAGTTCCGGCAGCAGCTCCTGCAGAGGCTGTTCCAGATGCACTTCGTCCCAGGTGGGACCACTCAGCAGGGCAGGCGAAACAGACAACAAGCATCTTCACACTATGTTTCAGTGTAGGTGAAATGGTCGAACAACCCGGCCCACCCCTCGACATCGGCGCGGGTCGTTGCGACGGGAGCCACCACGCACGCCGCCGAATCACCTGCTGCCCTCAGAACCTGCTGCAGGGATCGGTACGATTAGATTCCAGCCATCGTCCATCGGTAGAAAGCCCTACGGCCCCTGGAAGCATGAAGAGCGGTATCACAAATCAGATCTCAAATCAGCAGCAGCAAGAGTTCGGGCTCCTACGCCTTGTTCAGCGCGCCATCCTGATCGCAACGCTATTGATCTCAGCCTTTCTGATCCTGAGAGATAGCGGCATCGTTCCGGCAGCGCCCATGGACCAGCACTTTGCCGAAACCGTGAATCTCCATATCAAGTATGCGCAAAATAACTGGAGCTTCCAGTACCCAGCCCTGCAAAACAGTGGCGGCATCACCTCCAGCCTGATTGCAGGTCTCTACAAGCTCGTGATACCAACCACCCACGAGAACCTCAACTGGCACATACGCATACTGGCGATGGCAACATATCTGATAAGCGCATATTTTATGGTCAACAGATATATCACTAGTCAACTATTTCAAATCCTGGCCTATCTGATCATCGCCAGCTCAGGCTTTCAGCTTCTCCAGCCCTCCAGCGATCTTTTTTCAGGAACCCTGCTCAATCTCTTTTTTCTTGGTGTCAGCTACCGATGGCCAAAAATCTTCACCGCCCTCTTTCTCGCAGCCTTTGGTCTATGCAAGGTGGACATGATCCTGGCCGCCGCTGCGCTGGCCGGTCTCTGGTTTTGGTGGGAGCAGCGCAGCGGTCAGCGCCATGCCGGCATGACCTGCGTTTACACCCTGGGATGGTTGGTTCTCCTTCTGTTCCCCGGATTCATCCTGCAAGGTGCCAATCCCCTGGCAGGCTCGAGAAGTCTGATCGCTTTCCTCAGTGCCTACTCTGAATTCTTTGGATACCATCAGTTTTCGAGTCCTGTCAGCCAGGACCTAAGCGCCAGCATGGAAAGCATCAGGCTGAAGACGTTTGGGGGCGCCGAGTCGTTCCCGGCCATTGTAATGAAGTACCCCTCTCTGTACTTTGATTTTGTAGGACTCTCAGCAACACGCAGCATTCCCAACATCTGGAACGTATTCAAATTCATGCTGCTGCCGATCGCGATTGTTTTTCTACAGCAGAGGAAAATCACCCAGCACCGCTTCCTCCTATGGGGATCGCTGATCGCAGCCGCTTGCGTCATCGCCCCAGCCTGGCTGGTGATCTATCTAAGACTGCGTTATGCCGTGAAAATCGCCACGCCTCTGATCATCATTGCCCTGGCGGGAAGCCTTGAACTGAGTCGACACAATCGCCGCTATGGACAACTGGCCTGGCTCTGTGGAATCGGCACCATTCTCTGGCAACCCTATTTCCTTGATGACATGGCTCTCCATTCCCACTGGAAATAAAGGCTAAAGGCTCGTCAAGGCAGCCCAACTTGAAGGCTGGTTGGATCAGGCTTGCCGCTGCAGACTGAGAAACCGCGCCAGGGCAGCCACCGGCTCCGGCGGCCAGCGACGGAACTCCCGAAGCCATTCACTCTGCCGGTAGCGGGGATCCAGGCCCGACGCCGCGGCCCAGTGGCTTTCCGCTTCACCGGCAGCGCCCCGCTGCCAAAGCAGGGCTGTGAGGCCGGCGCGGGCATCAGCGAAGAGCGGATAGCGGCGGATCAGGGAGCGCAACTCCCGCTCCGCAGTCGCCAGATCCCCGAGCTGAAACGCCGCCAAGGCGGCGCTGGATCGGGCCATGGCAAAGCCCGGCCGGGCGTCGGCGGCGGTCACAAAGCTGTCGCGGGCCGCCTGCCAATCGCCGCGGGAGCCCTGCACGTTGCCGAGGTTGTAGAGGGCCGAGGCATCAAGGGGATTGCGCTCCAGGATCCAGGCGTAGTCGGCGGCAGCCTCATCCCAGCGCCCCAGAGCCTCCTCGGCGGTACCCCGGTTGAGATGGGGATCGGCGTTGTCGGGCTCCAGCAGCAGAGAGTGGTCCTGGTCGGCGATGGCGGCGAGGGGATCGCCGAGGGCCAGCTGGATGTTGCCGCGGTTGCTCCAGGCGGCCGCATCCTTCGGGGCCTGTTCGAGCACGTGGTTCCAGAGGGGGAGGGCCTCGCCGAAGCGACCGGCCCGGCTGGCCTCAAGGGCCTGCTGGAACAGAGCCGGTAGGGACGACGGGGAATCCGGGGGGGTAGCGTTGAGATCTTGGGAGGGGGCCTTGGCCCCGATCACGCCAGCAAGGGCTGGTGACGGAGGACGAACCGAGCCACCAATCCCAGAACGCCCAGGAAGGGGGTCGGGCGGAGAGTTCGCGGGTGCAGCAAAAGGGCGGACAGGCTGGAGCGGAGCTGCGGGGAAGGCAGCAATGGTTGAAGCCGGAAACCGCACAGGAGCGCCGCTCGAAACGGATGCGACGACCTTGCGCAATGGGGCCGAAGATCCGACAGTAGAGATCGAGGGAGGCGTCAGCCGCGCCCTCAGTGGCATAGCAGCACCATGATCCAGAGCGGCAGCGGGCTCGAAAGCAAGCAGCAGTAGCAGCAACCAGGCCAGCCACCCCAACAGTGCTGCGCCAAGGCGCTGAAAAGTGGCAGCAAGCAGACGGGGAGCGGCAGAGCGCAACGCGGACCAGACCCTTGCCTGGTTACGGCCGACGGGCTGGCTCATGCCGCCGCCGCATCCGGCCCGGCGGCCAGATGGGCCTTGCCGGCCTCGGTGACCACCCGGCCCCTAGGCGTGCGCTGCAGAAAACCGAGCTGGAGCAGGTAGGGCTCCACCACCCCTTCGAGGGTGGCCGGATCCTCCCCCAAGCCCGCCGCCAGGGTGTCCAGGCCCACCGGACCGCCGCCGTAGCCATGGAGGAGCAGCCGGAGCAACCGCCGGTCACTGGCATCAAGGCCGCGGGCATCGACCCGATGGAGCCGCAGGGCCCCATCGACCAGCTCGGCACCGATGCGCCCATGGCCCCCCACCACGGCCACATCGCGCACCCTCCGCAGCAGCCGATTGGCAATGCGGGGGGTGCCGCGGCAGCGGCGGGCCACCTCCAATGCGGCGCCAGCCTCGAGATCCATGGCCAGCAGGCCAGCGGTGCGCTCCACAATGGCCTGGAGATCGTGCAGCTCGTAGAACTCGAGTCGCTGGATCAGGCCGAAGCGGTCGCGCAGGGGCGAACTGAGGGCCCCGGCCCTGGTGGTGGCGCCCACCAGAGTGAAGGGGGCCAACGGCAGGCTGCGGGTGCGGGCCGTGGTGCCCTTGCCCACGGTGAGATCGAGGCGAAAATCCTCCATGGCTGGGTAGAGGAGCTCCTCGGCCACGCGGTTGAGGCGATGGATCTCATCGATGAACAGCACCTCCTGGGGCTGCAGGTTCACCAGCAGGCCCACGATGTCGCGGGGGCGCTCCAGGGCTGGGGCACTAGTGATGCGGCAGCGCACCCCGAGCTCCTCGGCCAGCACCAGGGCCATGGTGGTCTTGCCCAGACCAGGAGGACCATGGAGCAAGACGTGGTCGAGGGCCTCACCGCGGCTGCGGGTGGCCTCCACGGCAATCCCCAGCACCTGCTTCAGTTCGCTCTGGCCGATGTAGTCGGCCAGACGGCGAGGGCGAAGGGAGTCGTCGCGGCCAGCACTTTCCGCGGTCGCCCCGTTGCCAGAAAGCGCCATATCACCATGGAGGTCGCCCTCGGGGGCCTCGTGAGGATTGATCAGGCTTTGCCGGCGGATCTCTCGCTCAGCCCCAGCGTTGTCGGCAGCCCGTCTGGCTGCAGCACCGGAGCCAGACTGGGAGGAGACAATCGCCATGGTCGCCAGGGTACCTGCGCTGAACCTGGTCTGGACGGCCGGCCATAGCCCTCCGAGCTCCGGGGCCAGGTAGGCATGCCAAGCGTCGAGACCGGTCCTGTGCCCCAGACCTTGCTTCGGGCTGGCTTCCGGTATGGAGTTTCCACGCCAACCCCAGGGACTATCCCGCTGAGACAGGACTGGACGACCATGTTTGGGGCATGGACCATCCTGGGAAACACCAAGCAGCTCAGGCCGCGAAAGGGCTGGTTCTTCCCCCCTCGCCTTGATCGGTGCCAGGGAAGACCGCCCGATGCCTCTAAGGTCGAAGCAGCTAAGCAGGCACAGCGGCCGCGATGGCAAAAGGCCCCGGCAGAAAAGGCATTGGCGCAAAGGCCCAGGATCCCGCCAATCGGCTCCTGGCCGACAACCGCTTTGCCCGCCACCAATATGAGATTCTCGAAACCCTCGAGACCGGGATCGAGCTGCTCGGCACCGAGGTGAAATCGATCCGGGCCGGCCAATGCAACCTGCGCGATGGCTTCTGCCTGATCCGGAGCGGTGAGCTGCAGCTGCACAACGTGCACATCTCACCCCACAGCCATGCCGGCCGCTTCTTCAACCACGAACCTCTGCGGGTGCGCAAGCTGCTGGGCCACCGCCGCGAGATCGACAAATTCCGCACGGCCCTGGAACAGAAGGGCCTCACCCTGATCCCCCTCAACCTGCATCTGAAGGGCTCCTGGATCAAGGTGACCCTGGGCCTAGGCAAGGGCCGCAAGCTGCACGACAAACGCCACGAAGAAAAACGCAAGCAGGAGGCCAAGGAGGCCCGCGCCGCGATCGCCAGGATCTGAGCTCACCAGGATCCAGACGAGGACTCCATTGAGGCTCGGCTCAGACGCGGAAGGTGCTCATGGTGTGCTGGACCAGGAGATAGGCCAGGGAAGCGGCGCCAAGAGGAATGAGAGCGAATTCGCTGAAACTGTGCATGGTCGACGTGGGCGATCGATTCAGGGATTGGGCGGCTGAAGCGGAGCGGTCGAAGCGCCGCTGGGGGTGGAATTGGTGCCGGCTGGTGCTGATCCAGGCTCGGTCGTCGGCTCAGGCGGGGGGGGAGGTGCCGATGAAGCACCGGGGGGTTCAGAGGGCACCACCGGGGTGAGCCGATCGGGCGGGGAGGGCACGGCCGGGGTTTCTGCTGGTGACGCTGGGGTCGGGGCTGGCTCCGGCGGCGGCGCCGGCGGGTCGGCCCGGAGCGACAGGCTGATCCGCGCCGGTGCCACACCCTCGTTCGTGACCAGGAGTTGCACCGGGGAGGCCTTCTGGCTGCCCAGACTCACCACCCGCAGCGGCCCTCTCGGAGCCAGGACGGAACCATCGGCGGCGTACACCGCCATCTGTAGCAGGGGGGTGCCGTTCACCCCAAGGGCGATGCTGTGGTCCACCGGCAGACGCACCGCGAACAGGCGGGCGCCATTGGCCGGCACGTCGGCGGCGAGCACCTCGGTGACCTGGGAGCGCAGCTCAATCGGATCGATCCGCATCGCATCGAGGGTGAGCTCAGCCGCGGCATACCAGAGCTGGCGGAAGGGCTCCGGCGGCATTCGGTCACCGGACTGGCCGGGGAGCAGAGAGGTGGCACTGCCGGACACCAGCTGGGCCAGAACCGAGGAACTCAACCCCTGGGCCACTAGGGACTGCTGACGCTGCTCCCAGTCGGAGGCCCGGAAACTGCCGAGGCGGCGCCTGAGGGGGAGGGGCAACTGTTCCACCCGAGCCAGCCATTCCTGGGCCAGATCATTCCAGACCTTCCGCAGCGGTGCATCCTCGAGCGCATCACCGGGCAGTCGTCCCTTCCGCTCCGGGTACTGGGCCAGCAGGCTGGCGTCCACCAGGCTGAGGAACCAGCCGCGGTCGATCTGCAGGGCCCGCAGACGGTTGAGCAGCTGCTGCCGCTGATCCACCTCCGCCGGTGGCAGGCTCAGGGGTGCCTCGCCCACCGTCTCCGCGGGAGCGGTGGGCCGGCCTCGTCCCAGCCACAGCCAGCCCAGGGCCGTTCCGACCACGGCCGAGAGCACCAGGGCAATCAGCACGGGCCAGAGGCCCCCCTCGGCGGCCTCCTCCTTCTCCTCAGGCCGGGGACGGGGCACCGGCGCCCGGAAGGCGGGTTCCGGTGCCGGCGCAGCGGTGGCCAGGCCCGGCAATGCAGGCCCTGGGACGGCGGTAGGGCGGAGGTCCTGGAGCACCGCTGCAGCGGTGGCCGCCGCCTCGGCGGGAACAGCGGATCGGGCCTGCGTAATCCCGGCAGCCTGGTCCGGCGCGGCCACGGGCGCCACGGGGAGAGGCTCCGGGGCCTGGGGCACCAGCACCACGGTGCGGTCGGCCCGGGGAACAGGTCCGGTGCTTTCTGGCATCGGAACCGCCTGCAGGGCAGCGAGGGCCTCCGCGGCACTGGTGAAGCGGCGGGAGGGATCCCGGCTGAGGAGCCGCTCGATCAGCTGACGCAGGGCCGGCTCGGCCTCCAGGGCAACGGGCATCCGCCACTCCAGGGTGACCGGATCGAGCAGGGCGGCGGGCTCCTCACCACTGAGCAGCACCAGGGAGAGCACCCCCAGGGCATGGAGATCCATCCAGGGGGCGGGCGGTTCGCCGCGGATCAGCTCCGGCGGGGCATAGCCGGGGGTGGCGCCTGGGGGCGTGCCTCTGTGGGCGGCAGCGGCGCCTCGGGCCAGGCCGAAGTCGAGCAGCACCGGCAGTCCATCGCTGTCGCGGCGCAGGAGGTTGGCGGCACTGATATCGCCATGAAGCAGGTCTTGGCCATGGAGGGCCACCAGCACCGGCAGCAACTGCCGCAGCAAGAGCAGCACCTCGCCGGCACCGAACACCAGCTGGCGCTCGCGGCGGGCCTCCATCAGCTGGTCATAGGTGCGGCCGGCCTGCCAATCGCGCACCAGCCACTGCCTGCCGCCCTCCTCGATCACGGCGCCGAAACGGGGCACCTGGGGATGGAGCACCCCCTGCAGGCGGGAGGCCAGGCTGCGGACCATCGCCGGATCCCGGCCCGCAGGCAACTGGCGCAGGGCCACGGATGCATCGGCCGCCAGCCCGTCGCTGGCCAGCCAGAGCACGCCCTGGTCTGGGGATTCGGAGAGGGCCCGCACGAGGCGGTAGCGGCCGCCGATCGACTGGCCGGGAGCGGCCGGGGAGGAGGTCATCAGCCTTGCTGGTCTGCCAGGGCAACGTCGATGGAGGAAGAGTCCTGCTCGGGCTGCCGCAGCCCCCGGCCCTCCAGCCAGTCCCGGTCGTAGAGGCGGGAGCGGTAGCGGTCGCCGCTATCGCAAAGCACGGTCACGATGCGGTGGCCCGGACCGAGGCGGCGGGCCGTCTCCACGGCGGCAGCCACATTGATCCCCACCGACCCCCCCAGAAACAGCCCCTCCTGCCAGAGCAGCCGGTAGATGGTGTCGAGGGCGTCTTGGTCACCGATCCGAACGGAATCGTCGATCGGGGCTCCTTCAAGGTTGGCGGTCACACGGCTGTTGCCGATCCCCTCGGTGATCGAACTGCCATCGGCGTGGAGTTCACCGTTGCTGGCCCAGCTGTGCAGGGCGCTGCCGTGGGGATCGGCCAGCACGCAGCGCACCCGCGCGTCCCGCTCCTTGAGGTAGAGGGCCACACCGGCATAGGTGCCGCCGGTGCCGGTGGCCGCCACCCAGGCATCCAGCTTCCCCTCGCACTGCTCCCAGATCTCCGGACCGGTGGTGTCGTAATGGGCGCGGCGGTTGGCGAGGTTGTCGAACTGATTGGCCCAGACGGCGCCAGGAATCTCGGCGGCGATGCGGCCGGAGAGCCTCACATAGTTATCCGGGTTGGCATAGGGCACGGCCGGCACGGTGCGCACCTCCGCCCCCAGGCTCCTCAGCAGGCCGATCTTCTCCGCTGACTGGGTGTCGGGGATCACGATCAGGCAGCGGTAGCCGCGGGCATTGCAGAGATGGGCCAGGCCGATGCCGGTGTTGCCGGCGGTGCCCTCCACCACGGTGCCGCCGGGCCGCAACTCACCGCTTCGCTCCGCTTCCTGCAGGATGCCGAGGGCGGCGCGGTCTTTCACCGAGCCGCCGGGGTTCATGAATTCGGCCTTGCCCAGAATGTCGCAGCCGGTGAGCTCACTGAGGGCCCGCAGGCGGATCAGGGGGGTGTGGCCCACGGCGGCGCTGAAGCTCTCACAGATGCCGGACGGGATGCTGCTGTCTGACGTGATGCCGCCCATGCCTGCTGGCCTGCCGGTTCGAGGTTGCGTGGCCGGATCGTAGGGAACCTTCCTAAGGTCGGATCGCCTGAGGGACGGTTGGATGGGTTCCCCGGAGCCGCAGCGCGGGCTAGTCCACCCCGCCCAACCGTCGGCATCCAGGGCCAGCCTCGCGGATCTGGAGAGCCGCTACCGGCGGGTGCGACACCGCAGTGAGGCCCTGATCGCGCCGCTGGAACCAGAGGATCTGGGTCTGCAGGGCATGGCCGATGCCAGCCCGCCGAAGTGGCATCTCGGACACACCGCCTGGTTCTTCGAGGAGTTCCTACTGCGGCCCGCCCTGGAGGGGAATGGCGGAGGCAGCGACGCGGCCCAGCCGGCCTGCGACTCCCCCAAACGCTCGCCGCTGGCCTACGAACCAGCCGACCCCCGCTGGCGCTACCTCTTCAACAGCTATTACGACGCCGTCGGCGCCCGCCATCCCCGCCCGGAGCGAGGCCTGCTCAGCCGTCCGCCGATCGATGCGGTGCTCGTCTGGCGCCACCGCATCGATGCCGCCATTCGGCAGCTGCTGGCCGCAGCGGCGACGGAGCGCCCCGCCGCCGACAACAGGCTCCTGGAGTTGGTGGAGCTGGGCCTGGAGCACGAACAGCAACACCAGGAGCTGCTGCTGATGGACCTGCTCGATGGCTTCTCCCGCAACCCCTTGGAACCGGTGTACGACGAAGGATCCGAAGGGCCGGAGGCGATCTTCGAGCGGGCCTGGCGCTCGGTGCATGGAAGCGGCAGCGAAGAACGGCTTGGTGAGCGGCAGGCCCAGGGGCCTGCCGATGGCGCGGGGCCAAGGGCCAGCCAGGAGTCCCGCCCGGCCGGAGGCGGCTGGCGCCACCATCACGGCGGCCTCGTGGCGATCGGCCATGCCGGCGGCGGCTTCCACTTCGACAACGAAGCACCCCGCCACCAAGTGTGGCTGGAACCCTTCGCCCTGGCCGAGCGACTGGTGACCAACGCCGCCTACGCCGACTTCATCGCCGACGGGGGCTACCGCCGCCCCGAACTCTGGATGAGCGAGGGCTGGGCCGTGCTGCAGCAGCGCGGCTGGCAGGCGCCCCGCTACTGGCGCGGCGATGACCTCTTCACCCACGCCGGCCGCCGCCGCCGCGATCCCCTGGCGCCGGTGCGGCACCTGAGCTGGTTCGAGGCGGTTGCCTATGCCCGCTGGGCCGGAGCACGGCTTCCGAGCGAGGCGGAATGGGAAACCCTGGCCGCCGCCGGGGCCCTGGAGCAGGCCCATGGGGTGCTCTGGCAATGGACCGGCAGCCCCTACCGGCCTTATCCCGGCTTCCGGCCGGCCGCGGGGGCCGTGGGGGAATACAACGGCAAATTCATGACGTCCCAATTCGTGCTGCGGGGGGGCGGCTTCCTCACACCGGAGGGCCACGCCGGCGCCGAGCGTCTGACTTATCGCAACTTCTTCCCACCGGCGAGCCGCTGGATGGCCAGTGGTTTGCGGCTGGCACGGGAACTCCCCTGAGGGCGCAGCAGGACCTCGTTACGATCGAGACGATCTCTTCCGCCGGCGGCCTGATGCTTCCAAGGCCCCCCGCCGACTGCACGGTTGCCGAGTCCGGCCGTCCCCCGAAACTGGCTCTGGAACCCACCGAACTGCCGGGATCCGGAACGACAGTCCCGAAGGCGAATGCCCGGGCCTACCCCCCGCCGGACGGCGTTGCTGCCGTGCCGGCTCCCCAGCCTGCGGAACTGCTCGATCTCCATCCCGCCCCCGCCGATCTGGAGCGGCTGGTGCTCGCGGGAATGGCACGCCAACCGCGGCAGCTGCCAGCGTGGCTCCTCTACGACGCGGAAGGCTCCCGCCTCTTTGAGGCGATCGGCCAGCAACCCGAGTACGGCCTCACGCGCCAGGAAACCGCCTTGCTACAGGAGCGGGCCCCTGAGCTGGCCCGGTCGCTGGCGGAAGGCATCACCCCCACCCCCGTGCTGGTGGAATTCGGGGCCGGCAATCTGAGCAAGGTGGGGCCCCTGCTGGAGGCCCTGCAACCGGCGGCCTACGTGGCCCTCGACATCAGCCTCGACCAGCTGGGCCCCTCCTGCCGTGCCCTGCAGGAGCGCCATCCCGCCGTGCCGGTGCTGGGCATCTGCTGTGACTACGCCGACCTGGACCAGCTACCGCCCCATCCCCTGCTGGAGGGCCGGCCGCGGCTGGGCTTCTACCCCGGCAGCTCCCTCGGCAACTTCGATCCCCCCCAGGCCCGGGCGCTGCTCAGCCGTTTCGCCCGCCTGCTGGGGCCGGGCAGCCGGCTGCTGATCGGCATCGACCAGCCAAAGGCGCCGGAGCGGCTCGAAGCGGCCTACAACGATGCCGCCGGGGTGTCGGCCGCCTTCGCCTTCAACCTGCTGCGGCGCCTCAACCGGGAGCTGGCGGGCGACTTCGATCCCGCCGCCTTCACCTACCGCGCCCACTGGGAAGCCAACCCCAACCGCATCGCCATGGCCCTGGTGAGCCGCCATGCCCAGACCGTGTCCCTGGCCGGTCGGCGCTGGAGCTTCACCGCTGGCGAACCCCTGATCACCGAGTACAGCGTGAAATACAGCCCGGAAGCCTTCCATTCCCTGGCGGCCGGATCAGGATGGCGGGCGATCCGCCGCTGGTGTGATGGCGCCGACGATCTCTCCCTGCATCTGCTGGCCCAGGCAGACTCGGGACCATCACGAACCGGTGGAGAAACCCCGATTCAGCACCATGCCGATCCAACCCCGATGCGGAATGCACCATGAGCCGTGAGGAGCAGCGTCAGGCGATGCGCGCTACGCGGGAAGGCCTGATCGAGGATCTCGAGAATCTCTACCGCCGGGCCTTCGACCGCATCTCCGAGCAGGACCTGGGCGAGGGGGCGATCGCCCGTCTCACTCAGCTGCTGCTGCGCTCCCGCGAGGCGGCGATCACCCCGCTGCAGCAGGAGATCGAGGCTCCTCTGATCACCCGCGCACCGGAACCATGAGCCCAAGCAGCTGGCTGGAAGAACTGGAGGCCCGGCTGAATCAGCAGCTGGAATCCTTCCTGCGGGCCAATCCCCAGCAGGAGGCCCTGCTGGCCGAACAGGCCCAGCGGGACCGGCAGCAGCGCCTGCTCAACGAGCGGCTAAAGCTGCGCCAGGAGGCGGAACTGCAGCGCCAGGGGCTGCTGCGGCTGGCTGGCGAGATCCGCCAGTGGCAGGAGCGCAGCGAACGTGCCCGCGGCGCCGGCGCCGAGGAGCTGGCCATCAAAGCCGAAGCCCACATCGCCACGTTGATGGAGCAGGGCCGCAACCGCTGGCAGACCCTCGCCGAACTGGGGGAGCGATTCGCGGCGGTGGAACGGGAGCTCGCTGAACTCACCGCAGCCCCAACACCTCCCGCGCCCGGCCGCTCAGGTGAGAGCGTGGCCGACGGGATGGCCGAGCTGGAGAAGGACTGGCGCCGCTTCGAAGCCCAGCAAGAGCTCGAAGCCCTGCGCCGCCGCAACCAGTCCTGAGCCACCTCCATGGGCTTTCTGCTCTCCAAGCTGCTGCCCTTGTTCGTCTACCCCCTGGGGGCTGGCCTGCTGCTGATCGGGCTGGGTCTGCTGGGGCGGCGGCGGCGTTGGGGCCCCGGCCTCTCCGCCGCAGGGATCGGCCTGGTCTGGTTGGCCTCGATGCCCTGGCTGAGCCGCCAGTTGGTGCGGAGTCTGGAGGATCAGGCGGTGCGGCTCACTCCAGCCACCCTTCCCGCCGCCGATGCGGTGCTGGTGCTGGGGGGTGGCCTGCTGCCGCCCCTGGCTCCCCGGCGGGGGGTGGAAGTGGCCGATGCCGGCGACCGCCTGCTCACCGGCGTGGATCTGATCCGGGAGGGCAAGGCGCCCTGGCTGGTGGTGTCGGGTGGGCGGGTGAGCTTCAACGCCGACGACCCGACGCCGCCGGAGGCCACCTACGCCGCCTCCCTGGCCCAGAAACTGGGGGTGCCCGCTGAGCGGATCGTGCGCAGCGAAGGTCCCCGCAACACCGCCGAGGAGGCGATCGCCCTGCGGAGCATCGCGCGGGAACGGGGTTGGCATTCGCTGCTGTTGGTGACCAGCGCCACCCACCTGCCCCGGGCCACGGCCACCTTCCGCCGTCTCAGCGGTCTGAAGATCGTGCCGGTGGCCTGCGACTTCCAGCTGGCGGCGCGCAACCAATCGGGGAAGAGCACGGCGGAGAGCCTGCTGCTGGATCTACTGCCCCAGGCCGGAGCGCTGGCTTCAACCACCACCTCTCTCAAGGAACTGCTGGGACTCTTCGTGTACCGGCTGAAGGGGTGGCTGTAAATCGGGAGCGGCTGGTGGGCGCCGCCCCGCTCACTTCTTGGGGGCGGCGGGCACCAGGCTCACACCCTCGGGCGGTGGGGTGGGATCGGGATCGGCGATCAGCATGTGCTGCAGCACGATCTCGGGACGTTCACTATCGCGCCAGCGGATGCGATAGGCCGGCATCTTGGTGCCGCGGCTGGTGGTCTGCTCCACCGGCTCCATCACCCAGCCCCGGCGGGACCGCCCCTGGGGGTTGCGCTTCACCACCGCATCGGCGTGCTTGAAACGAAATCCGACGCGCTCGCCGCTCATGGAAAGGAGTGCCCCGCTGGGGGAGAATGCCTACACAAGGTCATTATCCCATTGCGCCTGCCCGGAGGTCCCAGGGCACGGCGAGGGATACCCGCCCGAGCGCCTGCACAGCCTTTAGGCGTCAGCCTCATGGCCGGCCTCGCTGGCCCCCGAACGCCCCTCCGGCCGCAGCAAGGGGAAGGCGATCACATCGCGGATCGAGGGGCTGTCGGTGAGCAGCATCACCAGCCGGTCGATACCGATGCCCAGGCAGCCGGTGGGGGGCATGCCCACCTCCAGGGCGTGGAGGAAGTCCTCGTCCACGGTCTGGGCCTCGGGGTCGCCGGCGCGGCGGCGCTCCTGTTGGGCCTCAAGGCGGCTGCGTTGATCCACCGGATCGATCAGCTCGCTGAAGGCGTTGGCGGTCTCGCGGCCCACGATGAACAGTTCGAAGCGCTCCACCAGGCCGGGCTTGCTGCGGTGGGCCCGGGCCAGGGGCGAGTTCTCCACCGGGTAATCGAGCACAAAGGTGGGCTGGATCAGGCTGGTTTCCACCGTCTGCTCGAAGGCCTCCACCAGCAGCCGGCCGAGGCAATCGGCGGCAGCGGGAACCTCCAGGCCCGCTGCCGCCATGGCATCGGCAGCGCGGGCCCGGCTCGCGAGCGGATCCGAAGCTTCGAAAGAGGAGAAATCGAGCCCGGTGGCCTCCCTCACCAGATCGTGCATCGTGGCCCGCCGCCAGGGGGGCGTGAGATCCACCTCAGTGCCCTGATAACTGATCAGGGTGCCGCCGCACACCTCCCGGGCCGCCGCCACGATCAGCTCCTCGGTGAGCTCCATCATGGCGTGGTAATCGGCGTAGGCCTGGTAGATCTCCACCGAGGTGAATTCGGGGTTGTGGCGGGTGCTCACCCCCTCATTGCGAAAGATGCGGCCCAGCTCATACACCCGCTCGAAGCCGCCCACCACCAGCCGCTTGAGATGGAGTTCGGTGGCGATGCGCAGAGTGAGGGGCAGGTCGAGGGCGTTGTGGTGGGTCTCGAAGGGGCGGGCGTCGGCGCCACCGGCTTCGGTCTGCAGCACGGGGGTTTCGATCTCCAGGAAGCCACGCTCATCGAGCCAGCGGCGCATCGTGCTCACGATCCGGGCGCGGCGGCGGAAGGTTTCGCGGGTGTGGGGCGAAACGATCAGATCGAGGTAGCGCTGGCGGTAGCGCTTCTCCACATCCGCCAGGCCATGCCATTTGTCGGGCAAGGGCTGGAGCGCCTTGCTGAGCATCGTCCAGTCCACCACCTTCACCGAAAGCTCGCCCCGGTCGGTGCGCTTGAGGCTGCCCCGCACGCCGATCCAGTCGCCCGCATCCACCAGGGAGGTGAGCTGGGCGAACACCTCGGGGTTATCGGGGTGGGCCGCCTGGAGGGTGGCCTTCTCGAGGTAGAGCTGGATCGGGCCGCTTTCATCGGCGAGGGTGAAGAAGGCCAGCTTGCCCATCACCCG
>JAPLIE010000090.1 GCA_026389265.1 Cyanobacteriota bacterium | reverse complement strand
GCTGCTCGATGCCCCGCGAGAAGGTGCGGTTGGCCATGTAGTTCTTCATGATGTCGACCAGCGTCTTGTCGACCTTCTTGTCCTTGCCGGCGAACTCGTCGAAGCAGATGCAGTCCCAGTAGCCCACCAGGCCGATCTTGCAGTTGGCATTGCTCAAAAACAGCTTCGGGGCGGTGACCTCCGAGCCCGAGATCAACATGCCGTGGGGCGAGAACTCGGCGTACACGTGCGACTTACCGGTTCCCTTGGGGCCCAGCTCCAGCAGGTTGTAGTTGCGCTCGCAGAAAGGGATCAGCCGGATCAGGGTGAGCAGCTTGTCCCGGCGCGTGAACGGCTCGGGGTTGAAGCCCACGCTCTGCATGAGCACGTCCATCCACTCGTCAGTGGTGAACTGGGCTCGCGCTTTGAGGAATTCGTCGTGGTCAACGCCGGCCACCTGGATCGGCTTGACCGATGATATCTGCCAGGGGCTGGCCTTGAGGTCGGCGGGGAGCTCGTACTCCACATCGGTGATCGCCCAAATGCCACCCACCAGCAACTTGGGAAAGCGCTTGACGAAGTCCCCATCGATCGGCACCTTCTTCAGCCCGAGGTTGGTGAACTCCACCTCGTAGAAGCCGCCCTTGTCGTTGAGCTCCACGGTGAGCTTGTCGATCACCTTGTGGCTGCCGCGCTCTTTAATCGTGGATTTGACCAGTTCCGCCTGGTTGCGGTGCACGTAGTGCTTGGCCGAGGATCCGCCGCACCGACTCCAGGCCTTCGCTGATCAGGCTTTGATCGTCGGTGGCGCAGTGCTGACCGAGCAGGTACTCCAGCACGTAGGTGGGTACCACGGCGTTCTGCTTGAGCTCGGTGGTGAGGTCCTTGCGGACCACCAGGCCAGGGAAGTGTTCAAGGATCTTCTGGTCCAGGGGGCTGGGTGCTTCAGGTGCCATCGGATCTCACCACATGGTTTGGCAGGGGAAGGTGGAGAGCTGGGGATCGGCGGTGAGCAGCACCAGGTGATCCAGTTCTGCCTGGGCGGCCAACATGCGATCAAACGGATCGCGGTGGGGCTGGCTGTAACCTCCCGCCCGCAGCCCATGGGCCAGGGAGATCGGCAGTGCTTCAAAGCCATCAGCCTGCAGCAACCCCGGCAGATCGCCGATGGCGCCGTTCAGTTCGGGCAGCTTGCCCTGGTGGTGCTTAAGGCTGAGTTCCCACACAGAAGCCGCACTCACCAGCACGGGAGTGACGGAGTCGCTGAGCAGCTTGCGCACGGCAATGGAGAGGCGATCGGGATCAAACCACCACCAGAGCAAAGCGTGGCTGTCCAGTAGGTAGGCGGCCTCACGGCTCATGGCTGCGGAGCCTCCGGCAGCAGGGGGCTGGACTCCCAGCTCTCCAGCTCACTGGGGTCCATGGGGTCGAGCAGCACGTTTGGCTGGCTGAGGGGCCCACGGCTGCGCAACCGGCCCGGGATGCGCTGGGGGGCGGGGGGCGCCAGGGGCATCAGCCGCGCCCAGGGCTTGCCGGCCTTGGCCAGCACGATGGTTTCACCGGCATGCGCGTCATCGATCAGGCGCGACAGATGGGTTTTGGCCTGGTGGACGTTCACCATTCGCATTGGACCCTCCCGCATGACGGCACTTCCCTTTGATTTAATTAGTCTAGCCATGGACTAAGTCCATCAGAAGTCGTCGAAGTCGCTGCCGAAGGGCCGCTGCAGCTTGAGCTCCACAGTCTTGTAGGGCACCGGCGTGGCGACACCCTCAAGCTGCCGCTCCAGGCGCAGCTCCAGGGTCTGGTTGTTGTAGTCGTCGGCAGCGTTGGAAAGCTCAAGGACCACCTGCTGCTCCCGCTCTCGGGCCTCGCTGGCCGCGGAATCCAGCAACACGGTGCGATGGGCGCAGAGCAGGGCGCCATCAGCCTTGGCGTAGAGGCCGATGCGCAGCTGCAAGGGCAGGCGCTTTTTGGGCTCCACAGGCTCCAGCTGGAACAGGCCGAAGGCGAGCTTGCCCATGGTGATCTTGGCGGGCACCCGCAGCAGCTCAGCCTCCACCACCCGGCTCTCGTCCTTGCGTTCGCGCTTGAGCCGGATCACTGGCACCACCACCTCCTGCAGGGAGGTGCCGCCATGCACGAAGCGCGAGCCTGAGCCGGATCGAGGAAAGCGATCCAGCCCCAGGGGGAAGACGGCCTCCCAGTTGCCGGAGAGACCCAGCTCATCAGCCGTGAATACCTTTTGGCTGGCAATGACCTTGATGCCCGTGCCCAAGGCAAAGCGCCGGTTCTTGAAGGTGAGATCCTTGGCCGTTGGGAACTGGGCGCGGTCGTTGGCATCGACCGGCTCCTGCTGGAACAGGAAGCCGTGATCGGCAGTGATCACCGCCTGGCTGCCCTTGAGGCTGGCGATCTTGCGCAGGATCAGCTCCAGGTCGTCGAAGGTCTGCTCCACCGCCTGGCAGGTCTCAGCCTCGCTCTCGCGTTTATCGCCGATCCGGTCGATGCGGTTGTGAACAATCACGATCAGGTCGTGATCTTTGCTGAGTTCGGCACCCTCCTTGCTGGTGGCGAGGGCGAGAAAATCCTCCGCCAGGATCGCCTTGGCGCGGCCATTGGCATAGGCCTTGAGAATCTTGTCGCGGTTGTCGGTGCCGGTGGCGCTTTTGCCATCCACCAGGGCATTGGAATCGCTGGGGTTGAGGCTCAGCTGCGCACCAGGCAGCAGCGCAGCCATCCCCAGCTGCGTGTAGCTGGGCAGCACCCCCAGCAGGGCATCCACCTCGGCCTGCCAGCCCTTGCCGGCTTGACTGTTGAGGCGATCAGCGAAGTCGCGGGCGGCCTCGTAGCGCAGCGCATCGGAGATCACCACGAACAGGCGCTTGAGGCCTTTGGAGGAGAGCGGCGCATGCACATACCGCATGTGGGACTCCTTCTGCCGCGGCAGGGTGCTCGATCCCCAGCTAGTCAGACCAGCCACCTGATCGCTCCCCGTAGATGGCTTCCACCGGGTCATCGCCATCGGGGTTGGCCGGGTCCAGCTGGCTGAAGGCATGAAGCAGCAGTTTGTCGATGTCGGCTTGCTGCTTGGCCAGGACCGCCAACATCTTGAGCCGCACGGCGCCCTCGTCGTCGTTGGGGCGCAGCAGCTCCTTGAGCTTGGCGGTGCGCACCGGCGAGCGGAAAAAGGCCTTGTGTTGCTGGGCCAGTTCCTTGAACTCCAGCGTGAGCCCGGCCTCCGGGATATCGAGGGAGGCGCGATCGGCGGTGAACTCATGGCCCGCCAGCAGCAGGTCCAGGAGCCAGTTATCCGGCTCTGGTGGCTTGGGGCAGGGGAGGTAGAGGAGGAAGCGCTGGTCAAGGGCTGCCCTGCTGATCGCCACCTTCACCGAGAACTCATTGCTCTCCACCCGCAGCTTCTCGGCCTGGGCGGGCTGGTAGTCATCGAACTCCGAGGCCCACTCACCATTGGGGTCGTACCAGAACACCACCCGCTTGCGTGCCAGAGAGGTGGCGAGACTCTCGTGGATGCGGCTGGTGGCGGCGGGAGAGGCAGTCATCACAGAAGTTGGCGCTCATGCAGTTGGCGCTGAAGCTGGATGGCGGAGGTTTGCAACCCAGTGAACACCGGTTCGGCGACGGTTTGTGGAAAGTCAGCAGGCAACTGGGGTAGCACCGCAGCAATCACCGTTGGCGTCTGGTCGATCAGCGCGTTGAGGATGGGTTGGGCGTCACCCAGGCCAAGCCGTTTTGCGGTGAGCAGCATGCGACGGCCTGTGATCTCCAAAGGCTTGGTGTAACGGCCTGTTTCACCAAACCAGGCCATCGCCATCCTGAGCTTTTGCTGGGGCCATTGACCGCTACCCCGTCCAATCACTGGCCAGGCCGAGAGCACGTCGTAGAGCGGGGTGAGCTGAAAGCGGTCGCCCGGCTTGAGAAAGAGGCTGAAGTTCTTGGCGTGGCCATCAATGGCACGCAACATCCAGAACAACACCTGGGCCTTGAAGAAGGTGGCCAGGTCGCTGCGCTCGGAGGATTGAGCCAGTAGCTCGGCAATGGCCACCATGCCGGGACCGCCATTGTTTTCATATTTGTTGGCGGCTGGAGTGGAGGTGGCCTGGCAACAGTCTTCAGTGGGTAGGCGCAGCCAATAGGTGCCACTGGCATGCAGTCGCCGATCAAAGCGCTGCACAATCAGACAGCGCTCGCTGTCAAAGCGGGCCATCTCCGTAGAGGCCACAGGCAGACCATAGGCTCGGAGAAGCCTGCCGCAAAGCCACTCATTTTCCACAGAGCTGCTGAAATCAATCTGGCCCTCACCGATCACACCCATCGGCAGCTTGAAGAGGTGGGTGGTGGGGGTACTGCCGAGTGGCAGACACCATTGGTTGTTGTGCCATAGCAAGGCAGTTTTCTCCTGGGCACCGGCCACGGAGAGCCGCAGCTCATCGGACTCAGGGCCCAGGGATCCTGGAGGCGGCGCCGCCGTGACGGCGCGCAGGCGCTGGCCGATCTCCTGGTTGATCAGAGGCCGGGCCTCGATGCGATCGATCCCGCTGGGCTCCTGGTCTGGCGGCAACAGTTGCACGGCGCCGGCACAGTCGCGGCCGACCGCAGCCAGCAGATCGAAGGTACTGGTGCTGGCGGTTTGAAACCGGGCCTGGGCCCTGCGGCGGATAGCGTCGCTATCCGGGAGGAGGTTGTCAAACCAGCTCTCCACGGCATCACCGCTGAGTGTTGAGCTCCCGAGGCCCGCCGTCAGCGACAGCGACAACGGCCGGAACTGACTGGAATGCAGCCAGGATTCGGCGTAGCTGAACTGCTGAGGCCCGCGAGCTGGAAAGGTCCAGGTGCCGACCCGTTCCCCGTTCATCCACACCGCCAGGGAGCGCGCCCGCGTTGGCCTGCCCATCACCACTCGGCCGGCTCGTTGCCGCTCTCGCGCGGCCGCAGCACCAGCTCGAGGTCGAGGACGGCCAGGATCAACAGCAGACGCTCCACGGTGAGGCGCCCCGGTTGCAATTCGAGCTGGGAGAGCCTGGCCTGGCTGGTGCCTCCGGCCTTGAGGGCCAGCTCCTGCTGGCTCAGGCCCCGTTGCCGCCGGACACCCTTGAGGAGCACCCCCAGCTGGGCAGGGGCGCGGATCACCTGCTCGCCTGCGGCCATGTCTCACTCGGAATCTCAATAAACGCAGGATAACAGGATTCCCAATAAGTGGCGTTCATTGGCAATCCGAGTGACTGGAGGGCTGTTCTGGTTGCTCAGGGCGCCGGCCAGGGATTGATCAGTGCCAGGCCAATCCCGTCAAAATCGACGGTATTGCGGGTGGCAAGGGTGGCTCCAAGAGCCAGGGCGATGGCCGCAATGAGGGCATCAGCCGTTGAAATCGGTTGGCCAAGGCGTTCTCGCTGCTGGAGCAAGGCGGCATACCAGTGGGCCGCTGGGCGGTCAAAGGAGAAGAAACGGCCTGCAAATAGATCTGCCACCAGTTGCTCCCAGCGCGCCTCCAGGGCCTGGCGGCGTCGACCAACCGGCAAGCGGGCCAGGCCATGCAAGATCTCGGCTTCATTCATGGCCGTGATGCCCACCGCCGCTGGGTCGAGCTGGTCAGCCCAAGCGAGCACGGCAGGCTGAGGATCCGATCGCATCAGCTCGGAGAGCACATTGGTGTCGAGCAGAAGCAGAGCCATGGTTCAGCTCAGGGCTGCAGGTTCAGGCGTGGAGGTGCGGCGTGGCGGTTCGAGCTCCATGCCGCCGAGCTGGGCGAAGTGAGCGCGAATGCGGCTGCCCAGTCCCGGTTCGCTGGAGGCAGGGGCCGCTGGAGGCGCCAAGGCCGCGGCAAGGATCTGGCGCACCTCCTCTTCCATGGAGCGGCCATGGCCTGCGGCCTGCAGGCGTAGGCGGGATTTGAGGTTGTCGTCGAGGTTGCGGATGGTGATCGATGTCATCGGCACGCCTGGCACGATTGCATTGAAATCAATGCTAGCAATGCCTGCTTGGCGCAGGCCAGGTTTTGCCAGATCGGCCAAGACTTCGCACCGGACCGGCCGGGGATTGGCAAAACCACCCTCGTGCAAACGGTGCAGGCTGATGCCCAGGCGGAGGGCTACTGGAGTTCCGACGAGATCATTCCGATCAGCGCCAAAGGCGCGGGCGCCGAGGGAGAGAGCGAACACCTGCTGGGGCAGCTGCTCTCCGGCGTCTACGACGGCGTGCTCGCGAACTGCCCAACGGCGGCGGGCCCTGAGGTGGACGCCGCCCAGCAGTTGGTGCGCAGCATCCGCCTGCGTGGTGACGGGTTCACAGTGTCGGCCTTCGGCTTTGGGGCTGGCGGCAACCAGAGCGAAAGCGTGGCCACGCCGCCGGGGGCGCTGTTGCTGGATGGCCCTCGGGTGTTGCGCGTGCATCAGGCGATAACTGAGGGTGAAAACGTTCGAGCAACACGGTATCCAGATCCTCGCATTGAGCAGACATAACCGGCAGCTCATCAAATCGGATCACTCGGCTCTGGCTGCGCTGCTGAAACAGCTGCGCCAGGTAGTCAGGCGGAATCGGGCGTTTTGAGGAACCGACCCGGTGCAAGTAGCCAGCAGGGCTCAGATGCACAAACAGACTGGATGCGATGTCAACCCTGAGGGTGGCGTGATCCACGCCAAGGGAATCGGGCAGCGTGAGCCGCTCAATCACTGGGGCCAGCGGTGGCTTGATGCTGCTCTCAACGGCCTGGCGCACCAAGGCCTCGACGAGATCAAGGCGATCAACAGGGATTCCCAGGACATCGCGAGTCTTGTCATCAATGCCGAGCAGCAGAGTGCCGCCGGTTCGGCTGTTGGCGAAGGCAGCGAGCTCATCAGCCAGGTCGCTCGGGGAGGGGCCACGTACAGACACTCCGCAAAAGCGAACCTCTTTGCATCCCAGGAGGTTGTCTTCTCCCAGGCTCAACTTGGCGATCAGTTCATTCCTGCTCAGTCGCATCTCACACCTCCCGCCCAAGCCGGGCCCAACGCCGAGCCAGCGCCTGTCGCTGCCGGAAAAGGGCGATCGAGGTTCTCCCACTCCACGGCGAGCAGGCGAGCAGGCGAGCTGCCTCGAACAACTGCTTCAAGGTGGTGGCATCAACAATGCTGGCTTGGCTGCCCTCTCGAATGGCAAACAGGGCTTTGCCTGAGGGGGCGGAACGGTCGGCATGGGCAGGGATGGGGATGGTTCGGGCTTCCTGTTCCATCTGTCGGTAGGCAGCCTGCAGAGGATCGATCCAATCGCCACTGTTGTGGTCGGTGATGGCGACGCAGTCCATACCGGCAGCCATGAACTGGACCAACCAGCGCTCGGGTGTCACCTCTTGATCAGTGCCGTTGGCCTGGTGCCAGTGGGGGTATCGGAGGAGGCTGGCGTGTGAGCGTGGAAGTCGAACGACCACCAGCGAGCGCCGAGGTAGGGCCAGGCGGCTGGACTAGGCGTGGCGGCAAGGGAAGCCACGGGACTGGATGGGCTGGCGGTGAGCGCGTTTGGATCCGGCATGGCAGTGATTATCGCCGCGAATGTCCGAGTCGCCGGTACTTCTGCAGCCGGCTGTTGGGGATATACGGCAAGGTGTAGCCGATCTCGTCGCGATCCAGGAGCTGCCGGATCGTGCTGTTGAGTGCCCCGGAGACGGAATCTCGCCCTAGGGCATGGGCAATTTCAGACTTGCTCAAGGGCCCGTCGGCCAGGGCTTGGATCACCATCTCAGCGAGTCCGCCCTCCGCCAGCGACTCTGCCCTTGACTCTGCCCCCTGGGCCGACTCTGCCCCTGGGGTGGGGAGCTGGCTTGGTCTAGGGGCAGAGTCACTCGAAAACGCAGGCCTACCTCTTCAAACAGGGGTGGCGGCAGGTGTTGGCTGGCGGCTTCCTACAAGATCACAGGGATACCACTGCCCCACTGCTCGATCAGGCCGAGTTCGCGGAACACGCGACTGATCACGCGATTGTGCAGGCGGCTGATCCCGCGCGGGAGGTCGTCGAGGCTCAAGCCAGGGATAAGCACACTCCGCATGGCATTGGTAGCCGGAGCTTATGGCTGCCGGGGAGAGTTTGGTCTATCTCTCCTGCGAAGGAGCCAAACTATGCGCATGTTGCATAGAAATGCCTGTAGCTGGTAGCTGAGATACCTGCATTGGGTTTCCTCTTGGATGGGGCTCAGATGGCCTGCACTGGCTATCCATCCCACTGCTCCGATCGGCTCCGAGCGGAGCCAATAGAAGCTGGCAGCGAGGGCAGCGAGGCCATCAAGATCTCAAGCGATGCCTTCCATCGATCGGCCAGGGAACCGCACCCAGGGCTCAGCTCAGCCGCCGGCGTACTGGAAGCGCAGGCTGGCGGGATCGCCCCAATCGCCCTCAGCCCGGTAACCGCGGCTGTTGTGGCAGAGGTGCCGGAGCGTCCAGAAGAGGGGTTCCGGACTGGAGAGCCCGAGGGTGGAGGCCAGCTCATC
>JAPLIE010000165.1 GCA_026389265.1 Cyanobacteriota bacterium | reverse complement strand
TGCAACCAGCGCGCCGCTCCTACTTGCCCGCCGCAGCCGAGGCCTGAAGGCTGAGCACAAAGGCGTTCCCCGGCGCCGGCAGCTCGGGATCCACGGCCTGGGGGGGAATCACCAGCTGCAGATCCCCGCCAAGAGAGTGGGCCAGATCTCTGGCCAAGGCCAAGCCGAGCCCGGTGCCCGGCAGGGGCAGTCCCCGGCTGCCCCGCACCCCCCGCTGGAAGATCGCCTCCCGTTCGGCCTCCTCGATCGGTGCTCCGCCATCCCACACCGTGAGCACCGGTCCCCGGGGGGTGTCCCGGACCTGGAGGCCCACCGCCGCTCCCTGGGGGCTGTAGCGGAAGGCGTTCTCCAGCAGATTGGCAATGATCTCGGCCACCGAGCCGCTGTCGCCACGCCAGGTGGGCAGGGCGCCGGGCCCCCGCCAGGGACGGCCCTGCAGGGTGGCGGTGGCCGCCGCCCGTTGGATCAGCGGCGAGAGCGGCTCGGCGAGGGATTGCCCCCCCGGACCGCTGAGCAGCGGGGGCAGCAGCAGGGGCTGGGGATCGGGTGCCGCAGCGATCAGGGCATCGGGGCGGGCCAGGTCACTGATCGCGTCCACGTAGCGCTGCAGCTGCCGTTCCTCGGCGAGCAGCCCCTCCACCAAGGAGCGGTTGTCGCTGTCCTTCTCCAAGCGGCGCAGCAACAGGTGGCCGAAGGTGCGCAGGGCGGTGAGCGGATTGCGGAGCTGGTGCACCAACAGGCGCAGCTGCTCTTCCTGGAGCGCGAGACGATGGCGCAGGCGCTGCCCCTCCCGATCCAGCCGCAGGGCCTCGGCCAGGCCCAGAGCCACCGCCTGGAGCCTCTGGCGCAGCGGCTCGGGCCAGGGGCTGATGGAGCTCTCCACCTGGATGGCTCCCAGCAGCTCCGCCCCATCCCGCAGGGGCAACCAGCGCCGCTCCTCGGCGGGCACCCGCAGCCGGCTGTCACCATCCACCGCCGCCAGGGTGCGGCCATCGGCCGGCCAGTGGCCCACCGGGATGAGGCTGGGAGCCCCCTCTCGGGTCGCGTGAGTCACATAGACCACGAGGGAGCGCACCTCCGGACAGTCGGCAAACTGGCCGAGCTGATAGCCGAGCAAGACGAGAAAGCTTTCGGAAACAGGGATCACAGCCACTCAGAGCCCGATCGAGGCGGGGGAGCCGGATGGATTTCGGGCAAATCTGTGGGAATTCCGAAAAAACGGCGTATGCTGAATGTATCGACCACTACTCCGAAGTCCGCGAAGAGCGGGCGGCAGGTCACCGTCGAACCAGTCAGGCCCATCCGCCACTGGACTTCCAGGGCGCCGACATCGGCGAATCCCCTTGGGTCGAGTCCCGGATCCTGGCCTTGGTGAGGCCCTTTGTCGGGCTTTGAACACGACTAGAGGTTGCACTTCAACCGCAATCAAGGCTACAGCAGAGGGTGATGGGTTCCTCTCCTGTCCCGATGGTCCGCTCTGCGGCCATCGCGTGTCGCTCACGGTGATCTCCCCAGACCGCTCCGAGGACGACCGACGTAGGGGCGTGGACCCGCGGCTTTCTGGCCGCGGATCCGCCGGGGCTGCCGCCCGCGCTTTGCTGCGCGCCAACGGCCTTCCCACTTTCCCAGCAACCCACCCCCTCCAGTCCCCCTCCGGGATTTTGTTCCATGTCCAAGAAGCGCAAGCGGATCAGTCGCCGTCGCCTTGCCGGCCAGCGTGTCCTCGCCCACGTCCCCACCTTCAACCTCGAAACCGGCTCCCACAAGCCGGTCACCGCGGCCCGCCGCTACATCGCGGAGGTCGACCTGATGGCCCCGGCGATCCTCAACGTGCGCCGCAACGAACACACCACCGACCGCTTCTTCTGGGGCGAAAAGGGTCTGTTCAGCGCCCAGTACGCCGAAGAGAACCACTTCCTGTTCCCTTCCCTGCGCCTGATCGTGGACAGCGTCGGTGAAGAGGTGCTCTTCGAAGGCCTCGAGGCCCTCGCCAGCGACGACTGGGAAGAGATGGAAGAGTACGAATACGCCTTCGTCTGAACCGTTGTCGGAAGCACCACCTGCCGTGCCGTCGCACCCTCGGGCGGCGGCAGGTGAAACGGTGCACTCGATCGCTGGTTAGCCGCTAAGAGTCCCATCACTCCGCTCCTCCGGCCGGATCCATTGCTCCTGACGAAGGGCATGGGTCCGGCTTTTTGCTGATCTGGCTGATCTGACGGGGTGCTGGCAGGTTTGTGCCAGCACCGTTGTGCAGGCGGGTGTTCACGGGTGCTGGCGCGGTTGCCTCTCCGTTGCGGCTGGCACATCAGTTGGCACTCGGCTGGGACGGGATCGGTGACGCCGCAGGGCTGATGCCCGCAGGCAGCTTGGCCATCCACCCCGGTGTGGCGCGCGGTCTCAGCTCCAGCCGGCCTCCAGGGCGGCACGCATGGCCGGAAACAGGCCCGGATCGATGCCATGGCCGCCGGCAAAGGTCAGACGCTGCACCGTTCCGCCCGCCGCCCGCAGCATCTGCTCCAGCGCCTCGCTGGCGGCGAACGGCACCACCGGATCCTGCTGGCCGTGGGTGATCAGCACCGCCCCCGCCGGACATCGGGGCGTCCAGCCCGGGTGGGGGTAACCGCTGCAGGCGATCAGGCAGGCCAGGGGCAGCCCTTCAGCGCCGGCCGGATCACCGCAGCCCACATCCAGGGCCATGGCGCCGCCCTGGGAGAAGCCCAGCAGGGCAGTGGCCTCCAGGGGCACACTCCGCCCCAGCTCCTGCAGCCGCTCCCGCAGCCTGGCCCTTGATTCCGGCAGCTCCGGCCAGTTGGGCCGCTGCAGGTCGTACCACTGACGGCCGACACCGCCGGGATGGGGCCAGGGGGCCCGCAGGGCCACGAGATTCACGCTGCCATCCACCAGCTCCCGGCCCAGATCAAGCAGGTCATCGGCGTCGGCGCCCCAGCCGTGCAGCAGCACCAGCCGGCGCTCGGCCTGCTCCGGACCGCTCTGGAGGGATTCGGGATCCACGGCCCCGGGGGCGTCCCAGGAGGAGGCGCGGGGATCGGGCTGGTCAATCGGTGGCGTGGTCATGGGGACAGAGGAACGCATTGGGCGGATCATGAGCCTCGCGGATCGTCTGATCCAGGGCCATGAACTTTTCGCGCAAGTTATCCATTACAGCTGTGCGGCTGTTGATATCCGGGAGCCCCACGTCCTGGCTGCCAAGTGCTCTCGAATGGCCCCGGGAGTTGGGTGCAAATTGTTGACGCAATCAACCCGTAGACCATACCGGCCCAAGGGGAGACCCCACGGCTGCAGAGCCCGAGATGGAAGCGGAGCGTACGGGGTGAGAGCTCAAGCGCGGCGCACTGCCGCTGCGTAGGTTGGCCCTTCCCCCGACCTCCGCCACCGCCATGGCCCCCACGGCCCTCCTGAGTGTGTCCGATAAAGCGGGCCTAGTGCCCCTGGCCGAGGGCCTGCTGGCCCACGGCTACCGGATCCTCTCGAGCGGCGGCACCGCGGCGACCCTGGCGGCGGCCGGGCTTGCAGTCACCAAGGTGGCGGAGCACACCGGCGCCCCCGAAATTCTTGGCGGCCGG
>JAPLIE010000050.1 GCA_026389265.1 Cyanobacteriota bacterium | reverse complement strand
GCACTCACAGCGGGGGCAACGGAAACCATCAGGCCAGCGTGCCTGCTCCAGGGCGGCCTCACATTTCTCCTCGGTGCCGTAGAGCTCTATGAACCTAGGCAGCGACAGGCCTGCCTGAAACTGGATTCGATTCATGGCCATAGCAAACGCATCTGGTACAGGCGTACCAGTTTAAGCGGGAACGGCCTGCTGACAGAGCTTGCTGCCTAATCAAGATGCTCTTTATAGAGCAGCTCGACAATCAAATCGGGGATTGTCCCGGCGGCGTTACAGATCAAGGTCCTTGCCTCGGCGATCGGCCTCGTGTTCCTGATCGAAGGCGCCGTGACGGCCATCATCTCCCTGAGCAATCGCGCGACGCGGGGTTGGGGCTGGGGGTTGCGCCTAGGCGTCGCGATGGTGTAGCGCGGCCGATCAGGCGTGGCGATTCAGATTGGGAAGCACCGCCGCCATCCCTGAACCACCTACGGCCGCGGCGGCTGGCTGGTCTCCTGGATAGCCGCGCGGCGGATCTCGAGGATCTGGCCGATCTCCCTGGCGAAGCTGGGCTGTCGATCGATCATCTGATGCACCATGGCCGCTGAAATTTTCATCACCTCCAAATCGTTGCTGGCGATCACGGTGACCAAGCTGGGTTCGCCAGAGAAAAGAGACATCTCGCCAAAGAATTCACCGTTGCGAAGCGAGAGAATTTCCCGTTCCTGTCCGTCTGAATCGCGGCTGAATATCAGGGCCAAACCAGCCACGATGATGTACAGCGCCTGGCCGACCTGTCCCTGGCGGATAATCTTTTCACCGGCGGCAAAATGTTGCAGGGCAATCCCGGAGCTGGTCGGCACCAGGGCATCCTGTTCGCGATTGATCGGCACGAAAGATGGGATGGCCTGCAGGCTCTCGCTGAACTTCTTATCGATCCCCTTCTGCTGGCTGGAAGGACCGTGGTAGTGGTACACCGTGCGAATCGGAAATGGAATGGTGAGATGATTCCGTTTCGCGGCATACCACACTCGGGTCATAAAGCGTTCGCGAATCTGCTCCACGTCACCGTAATCGCGGATGAAAAACTTCACCTCGTAGCTCACCGCCGAGTCTTCATAGTTGAGCGTGAAAACCTCCGGCTCCGGATCCAGCAGGATGCCCTTGGTCTCCAGGGCTGTGCTCTTGAGCACCTGTCTGGCCAAGTTGGGCGGGTCGTTGTAGGAGAAGCCGATCCGGATCCGCTCGGCATGGATTCGATTGGGCTGGGTGAAGTTGCGGATCATCGTGCTGCTGATCAGCTTGTGGGGAATCACCACCATCTCCTGCTCCAAGGTCAGCAGCCGCACCGCCCGCCAGTTGATGTCGATCACCTGGCCGACCACCCCGTCCAGTTCAAGCCAATCACCCACGGAGAAGGGACGTTCAAACAGCAGGGCGATCCCCGACATCACGCTGCCGAGGGTGTCCTGCAGGGCCAGACCGATCACCAGCGAGCTCACCCCGAGGGCCGTGACCAAACCGGCCAGATCGGCATTCCAGACCGAGGCGAGCACAAAGGCGGTGCTCAGCAGGATCAGGAACAGGCGGGCCAGATCGATCAGCAGCTTCGGCACCCGCGAGCGCCAGGTATCGGCCTCTGCCTGCTCAAACAGCACCACGTTGAGCAGGGACAGGGCCGCATGGATCACGCAGACCCAGAAGATCGTCTCCACGGTCTTGAAGAGACGCGTCGCCGGATCCAGGCCGATCAGATGCTCCAGGAAGAGCAGCAGCACCAGCATCGGCAGGAGCACGTTCCGTACCAGGCTCACGGTGTTCGCCACCGCCAAGCCCCGTCGCCGCAGGCGGTGGATCACCTCTCCCAGAACGATGGCCAGCAGGGGGAAGCCGATCGTCAGCCCCGCACCCCAGAGCCACAGCGGCGTTGTTGCCGTCATGGGGTGGACATCGCCTCGCTACTCACCGGCAGGGAGGCTCTCAACAGCCGCCAGCCCCGCAGCCCCGGCTGGCCGTTCTCGCCCAGGGGCATGGGCTCGAAGTGGTAGAGGTCCTTGAGGCGATGCTGAACCACCTCAGATACCAGCACGGACCCTGCTGGACAGCTCTGGCTGAGCCCATGGGAATGCTTCACCGTTTCCCCCCAAACGTCGTAGACCACCCTCGACTTGCCGACGATGCCAGCGACGATGTCGCCGGAGTGGACGCCGATCTTGATCGCGAGCTGAAAGCCGCGCTCCAGGTTGAAGCGCCGCAGGATGGCGAGCATCTCGATCGCGCAGTCGATGGCCCGCTTGTCGTGGTCCAGGTATGGCACGGAAAGGCCGCACACCGCCAGATAGCTGTCGCCGATCGTCTTCACCTTCTCCAGACCGAAGCGTTCGGCCGTGTCGTCGAAGGAGGCCACCAGGTCGTTCAGGACGGCGAGGGAATCGTGGGCACTCAGGGAGGTCACCAGCCGCGAGAACCCCTTCAGATCGGCAAACAGCACGGCCACATTGGTGACCTCCTCGGCGATCTGGGTCTCGCCCCGCTGCAAGCGCCGGGCGATGGCGGAGGGAAAGACGCTCATCAACAGCCGCTCGTTCTCCTGGTTCTGGTGGTCCACCAGGGCTGTCTGGGTCTGGAGGCTCTGAACAACGGCATTGAAGGCACGACTAAGCTCCCCTAATTCATCCGGGGAATTCGACACGGGAATACTGGCGAGTTCACCGGCCGAAACCCGACGGGCACTGTCGATCAGATGTTGAATCGGCTTGTTGAACCGATGGGCCAGGGCCATCGCCAGGAGGGTGACCAGCAGGATCAACAGGGTGGCGGTGATCAGGATCTGGCGCTGCAAGGCATAGATGGGTCCATAGGCTTCACGGAGATCCATCTGGGAGAGGATCACCCAGTCCAAACCCTTGATCTGCAGGGGCGCATAGGAACTCAGAACGGCGGTGTTGCGGTAGTCCACCACCCGCATCGTGCCGGTGCCGCCGGCCAGGGCACGGGCGACCGCCGGGCTGGTGACCGGCTGCTGCAGAATCGTGGTGCCGTACTGGCGCAGGCGAGCGATGGCGTCCTCCTTGGTGCCGAGGGAGCGCAACTCGGCGAGGTAGGCATTGGGATCATTGAGATGGAAGCGCGAGGCGGAACGCATCAGGGAATCACTGCCCACCAGGAATGTTTGGCCCGTACTGCCCAGACCATCCTTCTGCCACGATTGATTGCCGGTCATGACGTTGTTGATCTCGTCGACGGGCATCTGGAAGGCCAACACCCCCACCAGCCGTGAGCCGCTGTAGATCGGTGCGGCGATGAAGGAGGCGGGTGCTCCGTAGGAGGGGGTGTAGGCGGCAAAGTCGGCCAGATTGGTGAAGCCTTTCTCCTTGCTGGCAATCACCTGGCGAATCAGTCCTGCCAGGTTGCTATCACGGTAGGGACCGGTTTGCATATCACTAGCGAAGTCTGTTTCCTTGAAGACGGTATAAACAATCTGCCCCTGCGGATTAATGAGAAACATATCATAATAGCCAAACTTAGAAACGATATTGCGAAAGATTGGATGGCGAAGGTCGTGCACCCGACTGTAGGCGCTACCATCACTTGCCGCATTGACCAACTGCTTGCGAGAAATCGGATTGGGATTGGCCGCAATGTAGTGATACTGAAGGTATTGAGAGGCCGGAGAACTCACCAAATAGGACTCTAGGATGGGACTGCCTGAATTGAACTTGTCGAGGCGAGGCAGAAACTCTTTGCGGTAGTATTGCTTAAGAGTCTGCAACGCGTTGGCCGGCAGCGTTGCGGATCCCAGCTGCTGGTATGCCGCGTCGAATTCCTGCTCGGCGGCGATGATCGAGAGGTCTTCGCTGAGGGTGAGAGTGTGGTTCTCAATATTGCGGAAATAGGCTTCGATCTGAGAGCCCTTGGAGGCGCGTACGCTTGTGAGCTGGTTGAAGACCCTGTCGGTGAGATTGATCTTGCCGCTTCGATAGCCGAGTGCTGCGGTCAATAGTGTGGAGAAGCCACTGACCAGCAACAGCATCAAAATCAACTTGGATTTGATGCTCAGCTGTCCTGAAGAACCTCTGAAAAACTGGAAAAGCGATTGTGCCGACCTAACCTTGGATAGATCCATCCAGCACCGGCACTCTGGATATGATAGCCCGAGGATTGAAGTGGTCTGTAGGCATTGCGACCATTGGCAGGACTTGATGCTCCAGCACGGTCTTGGGGCTGCCGAAGCAGGCGACTATTGCTGCCATCATCGAGCCACAACCTTGAAGGGCGCTTCAGCAGAGCGATGCCGAACCTGAACCGACTCCGCTGCAGATCCCTGCTGTCGTCATGAACCCCATCCCCATCGAAGTGCTGAAGGAGCTGCGCAGCGGCCACGAGCGCTTTCTTTCCGGTTTCTCCAGGCATCCCCACAGCAGTCGGGAGCGGATGCTGGAGGTTGAGGGCGCCCAGCATCCGATCGCAGCCGTGCTCGGATGCGCCGATTCCCGGGTACCGGTGGAGCTGCTCTTCGACACCGGCTTCGGTGATCTGTTCGTCGTGCGCAACGCCGGCACGATGAGCACAACCGCAGCCATCGCCTCGCTCGAGTATGCGGTGGCCCATTTGGCGGTTCCCGCCATCGTGGTGCTCGGTCACCAGCGCTGCGGGGCCGTGGAGGCGGCCTTCCATCCTGAACTGCAGCTGACGCCGAGCCTGGCTCAGGTGGTGGGACAGCTCCGTATGGAGCTCTTTGGTCTGGGGGCGGCCGAGGACCTGGAGGAGGCCTGCCGCCTGCATGCCCTCAACGCGGCCCGCAATCTGGTGGATTCCAGCGTTCTGCTCACCGATCGTCTGCGAGAGGGTCGACTGCAGGTCGAAGCGGCCTACTACAACCTGCACACGACCCGGATTGACTGGTTGGGCTCCGTGCTGCCCAACCGCTTCTCCAAGGATCTCTGGTGATGAACGCACTCTTCCCCACCTTCCGCTCGGCGGAGAATGTTGCGCCAGCATTTGCTTGAGTGATCTTCCCGTAGGAGCTGGTGGGATGCTCTGCCACCGTTTCAAGGCTTCCCGCCACCACGATCTCGCCGCCATCGCCTAGGGTTCATAAGATAAAAGCGAGAGAAACACAGTTGCGCAAAGAGCGACAATTAACATTCAACCTTTTATATTACTACTACTGCTGCCAAGAAGCTTACCCTAAATGAGTCCAATTCCCGCCCTACCGCTTTGGTTTATTTGGGCTTTTTTATCTGCTCTTTTTGCAAGTGCATCTGCGATATTTGGCAAGATTGGACTGGAGAGTATAGATGCGGATCTAGCCACTCTAATCCGCACTTTTGTCATGGCCATTTTTCTGCCATTGCTCATTATAGGAACTGGAAAATTAAGCAGCCCATTTGCATTATCCCAGCAAACTTGGCTATTCATTGTAGCTTCTGGCCTAGCTAGCGGCTTGTCATCGTTCTGCTTTTTTAGGGCCCTGAAGCAAGGAGATGCTTCATTGGTAGTGCCCGTTGATAGATTGAGCCTATTAATGGTAGCTCTAATCGGCTTTGCTTTTCTTGGTGAGCGCCCTTCAGTGATTGGCTGGGCAGGCTTGCTATTAGTAGCTGGGGGCGGAGTTCTATTATCGCTTTCATAGTTGCCAACCCAACCAACTGGGTTAACAGCTATCGGCAAGCTAGGGGGCAAAACAAACCGAGAAATCAGCCAAGCCACTGTGCGCCATTCGGCATTCATAGCCTTTGCACAAGGCACAACCTTGTCATTCGAGCAGCTGCCGTCCGCACCGGAACCACCAGATCAGCTGGCAGATCAGCCAAGTCATCGCCGTAGCGGGCTTCGAAGGCCTTCACCTCGTCGGAGACGGATTTCTGGTTGCGGTCGTCCTTCTTGGCCATCACTCGGCCTGCTCAGCCCAGGGCATCACGGCGACCAGGAAGAATTCGTTGGTTGCCTGGGCTGTGATCTCGTTGCCACGAAACAAGGAACCGCAGCCGAAGGCTTCTCAGCAGATCAACAGTCGAACCTAGGCCCCAAGAACGCGTTCGCCGATCGCCTCAGGGGCGGCGCCCCTCTACGGCAACGTCGGTGTGGGGCCGCCGGGGGACTTACAGCGGTCTGATCAAGCCAGCATCGCCGCAATTCTGGCTGACCCCCTATGATTTAAAGATCCACACCCTTCAGAGGCCACTTCTGAGCCCTGAAATCTCCATCCCAGACTTGTTTCAGGTCTGGGTCAATGATGGGTCCTGGCTTATTTGGCATTTTTAAACCAGGTCAATGACCTGACCATTTCGTCAACATCGCATCAAGTTGCGGTGCAGACTGCTGCCATCGTCTACTGCGAGGGAAACTTCGCTCAGCTCGACGGCAAAACCGCCCATGGCCTAGTGCGCTTCTGTGAGGCCTTCAAAATTAGAGCAGTTATTGACAGCCAATCGGCTGGAATTGATGCAGGCCTGCTATTGGATGGCATCAACAACGGCATTCCTATCGTGGCCGATCTAGGCCAAGCCCTTGCCTTGCCAGGTTCCCGGGCTACCACCTTCATCTATGGCATGGCGCCTGCAGATGGCCTTTATGGCAAAGACGATCGCCGGATTCTGATGCTGGCCATGGAAGCTGGCCTGAATCTGGTCAGCGGCATGCGCGAATTCCTTAATGACGACAGCGAATTTGCCCTGGCGGCCGTACGGCATCACGTGACAATCCGGGATGTGCGTCGTCCACCCGCTTTGAAGGATCTTCGCCTGTTCAGTGGCTCGATCGCTGAGGCACGCTGCATTCGAATCGCCGTTCTTGGTACCGATGGCGCCATCGGTAAGCGCACCACGGCGACGCTCCTGGTTCAGGCCCTAAACGCCAGCGGCATTCATGCCGTTTTGGTGAGCACGGGGCAAACCGGTCTGATCCAAGGGGGGCGCTATGGCATTCCTCTAGATGCCATTCCGTCGCAGTTTTGCTCAGGGGAGGTGGAGGCCGCTGTGGTCGAGGCCTTCTGCACGGAAAAACCGGCGGTCATCGTGATTGAGGGCCAAGGGGCCCTCAGCCATCCTGCCTACCTCTCTTCCAGCTTCATCCTGCGGGGCAGCCAGCCCCAGGCGGTGGTGTTGCAGCATGCGCCGGCGCGCCGGCAGCTCAGCGACTTTCCCTTTATGCCAATGCCCACGCCTGCAAGCGAGATTCGCCTGATCGAAACCTTTGCGCCCACTCGGGTCATCGGCCTAACCCTGAACCACGAGGGCATGAATGATGCCGAGGTGAGTGCTGCAATCGCCCTTTATGCTGCCGATCTCGGCATTCCTGTCACCGATGCGGTGAGCCGTGCTCCCTCTGCCCTAGTGGCCATGGTGCTGCGGGCTTTCCCCGAGTTGTGCGTTTCTATTAACAGCCAGCTTTGAGCGCACCGCGGCTGGAGATTCATCTCGAGCATCTGCAGCACAATGCCACCACAATGGTCAATCGGCTTGCCCGCCAAGGAATCAAGGTGACCGGGGTCAGCAAAGCAACCCTGGGACTGCCAGAAATTGTGCGCACCTGGGTGGCGGCAGGGGTGCATTCCATCGGTGAATCGCGAATCGAATCCATCGAATCGCTTAGCCGCTGTGAACTCGGTGTGCCGCTGCTGCTGATTCGCTCACCGATGCTCAGCCAGGTGGATCGGGTGGTGGCCCATGCGGCGATCAGCTGTAACAGCGAGGCGGTGGTGCTGAGGGCCCTGGCGGCAGCTGCGCATGGCCAGGGGGTGCGCCACGGGGTGCTGCTGATGGTGGAGCTAGGGGATCTGCGCGAGGGCATTCTCGCGGCAGACCTCGAGGCGATGGTGATGCTGACCCTGGCCCTGCCAAGCCTGCAACTGGTTGGGATCGGCACCAATCTCGGATGTCAGAACGGCGTAGCCCCAGACCAATCGAATATGACCGAACTATCGCGTCTGTTGGAAGCCATGGAAGGCCGTTTTGGCATCAGGCTCGAGTGGTGCTCCGGAGGCAATTCGGCCAATCTTCCCTGGCTGGCTGGTGGCGGTGATCCCGGCCGCATCAACCACCTGCGCCTCGGCGAGGCACTACTGCTGGGCCGAGAGCCGCTCACCCGTTCGCCGATACCAGGGCTATTTACCGATGCCATCACTCTTGTGGCCGAGGTGATCGAGGTCAAGCACAAGCCGACCCGTGCATGGGGAACGCGCCACTGCACCAGTTTTGCCAAGGTGCCAGCCGCTCCCCAACAGCAACCGGACCAGCCCATGGCCATGCGAGCGCTCCTTGCCTTGGGCGAACAGGATGTCGATCCGGCCGGCCTGAGTTCCCCTGGAATCAGCATCGAGGGCGCATCCAGCGACCACTTGGTGGTGAGCGGTGCGGAATCGGGGCTGGCGGTGGGAGATGAACAGCGCTTTCAGCTCAGCTACAGCAGCCTGCTGCGGGCGATGACATCTCCATTCGTGAGCCGTTGTTTCATCGAAGGACCCACCTAGAGTTGGCTTGCGGACAGCTTCACAACCCAGCAAACTCAGAAAGCGACAGCTCCCAGCGCTCCACCCGCCGGGATTCGATCCGGGTGCACTGATCGCCGTGCCACTGGTGGCCATGCCACTCGTCGCCGTGCCACTGTTAGGAGCCCCCGTCACGATGAAGATCCGTTAGTTCCCGGACACCGACACCCTCTCCATCGCCCTGGCCCAGCGCGAGAGCAGCAGCTCGGAGGCCATCGGCGACAACCTGATCATCGACTTTGATGCGCAGGATCGGCCGGTGGGGGTGACCTTGGAGCACTACTCGCTCATCAGCGACAGCAGCGGGATCGAGACCCTGCTGCCGATCCCGTCAGCGCTGCAGCCTGCCTGATCAGTTCCGAAGCTGCTCCGATGCGAGGACTTCTGGGGCGCTGATGGCAGCTCTTGCGGAGCGTCCAGATTGCTGCACGAGCTGAGCCAAGACCTCTGAGAAGGCCCAGGCCCTGCTTGATCTGTTGGCTGCTGACCCCGATCAACAACCACCGCCTTACGAAGCCCTTGTGGGCGATCTGCGCGGAGCCTGCTCCAGACGCATCAACATCCAACACCGGTTGGTCTATCAGGTGGAGGAGGACGTACGCGTGGTGAAGGTGTTACGGATGTGGAGTCACTACAACTAGGTCCGAAAGGTCAGATTCGGTGTAGGGGCTAGTCATGGGGTATCCCAGGGATTGATCAGCTCCAGGCCGATGTCGGCAAAGTCGGCGACATCACGGGTGGCTAGTGACGCTCCCTGAGCCAGAGCCGTCGCGGCAATCACCGCATCGGCGGTAGCCATGGATCGCCCCAATGGCTCGCGGCGTGTCAGCAGCTGGGCATACCAGTGAGCCGCCTCGCTGGTGAACGGGCAGACTCGGCCGTCAAACACCTCGGCCGTCAAACACCTCGGCCATCAAGGCGTCCCAGCTCTGCTGCAGGTTTTGCTTGCGCCGACCATCGGGCAGCCGGGCCAGGCCGTGCAGGATCTCGGCTTCATTCACGGCCGTGATCGCCACCGCCTCTGGATGCTGATCCGCACCGCTGATCGGTCTGGGGAGGCTCTACCACCTACGGCCCCGGAATCAGCATCGACCCCAAACCCAACAACTCCAGTCGGCCAGGCCCAGCCCTCCGGCTTCTCCTCCGAGCAGCTCGCCGCCCTTGCCGCCCCCCTAGATCGGGCCAACGTCCGCCAGCGGGAGCAGGGTCGCGGCCGCGTGAGCTATCTGGAGGGTTGGCAGGTGATCGCGCAAGCTAACCGCATCTTTGGCTTCGATGGCTGGCAGCGCCAGACGATCGCCGTCCGCTGCGTTGCCCAGGCCGAACGGCCCATCGGTAGGGAGCAAAAGCCCGGCTGGGGCGTCACCTACACCGCCTGGGTGCGCGTCACCGTCATCGCCGGTGGCCTGACGCCCCTGGTTCGGGAGGGCAGTGGCGCCGGTCACGGCATCGACGTGGACCTAGGCCAGGCCCATGAATCCGCCCTCAAGGAGGCCGAGACCGATGCCATGAAACGGGCACTGATGACCTTTGGAAATCCGTTCGGGCTTGCCCTTTATGACAAGCAGCAGCGGCAGGCCAGCACCGCAGGAGGCCAGGGAGAGGGGCCGCAGCGCCCAGCACTGCAGCAGCCTCCGGCCAGCCGGCCGGCACCTGGCGGACCGCGCCCATGACCACGGCCTGGACTCCACTGCCATCAGCTTCGACCGAGGCCAGTCAAGCGGCGCTCAATCCCGAGACGAACCAGCACCTCCACAACACCCTCCGGGCACTTCCGCGCCCCCTGCTGGAGAGCCTTACCAGGGCCTTCCGCAAGCGGTTCCAGGTGCCCGACACCGCAGTGACCATCGCCGATCGGATCAACCAGAAGTGTCACCACGACTGGATCGAGGCGTTTTTTGTGTCGCACCGCGAGGTGCGCTCAGCAGAACAGCACCGCGAGGTGCGCTCAGCAGAACAGCACCGCGAGGTGCGCTCAGCAGAGCAGCACCAAGGCGCCAGCACCTGAAGACCGCTGACAGGGCCAATCCTTAGGGCGGACTGCCTACTCTGATGGGGTCTCCTGTGGCCGGCCCGCCTATGCGATCACAAGCCGATCTCGGTTGGGCGGGCTGTGCTGCCGTGGAGTGGGACCCCCTGGGGCTCAGCGGCGCCTGGGTGTTTCGTGGTACCCGCATTCCGGTGGCTGCCCTGTTCGAAAACCTCGAGGACGGCGTCTCCCTGGCGGAATTCGTCGAAATCTTCCCCGGCGCAACCCAGGAGCAAGCACGATTCTGTTTGACCAGGGCACTCCAGTCCCCCTGAGGCGCTCCCTGTCAGGCCATGACGTGGCGGCGGGTGATCACCACCACCAGCTGGCCCAGGATTCGCCAGGTGACCGATCGCATCGAGGCCACGATTGCCTTGATCGAAACTGTCGGCTACGAGGAACTGTCGATCCCCTGAACCATCAGCGCTGCAGCAGCCAGCGCAGCAACGACAGGACGATGATCATTCCGATGCCGATCTTCCAGATCAGTGAGCGTCGTTGATTGATGCGCTGAAGCCAGGGGGTTAGCTGATTACCCCAGCGCTCCAGGGCCAGCACCGCCAGCAACAACAGGGCCAGCGGGATACCGATGGCCAGCAGAAGTTCCCGCAGCATCGATCCGCCTCCCTGCACGGAAGGAACCGTATCGAGCATCGGGCGGAGACGACAGAATCCCCAAACCCCTGCTAAGGATGAGCGCCCGCGAAAGTCGCCGTGGTGCCAGTCAAGATCTGCCGGCTACAGCCCTCTCGCCTGCAGGCGATCGAGGACTGTCCCTGGCTCGATCAGGAGGTGCTCCGCACCAGCCGCAGCCGCCAGGTCTGCATGACCTGCCATTTTTTCCGCCACCACCCGCGACCCAACTGCATCCCGTTGCTCACCTGCCATCTGCATCAGGGCCTGATCGCCCACGGCGAGCACCTCACCCACCGCTGCAGCGGCTGGACAGAAGACCTGCACCGCCATCGGGGCTGGGCGCCTGAGGTGGCGTGAGCGGTGGGACCCGCAAGCGCCCGCCGCTGTCGCCCAAGGAGGCCTGGCTCAGCGATGGCCGCCAGGTGCTCCACTTCCGGCCCAGCCGCTGGGACCGCTGGAGTCAGCAGCTGGAAGTGACGGTGGCGGAGCTGCTGCCGGGTCAGCCGGTGCCGCTGCCCAAGCACCGCGGGGAGCTCTCGAGGGAGGCAGCGATCAAGCCTTGGTTGAAAAGCGCAAGGAAGGCTGGGCCGCTTGTGGTCCTCAGTGGTGAGCTGTGTCGCCATGAAGCATTCCCAGTCGATCTGTTGCCCAACCCCGGCTGAGCGAGCCAGAGCCCTTGCCAGAACTGCTGTGATCAGCGCAGCTGATCACCCCCATGCGGTCCGCTGATAGCCCCCGGGCTGCCCAGTCCAATCAAAGACGAAAGATTCTGTTACTTTGGTTTTGTCGGGATACCGACCTTCCATCCCGCTCTTCACGAGCATTCAAACTCCGTCCTCATGACCGCCACTATCCAGCAGCGCTCCGGCGCTTCGGCGTGGAATCAGTTCTGCGATTGGGTCACCTCCACCAACAACCGCCTCTATGTGGGCTGGTTCGGTGTGCTGATGATCCCGACGCTGCTGAGCGCCACCATCTGCTTCATCGTTGCCTTCATCGCTGCTCCCCCCGTCGACATCGACGGCATCCGTGAGCCCGTTGCCGGTTCGCTGATGTACGGCAACAACATCATCTCTGGCGCTGTGATCCCCTCCAGCAACGCCATCGGTCTTCACTTCTACCCGATCTGGGAAGCCGCTTCGCTCGACGAGTGGCTCTACAACGGTGGCCCCTACCAGCTGGTGGTGTTCCACTTCCTGATCGGCGTCTTCTGCTACATGGGTCGCGAGTGGGAACTCTCCTACCGCCTCGGCATGCGCCCCTGGATCTGCGTGGCCTACAGCGCCCCTGTGGCCGCTGCCACGGCTGTGTTCCTGATCTACCCCTTCGGTCAAGGTTCCTTCTCCGACGGCATGCCCCTCGGCATCAGCGGCACCTTCAATTACATGTTGGTGTTCCAGGCTGAGCACAACATTCTGATGCACCCCTTCCACATGCTGGGTGTGGCCGGTGTGTTCGGTGGCAGCCTGTTCTCCGCCATGCACGGTTCGCTGGTGACCTCCTCCTTGGTGCGCGAAACCACCGAGGCTGAGAGCCAGAACTACGGTTACAAATTCGGCCAAGAAGAAGAGACCTACAACATCGTGGCTGCCCACGGTTACTTCGGTCGCCTGATCTTCCAATACGCCTCCTTCAACAACAGCCGCAGCCTCCACTTCTTCCTGGCTGCCTGGCCCGTGGTCGGCATCTGGTTCACCGCTCTGGGTGTGAGCACGATGGCCTTCAACCTGAACGGTTTCAACTTCAACCAGTCGATCCTGGATTCCCAGGGCCGTGTGATCAACACCTGGGCTGATGTGCTGAACCG
>JAPLIE010000201.1 GCA_026389265.1 Cyanobacteriota bacterium | reverse complement strand
CACCAACAGGGCCCGCACCCCCTGGCTCCGGGCCGCCAGGGCGAGCGCCAGCACCCCCCGCACCGGTCTGAGGCTGCCGTCGAGGCCCAGTTCAGCGGCGCTCCAGACGCCCTCCAGCTGCTCCAGGGGGAGCTGGCCGCTGGCGCCGAGCAGCCCCAGGGCGATCGGCAGGTCGAAGGCGGGCCCCTCCTTGCGCAGGTCCGCGGGTGCCAGGCTCACGACCACCCGCGTCAGGGGAACCTTGAGGCCGCTGTTGCGCAGGGCCCCACGCACCCGCTCGCGGGATTCCTGCACGGCGGCGTCGGCGAGGCCCACCATCAGCAGGCCTGGCAGACCCGGGCCGATGTCCACTTCCACCGTCACCGGCAGGGCCTCGAGGCCCCGCAGGCCCGCACTGCCACATCGTGCCAACATCAGATCAGGGGTTCAATCAGGGAATCAATGGATCAGCGGTGAAGCGTTCAGGTCAGGCCGGCCACGTCAGGCCTGTTGCACCGGCTGATCGTTTCGGTGAGCCTGCTCGCCGGCTCTGGTCTTCGGGTTCGCCCTACGGCTCAGGCCCTCAGGGCGATGCCCGGCTCTTGTGCTCCCGCGCCGGTCGGTCGGCGCGATGCCGAGGCCGTCCCCCCATCACGCGTTCCACAGTCACGCGTCGCGATGTCACCGAGGCCTCGCCGCCTTTAGCTCTGTCAGTCGTCGCCCGATCACGCATTGCGCCATCACGCATCTCGCAGACCATCTGCCTCTCTGTCCTCTCGTTGCCCAACACACCCATTCCTCAGCTCACCCCACCAGTTCCACCCCCTGTCCCACCCTCTCCCCTAGGCCCCGATGAGCAACCTTGAGGCCATGTCTCCCGACCCTTCCCAGACTGCGGATTCCGCATCCAACCGCCCCGCGGGGCTTCCAGCGGATCCCTCGGACCCCGTTGCCCCCGACCCAGCCGCCATCGCCAGCGGGGCTGCTGCGAACGACACGATCTTCGGCCGCATCCTGCGGGGCGAGATTCCTTGCGATGCAATGTATGCCGACGACCTCTGCCTGGCCTTCCGCGATGTGAATCCCCAGGCGCCGGTGCATGTGCTGGTGATTCCCCGCGAGGCCTTGGTGAACCTGGCCGACGCCGGCCGGCAGCATCGCGAGCTGCTGGGCCACCTGCTACTGGTGGCAGCCAAGGTGGCCCGGCAGGAGGGCCTGGAGGGCTGGCGCACCGTGATCAACAGCGGCGCCGAGGCTGGTCAGACCGTGTTCCACCTGCATGTGCATGTGATCGGCGGGCGGCCCCTGGCCTGGCCGCCGGGCTGAGCTGGGCCAAGGCGCCAGACGGGAGCCAGCTCAGCCCATGAACGGCGGCTTCACCGATTCCGGATCCGGAAGCATCCCGCCTGACGCCGCCACCGCACCACCAGCGGCGACAATGCCCGTCATACGCCTGCCGGCCCCCCTTGAACCCCTTGAAGGCCCTCCGTGAGCAGCTGGGCAAGCTGCAGCGCCTGGCCCAGCCCTACTTCCTGCCCCTCGATGCCAACGGTCAATCCGCCAGCGGCGCCCAGTTCCTACTGCTGATCCTGTCTCTGGTGGCTGTGGTGGTGGGGGTGACGTTGCTGCTGCTCACGGCGGCGGTGGGGGTGAGTGGCGCCCTGATCCCCGAGCTGCAGAGCCGCTTTCTGCCCGGCGTACCCCAGCAGGTGGCGTCTCTCTGGAAGGGGCCGGTGGGGCCGGTGATCCTGGCCCTGGCGACGGCCGGTGCTGGGGTCTTCTGGTGGTTCCGCGGCCGCCTGCGCCAGGGGCGCTGGCTGCCGTGGCTGCTGCTGGGGGTAATCATCCTGCTGATCCTGGTGATCAACGGCATCAATGTGGGCATCAGTTTTGTCGCCCGCAATGTTGATAACACCCTGGTGGCCTACGACAAGGATGGCTTCTGGAAAACGGTGAGCATCTATGCCTTCTGCCTGGTGCTGGCGCTGCCGATCCGGGCGATCCAGAGCTACCTGATCCCCAAGCTGGGTTTGATGTGGCGCGAATGGTTGAGCAGCCGGCTGCTGCAGCGCTACATGAGCAACCGCGCCTACTACGTGCTCAATCCCAATGACGAAAGCCAGGAGGAGATCGATAACCCCGACCAGCGGATTTCTCAGGACACGGCCAGCTTCACCGCCACCAGCCTGAGCGTGACGGTGGAGATCATCTCGGCCCTGCTCACCTTCTTCAGCTTCATCATCGTGCTGTGGAGCATCAACCACACGCTCGCCCTCTGGTTGTTGATCTATTCGGTGGCCGGTACGGCGGTGGTTGTTTTCGCCAGCCGCAAGCTGGTGAATCTGAATTATCAGCAGCTCAAGTTGGAGGCCGATTTTCGTTATGGCTTGGTTCATATCCGCGATAACGCCGAATCGATCGCCTTCTACCGCGGTGAACAGCAGGAGGCCCATGAAGGTGAACGACGCCTCGGTGGCGCGATTCGCAACTACAACCGTCTGATCATCTGGGAGGCGCTGATTAATGTGATCCAGCGCTCCTACGACTACTTCTCGCGCTTCCTGCCCTGGTTGGTGATCGCACCGATCTATTTCGCCAAGCAGGTGGATTTCGGTGTATTCGGACAGGCCAGCATCGCCTTCTCGCAGGTGCTGTACTCGGTGAGCTACATCGTGAACAACATCGACCGGCTGGCGGCCTTCTCGGCGTCGATCAGCCGTCTGGAAGGTTTCCAGAGCAAGGTGGAGGGCATCGCCGCCCAGCGCCTGGTGTCCGATGGCCAGGCGCCGGCCCCGCAAGCGAGCGCCGCCGGTACCGAGTCGATCCTGGTGAGCCACGTGGATCTGGTGCCGCCCCGCACCGACCGCACCCTGATCCGCGACCTCAGCCTCACGGTGGCTCCGCGGCAGCGCCTGCTGGTGGTGGGTCCCTCCGGCTGCGGCAAAACGTCGTTCCTGCGGCTGGTGAGCGGCCTGTGGGAGCCGGCCGCCGGCACCGTGCAGCGCCCGCCGGTGGGCGATCTGATGTTCATCCCCCAGAAGCCCTACATGCTGCTGGGCAGCCTCAGGGAGCAGCTCTGCTATCCCCAGCCCCCCGAACGCTTCGGCGACGACCAGCTGCGCCATGTGCTCGAGGAAGTTCGGCTGCCGGAGCTGGTGCAGCGCTACCCGACCACCGAGAAGGTGCTCTATGAGCTGCTGGTGCAGCGGGATGTGGCCTTCGTGAGCGTGGGCCACCGCCCCACCCTGGTCGACTACCACGACACCGTGCTGGAGCTCGATGGCACCGGCGCCTGGCGCCTGTTGCCGGCCGCCGGCTATAGCTTTGTGCGACCCACCTGATCCGATGAGCAACCCCGTTTCTCCGGTTGAGCCCATTGCGGGCGACGTTGGCGCTGCCCCCGCTCCCGCCGCATCCGGCAGCGCTGGTGAGGCCCCTGTGAAAGCAACCAGCGCCACCACCGGCGATGTGCCGGCCTTCGGCTGGAGCGGCTATGCCGAGCGGGTCAACGGCCGCTTCGCCATGCTGGGCTTCGCCGCGGTGCTGCTGATTGAGGCCCTCAGCCGCGACACCTTCCTGCACTGGGCGGGGCTTGTGCCCTGAGGAGGGGTTGGGTCTATTTGCACGATCGGCGGTTCAGGGTTCCAGCGATCCCACCGGCACCACGCTGATGCCATCGGCGCGTCGGTAGCCGTATCCGCTGCCGCACACCACGGCCAGGAATGCGGGTTCGCCGGTGCGGCCGATGTCGAGCTGGCTTCGGAAGCGCAGCAATGACGAGGCGGCGGCCTCCACTTGCCCCTGGCCGAGCTTGATCTCGATGGCTCCCCAGCGGCCATTGCGAAGTTGCACGATCGCGTCCACCTCCACGCCGTAGTTGTCGCGGTAATGGAACACCTCGCCATCGAGTGCCTGGGCCAGCACCCGCAGATCGCGAATCACGAGCGACTCGAACAGCAACCCCAGCCACTCCAGATCCTTCAGGAGCCGATCGGGGCTGCCGCCGAGGGCCGCCACCGCCAGGGAGGGGTCGCAGAAATGACGCCGGGGCGCCTGGCGCAGGGCTGCCTTGGAGCGAAGGTGGGGCCGCCATGCGGGCTGGTTCTCGAGCACCATCAGGCGCTCCAAGGCCTGCAGATGATCGGCCACGGTGCGCGGGTCGAGCGGGCCGTCGGCACCGCCGGCATCGGCGGCGAGGGTGGTCAGGCTCACCTCGGTGGCCACGTTGCGGGCCAGCGAGCGAAGCAGGGTCCCCAGCCGCTGGGGATCCCGCCGCCGCCCATCCACCCGTTGCACATCCACCTGCCGCACCTGCTCGAGGTAGTCGCGGGCGGCCCGGGATGTCGCCGCCAGGGGTCGCCCCAGCTGGGCCGGCCAGCCGCCTCGGCAGACCAGCTCGGCGAGATCCGCCACCGCCAGGCCTGGATCGGCGCAGCTCGAGGGCTCCCCCTCCAGCAGCGCCGCGAGCGACACGCCGCCCGGGCCGGCGCCGATCTCCAGAAGGGTCATGGGCCGAAGCCGCAGGAAGGAGAAGCGGCCAGCTCCGGTGTGGCGTGCGGCGTCATCGGCCGGCACCGCCGACCCGGTGAGCAGAAACTGCCCTGGCTCCCCGCACGCATCCACCGCCCGCCGCACCTGGTTCCAGAGCGCTGGTTCCACCTGCCATTCATCAAGCAGGCGCGGCCTGGCTCCCGCCAGCACCAGGGCCGGATCCACCGCCAACGCCTGGCGGGCCGAGGGGTCCACATCCAGGAGCACCTCCGAGGCGGCCAGCTGCTGGGCCATGCGGGTCTTGCCGCAGGCCTTGGGACCTTCGATCACCACCGCGCCAGCCGAAGCCAGGCAGGCTCGCAGCTCAGTGTCGGCGATGCGGGGGCAATAGCCGGCGGCCATTCGGGGCGGCCAATGCAGCAGATGATGGAAATCTAATGCAGGAAATGTCGGCTTTCCAATGCGCGTTATGTCGGACTATTGATGCAGGAGACGTCGACCTGCCGATGCGGGGAACGAGGGGATGGGGGTGAACCCGTTGGCCCCGGCAGCAGGGCTGAATCTTGATCGCGAGGGCGGCGAAGCCTCCGGCCAGCACGAGGATGCTGGGCATCAGTGCAGGCCGGCTGATTCACAGCGCCGCCCGCAGATCGGTGCGGCTGAAATCGTTGCCCACGAACAACAGTGGCACCTGCAGTCGGTGGGCCAGGGCGTAGGAGAAGCAGTCCCCAAAGTTGAGTGCGCTGGGGTGGCGTCCGCGGCCAAAACGCTGAAAGGCCGCCGCCGCGGCATCCGCCAGATCTTGATCACAGGCCACCATGGCGATCGCCTGCTGGTCCAGAAACGCGTCGGTGCGTTCCAGGCCGATCTCCCCCAGCTTGGCCAGAGCCACCACCAGGATTTCCGTGCATGTGGGCGCCGCCAGCGCCGGCTGCGCCGCCTGGCAGAGGCGCTCAAGCACGGCATCACCGAGCGGCTCCTGCAGCAGCACCGCCATCACGGCGCTGGTGTCGACCACCAGGTCGATGGCGAGCGTGCTCTCAGTGGCAGAGGCCATCTTCGCCAAAGCCCAGGATCTCTTCGCCGCTGCGGGGGTCCTGCAGCGGCAGGTTCCAGATCTGCCGCTGCAGCCAATGGCGCGAGGTCTCAACGTCAGGCCGCTGGGGTGGCGGCTCGCCGGGTAGGCCGGCCGCCAGGGCCAGGATCGCCTCCTGGTTCATCGAGCGCCTGTTGGAGCTGGCGATGGCTTTGAGTCGCCGATAGAGATGGTCTGGCACCTGGCGCAGCACCAGCGTGTTCATTCTCCTAGGATCGATTGCTAGCAGAATGCTAGCGAAGGTCTCCTCCATCCCTGCCGAGAACCTCGAAGTAGGCCTCCTCTTCTTCTAGGCCCTGTCGGCCGCCGTGGCCGAGGGCGAGGGCCGCGAAACCGCCGGCGAGGGCAAGGGCGGTGGGGATCACGCGCAGGGCGGCTTCCACAAGGACCGGCCAGGGAAAGGGGGCTGTGCTGGCGGCGCTGGTGAGCTGGCGTTCCGAGCGGGCCAGGCCTTCGAGCAGGTTGCGCTGCCGCTGGGGGAAGGGCAGGGCGAGATCGGCGGGTGAAGTGCTGCCGCTCTGGGGAATGGGCAGGGAAGCCAGGCGGCTGGCCAGATCCTGGTGGCTGGAGGCGGTGGAGATCGCCTGGCGCAGCTGGCCGATCACCGCCAGACCCTGGAGGCGCTGCTGGCTCTGGCCGCTGCTCATCTGGTTCAAGCTTCCCCAGGAGGAAGCGAGCTGCAACGGAATCAGCAACGCAAAGCCCAGGGCAGCCACCAGCGCGAACCGGCAGAAGCGATCGCGGCGGCGGCGCAGGCGGCTGCTTTTGGGATTGAGCACCACCGCCAGCTGCAGCAGCACCAGGGCGATCAAGGGGAGGAAACCCTGGGAAAGCAGGGCTTGAATCAGCCCCTGCAGCCAGCGGGGATCCAGCAGCCGCAGCGGCAGGGCGGCATTGAGCACGGTGGCAGCAAACACCACCAGCAGGGCTAGGGCTGCGTACCAGAGGCGCAGGGCCAGATCAACCCGAAGGCCCTGCTCATCCCGCAGGGCCGAAGCGGAGGAGGCCAAGGCTCAAAGCCCGACGGGGAACACAGGCCGCACCGCCTGAATCCGCCGCCGCAGCCTGCGGCTCCAACCGAAGGCGGCACCAGCGCCCATCAGGGGCAGGGGAGCAGGTGTGGGTACGCTATCGGCCCCTGGATCAAACTCAAAGATGAAGCCAGTATTATTCATACCGCCCTCTGAAGTGGTGCCATAAAACTTGCCATTGCCAGCCGGGGTAAGGGCTGCTATGGGATAAGCACCGTTTGCACCACCAATGCTGAAACTGCTTTTGAGGGTGATAGAGCCGCTGCCTGAAGGAACAAACTCAAAGATGCCGCCGCCCCCATTGTCACCGCCAAAAGGAGTGGTGCCATAAAACTTGCCATTGCCAGCCGAGGTAAGGGCTGCGTAGGGGTAAGCACCGTTTGCACCATCAAACCTGAAACTGTCCTCGAAGGTTATAGAGCCGCTGCCTGAAGGATCAAACTCAAAGATGGTGCCATAGTCATTTATGGCGCCAGCAATGGTGCCATAAAATTTGCCATTGCCAGCCGAGGTAAGGGCTGCTACGGGAGTAGTTCCGTATAAAGTATCGTAACTGAAGCTGCTTTTGAGGGTGATGGAGCCGCTACCTGAAGGATCAAACTCAAAGATGGTGCCATAGTAATTTTCTTCAACGCCATTTGAATTGGTGCTATAATTTGGAGTGATGCCATAAAAATTGCCATTGCCAGCCGGGGTAAGGGCTGCTATGGGATAAGCACCGTTTGCACCACCAATGCTGAAACTGCTTTTGAGGGTGATGGAGCCGCTGCCTGAAGGATCAAACTCAAAGATGCCGCCGCCCCCATTGTCACCGCCAAAAGGAGTGGTGCCATAAAACTTGCCATTGCCAGCCGAGGTAAGGGCTGCTACGGGCCCGGAGCCATTTGCATTATCAAAACTGCCTTTAAGGGTGATGGAGCCGCTGCCTGAGGGATCAAACTCAAAGATGCCGCCAACCCCATTGGCACCACCAATTTGAGTAGTGCCATAAAACTTGCCATTTCCATCTGAGGTAAGGGCTGCGGAGGGCCTAGAACCGTTTGGACCATCAAAACTGCCTTTGAGTGTGATCGCCGGCACCGCAAAGGTTGCCTGCGGCGTGAGGGTGGCGAAGGCCAAGCTGCCGATGCCTGCCAAGGCAAGAGGCCTCACGAAGCTCGCTGCGGTTTTCACTGGAGGAGCCTCTAATTTAAGAAAATTTCACCTACCTTGGCGGCTTGAATCTGATTCGGGGGGGCTTGTACCAGCTGCGCTTGTGGTGCAGATTTGCGGCATTCGGCTCCTGCCGATCAAGCCTGTTCATGCTGCTCCTCTTTCATCTCCGCTTCCTTGGTGCGAACGGCTGCCCTGCACGCACCTGTTCGCTGGCTGGTGAGCCTGGCCTTGCGGGGCGGGCGGGCTGATCAGCCACCGCAGCTGCCTCAACCAGTTTGCAGCGACGCCAGCTGGTTCCTAAGGCGTCGGTTCTCCACCGTGCAGTCACCCATGGCCACGAATCTTGCTCTCGACCAAGAGCTGCTCGATCGAGCCTTCCGGGTGAGTGGAGAGCCCACCAAGAAAGCGGCCGTCACCCGAGCCCTTCAGGAGTTCATCGCCCGCCACGCCCTGCTAGGGGCCGATCAGGTGTTCACCGCAGGCCTGGTGCTGCAGGAGTTGCTGCAAGGTTTTGCTGGGCCGAAGGACCGGGTCCGGCTAGTTGAGAGCCTCTCAGCGCTGGCCTTCCTCCAGTCCGTGAAGGAACGATCACCTGGAAGCGGCGGAAGTCCGAAATTCCTGCCGACGTCGTGGCGTGCCAAACGGAACGATGGACGCCCTCCTCATCCAGCTCTGCCGCGGCAACGACCTGACCCTGTTGACGACGGACCAGGACTTTCACGCAGCCGCCAGGCAGGTTGCGTTCAGCTTGTGGGGCGCCAGCTGAGGCCAGGCCACACGAGGCCTCGGAGCCGATGGCACCTCGATCCAATCCACCTAACCAGATGCCGCCGCGGCTCCCTTCAGCCCACCCCCACCAGCTCCGCCCGGGTTTGTAACTGCTGCGCCGCCGTCACCAGGGTCCGGTCGGCGCTCACCAGGGTGAGCTCGTGGCGATGGGCCACCGCCAGATGCAGGGCATCGGCGGCACGCAGGCCGGACTTGGAAAGCTCCTGCACCCAGGAGCGTGCCAGCAGGAAGTCGTCGCCACGGGGCTCCACCATGCCCAGTCGCTCGGTGCGGAAGTGCTCCAGTGCCTCCTGCAACGCTTCGATCCGGCTGTTGTCCAACTCGCCGCGGCGCTGGCGCAGGGCCGTGGCGGAGGCGAACTCCAGCAGCACCCAGTGACTGATCCAGAGATCGCGGTCTTTGACCTGCATGAGCCAGGCCTCCGCCGCCGGGTAGCCACTGTCGTTGTGAAACAGCGACACCAGCACGCAGGTGTCCACGTAGCAACCAGCGCGGGCCACGCTCACGGCTCCTGATCCCGCAGTTCCCGCATCAGCACCACCGCTGAGCTCTGAGGGCCCTGGTGATCGCCGTGCAGGGCGCGCAGCCGGCTCACCCAGTCCGGGGAGCCGGCGCTCTGGGGGTGTTCTCGCACCATCCGCGCCACCGGCTGGCCGCGCCGGGTGATCACCACCTCTTCGCCGGCCTCGATCGCATCGAGCAGGGCCGAGAGCTGGGCCTTCGCCTGGGCCAGAGCGACCTTGCGCATGATCAGCTGACCAACTGGTCATCAGGCTAGGCCGAAGCGTTGGGCCTGCGCGCTCAAGGCAGCTGAATCAAATCCACCTGCCACACGCCGCCGCGGCTCACCTCCACCGCCAGCTCGCGGCCGTCGGCGCGCAGGCTGATCCGGCGGGGAACGCCGGGGGGCTCCATCGCCACCGGTTCCAGGGCCATCAGGCTGCGGCGGTAGAGCACCAGTTCGGTGCGGCCCTCCAGCTGCCGCACCACCGCCAGTCGCTCGCCGCTGGCATCCACCGCCACTGCCAGGGGCTGGGCATCGGGGCGGTTGAGGCCTGGCAGGGGCACCGGCATCTGGCGCTCCAGATCCACCAGCACCACCTGCTCGCGGCCGCCACGGCCCCCGATCAGGGCCAACCAGCGATCGCTCAGCGCCGGGGCATGGCTGCTGCCGATCGCCTCCAGCCGCCGGTCCAGGCCGCCCATCGGCACCGGCAGCGTGCCCGTGCAGCCGCTGAGCAGTAGCGGCGCCAAGACGGCCAGGGGCCGGGCCAGGAGGGGCCTGCGGGGCAGGAACGGCGCTGACTTGAGCGTGCGTTTCAGGAGCGGGGGCGTGTCCCTGCGGTGAGCGCCCAGTCGGCGGGCCCAGCGGGCGAGGCCTGGTGGTGCAATCGCCATGGATCAGCGCCCCGCCGCCTTTGGGGTGGCGCTGCCGCCGCTGAGCATCCCCGCCGGCAGGTCGGGTTCCAGCTGGTTTGCCAGATCGAACACCTGCACCCGGTAGATGCCGTTGTGCACCACCTCCAGGGCCAGGCGCCGGCCGCTCGGGGCCAGCGAGAGGCGTTCCACCTCCTGGTCGCCGGGCAGGGGGAAGCGCAGCAGGTTGCCGTTGACCCGGTCCTCGATCACCGCCAGGCGGCGGTTGCCCTGCTGGATGAGTACCGCCACATAGCGGCCGTTCCAGCTCAGCGAGGGTGAGCGGTGCGGCTGGAAGCGACGCAGGTGGCGCAGCGGCAGCTCCCGGCCTGAGGGTTGCTCCTGCAGCAGCAGGGTGTCGCGGCCGCCCCGCTCCACCACGCTCGCCAGCAGCCGTCCGTCACCGCTGAGGGCCGGATCCTGGCGATTGCTGGCGCCCAGGCCCGCGGGTCCGGCGCTGCGGCGGCCCCAGCTCCAACTGCCGCAGCCGCTGCAGAGCATGGCCGTCAGGGCGCCTGTGACCACCACGCTCCGCAGCAGAGCCGAACCCGTGAACCGCCCTTCGGCATTGGGGGGGGTCGGGGCTGGCGGGTGGAGCCGGTGCTGGCGCAATCCGATCAGTCGTCGAAGCGGGAGCTGTTATCCCGCGCCTGAGGGCCGGATTCGGGCCGGCCGTCACGGGAGGCTGGACGGCTGCCTTCCGGCCTGGAGGCGGCCGCCGGTCGGGACGCATAGCTGCCGGAAGCGGTGGGCTGGTTGCCCTTGCCGCCCAGCGGTGCGTAGTCGGCATCGCTCACACCAGAACCGCGGGGGCCTGCGTCGTTCGCGCCTGAGCCAGCACGGATTGGCGAACCCTGGGGAACGCCATTGCCCGGGCCAGCGGCTGCCGGGCCCCGACCCATGGCCTCGCCTTCGGGGGCGCCGGGCCGGCGGCTGGAGCGGGGCATGGTGTCGGCGCTGGCCACCGGGCGACTGCCGCGGCGCACTTCGCCACCGCCGTCACGGCGGCGGGCACCGAAATCGGCCGGCGCTGGCCTGGACCCCCCGGCGCTGTAGCGGCCGGCAGGGGGACCATCCCGGTCGGCGGCAGGAGCCCGGTAATCGGCTTCACGCCTGGGGTTATCCCAGCCTTCGCCAGCGTCGGGGCGGCGGCTAGCTGCACGCTCCGGAATCGCGGCCCGACTGGGACGACGAGGGCGGTAAAAGTCTTCCTCGGGACCCTCGCGGGAGGGGATACGGCCACGGAAGGAATCCGGTTCGTCGAAGGATTCGCCCTCCCAGCTGCGGCCACCTACCCCTCCACGGGGGGCGAAGGGGGCCGGCTCCTCCTCATCGAAGTAGGAGGAGCGGCGGGCCTGTTCGGTGGTCACGCCACGAAGCCGCACGCTCTCATAGGCGAAGAACACCGTGGTGGCAGCCAGCAGGAACTGGCCGAACTGGAGGATCGGATCGAGGCGCCAGCCCTGGAAGAAGAGGATGCCGCCGCAGAGCAGGCCGATGGCGGCAAAAAACACGTCGTAGTCGCGGGCCAGGGCGGGCTTGAAGTTCCTCATGAAGTAGAGGAAGGCCCCACCCACCGCCAGCACGATGCCGACAATGCTGGCCCAGTTGAGGCTGGCGTTGACCAAGGGGTTTGCCGGGAGAGATCCCGGGCGGTTGCGAGCGTGCCCTTACTTTAGGGACAGGGCCAAGGGGTGCCGAGCCATTGAATCCAGGCAGCTGTTCTTGTTTGGCCTGACTGTCTTCCCTTGGTGGAGTGCGGACACAGGGTCTGCGAGCTGCCTTCAGGCGCGACCATCAGGACTTGGACCGTCGATTCCCAAGGTCTAGCCGCGGGCTTCGGTGAGCCGATTCCGATCAGAGCTTGCGGTCGACGCGGTCGTTCTGGCTGATGAAGAACAGGGCGATCGAGATCGGCACCACCACGATCAAACCTCCATATACGAGGCTGCTCAGGAAGTTGGAGAGGGAGGGGGTCATGGCGGCTGGCCAGCGTCAATCGGCCCAGATCCTAGGCAGTGGGGGCGACTTCCTACGATTGCATCACCACCGCTTAGAGCTTTGTGACGGCTGCGCTCCCCCAGGTCCACCTGGCCCTCGGCCTTCTGCTGGGGCTCTGGACGCTGCTGTTCCTGTTCCGCATCGTGCTCACCTGGTACCCCCAGGTCGACCTCAGCCAGGGCTGGGGCCGGTGGGTGGGCCTGCCCACAGAACTGGTTCTGGCCCCGACCCGGCGCCTGATCCAGCCGATCGGTGGCGTGGATGTGGCGCCGGTGGTGTGGGTGGGACTGGTGAGTCTGCTGCGCGAGCTTCTGGTGGGCCAGCAGGGGCTGATCACCCTGGCCATGCTGCGTGCCTCGGCGGCGGTGGGCTGAAGCAATTCCTCTGCTGCACGTCGCCGAAGAGAGGACAACATGGCAGCCGGGTGGGCGGCCGATTGACGTGGGAATCGCCCGGGAGATTGGCGGCCAGCCAGGACATCCTGATCGGGACTCATCGCCGCAGGACCTTACTGAGGCAGCATCTCCTGCTCCACGAACTTGGTGTACACCTCGCCCCGCTGGAACTCGGGACGATCCAATAGAGCTAGGTGGAATTCGATCGTGGTGGGGATGCCGGTGATCGCACATTCGGAGAGGGCCCGTCGCAGCCGCCGCAGGGCGTGATCGCGGTCGACGCCCCACACGATCAGCTTGCCGATCAGGGAGTCGTAGAAGGGGGGGATCTCATAGCCCGTGTACACGTGGCTGTCGACGCGCACGCCGGGCCCACCCGGTGGCAGCCAGCCGGTGATTTTTCCGGGGGCCGGGCGGAAGTTGTGGCGCGGATCCTCGGCATTGATGCGGCATTCGATCGCATGGCCGGTGACGCGCACGTCCTCCTGGCGCATGGAGAGGGGTTCGCCGCCGGCGATGCGCAGCTGCTCGGCGATCAGGTCGATGCCCGTCACCATCTCGGTGACCGGGTGTTCCACTTGGATGCGGGTGTTCATCTCCATGAAATAGAAGCCGCAGCCGCGGTCCACCAGGAACTCCACCGTGCCGGCGCCCTCGTAGCTGATGCTGCGGGCCGCCGCTACGGCCGCCTCGCCCATGCGCCGCCGCAGCTCTGGATCGAGACCCGGGCTGGGGGCTTCCTCCAGGAGTTTCTGGTGGCGCCGCTGGATGGAGCAGTCGCGTTCGCCCAAGTGCACCACATTGCCGTGGCGATCGGCCAGCACCTGCACTTCAACATGGCGGGGCCGGTCGATGAATTTCTCCATGTAAAGGCCTGGGTTGCCGAAGGCCGCCTCCGCTTCGCCCTGGGCCGCCTTGAAGAGGTTCTCGAGCTGATCGGGGCCGGGCACCAGCCGCATGCCACGGCCGCCACCGCCGGCCGTGGCCTTGATCATCACCGGATAGCCCATCTGGTCGGCAAGAACCGCCGCCTGTTGGGGGCTTTCGAGGAGGCCTTCGCTGCCAGGAATCGTGGGCACCCCCACGGCCTGCATGGTGGCCTTGGCGGTGGATTTATCGCCCATGGCCCGGATCGATTCGGGCGAGGGTCCCACGAAGGTGATGCCGTGGTCGCGGCAGATCTCGGCGAAGCGGTCGTTCTCGGCCAGGAAGCCGTAGCCGGGATGGATGGCGTCGGCACCGCGGGAGGTAGCCGCCGCGAGGATGTTCGGGATGTTGAGGTAGCTGCGGCTGCTGGGGGCTTCGCCCACGCACACCGCCTCGTCGGCGAGCTGCACATGCAGGGCGTTGCGATCCACCGTGCTGTGCACGGCCACGGTGGGAATGCCCAGCTCCCGGCAGGTGCGCAGGATCCGGAGGGCGATCTCGCCACGGTTGGCGATCAGCAGCTTGCCGATGGGCATCCGCAGCGAAGCCGGCCGGGGGAGGACGGGCGGGCCGGGCCGGAGCGGACTGTATCAGCGCTCACCGGCGCGCGATCGGGGGGGGGGGGGGGCGTCCCCGGCGATGGGGATAGTCACCGCGGAACCGGCTGGGCCGGAGCCACCCACGCGGATGTGGTGGAATTGGTAGACACGCACGTTTGAGGGGCGTGTGGCTTCGGCCTTGCGAGTTCAAGTCTCGCCATCCGCATTTTTCTTCGCCACAACTTGACCCAAGCGCTACCGGATCCTTCAGCTGATCGGGGTGCTGGCTCGGGTCAAGTTGATCCGATGCGCCGGGGCCAACTTGATCCCCCGAAACGACAGACCAACCAGGGTCCTGCGCTGGGTCTCGGTTCTCAACCGGCCGGGCCCCTCAGCCAGGATGGCCGCCATGGTGTGGCCGAACCGGTGGCCACGATCGTGCTGGTGAGCAACGGTCCGGGCGAGATGACCACTTGGGTGCGTCCGCTGGCCGATGAGCTGCATCGCCTGCTGCCCCTGCGGCCCCGTGATCCCCAGGCGCCCTGCAGCCTGCAGCTGGTGCTGGTGCCCTGCCCCAATGCCACCGGCCAGGAGGCGCGGCTGGCCCGCGGCTGGGATCTGTTCAGCCGGGTGCTGCCGGCCGGGCGCTTCTGGTGGCTGCTGCTGCGGCCCGCCCGCCATGGCCCCTGGCCGCGCCAGGGGGTGGTGGTGTTTCTGGGCGGCGACCAATTCTGGACGGTGCTGCTCTCGGCCCGGCTCGGTTATCGCCACCTCACCTATGCCGAGTGGGTGGCCCGCTGGCCCCAGTGGAATGACCACGTCGCCACCATGGGGCCCAAGGCTTCCCGCCGCCTGGCCCCCCGCTGGCGCGCCCGCTCCACGGAGGTGGGCGACCTGATGGCCGATCTCTCCGCATCAGCCCGCCAGGACCAGCCGCTGCCTGAGGGAGAGTGGGTGGCGCTGCTGCCCGGCTCGAAGCGGGCCAAGCTCCAGGTGGGCGTGCCCTTTCTGCTGGCGGCCGCCGACCGCTTGGCGGCCCTGCGGCCGGGGTGTCGCTTCCTGCTGCCGGTGGCCCCCACCACCACGGTGGACGAAGTGCTGGCCTTCGCCGGGCCGGCCAATCCGATCACCCGCTACTTCGGCATCCAGGAGCCCTCTCGCCAGGCCGGCGAACTGATCACCGCCGCTGGCACCCCGATCCGGCTGCTGGAGGTGCATCCGGCCCACGGCCCCCTGAGCCAGTGCTGCCTCGCCCTCACCACCGTGGGGGCCAACACCGCCGAACTCGGGGCGCTGGGGGTGCCGATGATCGTGCTGGTGCCCACCCAGCACCTGCATGTGATGCAGGCCTGGGATGGCTGGATGGGGTTGCTGGCCCGTCTGCCCTTGGCGCGACGGCTGTTGGGGGTGGCCCTCACGGCCTGGCGGATGCGCCACCGCGGCTTCCTGGCCTGGCCCAACATCACCGCCGGCCGGGCCGTGGTACCGGAGCGGGTGGGGCCGATCACCCCCCAGCAGATCGCCGAGGAGGCGGCCGACTGGCTGGAGCATCCGGATCGGCTCGAGGGCATGCGTGACGACCTCCGCAGCCTGCGGGGCCAGCCCGGGGCGGTGGCGGCCCTGGCCAGCCTGGTGCGGGACTTGCTGCCGCCAGGTCTGACTGCCTAGGGTTTCACTACTCGCTTCCGTTCTTGCTGCCCGATGTCGGCGTCGTTCCCGGATCCCTCTTCAATCAGCCCAGCAACCGACCCCAAGGCTCAGCAGGCGACTAACCCATCCGGGGCTCCGGGTCCAGAAGGGGATGCCGCCGCGGCGGGCTCGGCCTGCGGCCTGCCCAGCGGCCTGGAGCGGGGCCTCGATGAGGAGGCATGGCGCCAGCGCCTCACCCCCGAACAGTTCCGCATCACCCGCCAGGGCGGGACCGAGCGGGCCTTCACCGGCACCTACTGGAACCACAAGGGCCAGGGGATGTACCACTGCCTCTGCTGCGGCGCCGAGCTGTTCAGCTCCGCCACCAAGTTTGAATCCGGCACCGGCTGGCCCAGCTTCTGGGATGGGGTGAACCCCGGCGCCATTACCACCATCACCGACCGCTCCCACGGCATGGTGCGTACCGAGATCCGCTGCGCCCAATGCGAGTCCCACCTCGGCCATGTGTTCAACGATGGGCCCCGCCCCACGGGCCAGCGCTACTGCGTGAATTCAGCCTCCCTGAACTTTCAGCCAGAGTGATGGATTCCGCACCTCCAGGTCGTTAGGCCTGGAGGGCAGGTCATGGGTAGAAACCGCACTCGATTGGAGCGGCTGATAGCCATAGGTTGTGAGAGCACCATCAAGGGAACTTCATCGCTTCCTTCTGCTGGTTTGTTGGCGGCCTGGATGCAATCCAGAGTCAACAGCTTGTTTGTTATCCCTTATTTGGATGACGCGACATGCGGCTCTTTTCCAATCATCTCAGCCCGCCTCGGGCCAATCGGTTTCGCATCGGAGATACCTGGGTGGGCCCTGAAGGCCGGCCCTATCTGGTCAAGCAAGGAAAGATGGAGAATTTCGTATCCCTGCAGTCTCTGGGATGAAATGTTTGCCTTGATCGCCGAAGCAACGACACCCGTGGCTTTCAGCGGACCAAATGGGGCGGTCAATCCTGAAGAAGCACCTGCGCCACTCTCGGCGCAACCTGCTCAAGGCTGAGCTCTTCCAATACTTTGCGGCGACAGCGTCGACCGATGCGCTGCGCTTCGTCCGGTTGGGCCCAGAGCCGATGAACCGCCGCGGCAAAGGCTTCAAGATTGAGGTAGTCCACCGCGATACAGGCTCCCTCATCGGCCATCTCGGCGATGGCACCAGAACCCTTGAAGCACACGGTGGGGATCTCCAGCAGGCCCGCCTCCAGGGCCACAAGCGGAAAGGGATCCTCCCTGGAAAGAAGCGTGAGCACTTGCAATCGGCTCAGGAGTCTTCGAAAACTCGCCATCGCTACCGAGGGGAACAGCACGATCTGATCCCTGAGCCCCATGAGCTCAAGATCCCAGCTCAGGGAAGCATGGGGTGAAGATCCTTCGCCACAACCAATCCAGACGAACAGAAAGCCTTCATCTCCAAACCGTTGGCGACAGGCCTTCAAAAACAGGGGGATCAGATCAAATCCCTTTCGGCCAATTGGATTGCCGCCGATTCCAAAGACTGGCAGGCCCCTCTCCTGGGCAGTGTTGAGCTTTTGCCATCCGAGTGTTTCCTGCGGATCCTGGCTGTTTGGGCCAGCATTCTCCTGCGAATTAGGGGATTCATTGTCAGACTGGGTGATGATGAATTCCGGTAATATAATGCACCGATCTGGTGGCAGATGGAAATTTTTTGTCAGTCCATTCTGGACGCAATCGGCACAGCTAATCACCTTGTGGGAGAGGTCTAGTTGGCGTTGAACCATGGCATAGCCTGAAAGCTGGAGAAGACTGGGCAGCAATTCATGCACATGGCTAACAATTCGGGGACGCGCGTCTTGCCTGACTGAGCCTAGGTACTTACCAAGCACAAGCGTGCTGAGGTAAATCACATCGGGTTTTTCTTTCTCAATGATATGTGCCAACCATTTTCCGGGGTCAGATCTGCCACGTTGAAAGAATGTGTTGACAAGTCTTTTGTGGATTCTTTCCGGCTGGTTCAGGTCTGTGGGGATCCATGTATAGGTGGTTAGCTCCTGCTCAAAATCTGTTCTCAGCGAACCATCCCGCATCAGCACGGCCGCCATCTTCAGGTCGTGATGGCTTTTCAACCAGCGGATGAGATTCAACAGGATCCATGGCGCCCCGGTACGGCTGCCGTCGTTGCTGATGAAAAGGATCTTCGTCCGCTGGTTCGTTTCCATGTTATTCACCAAGGGTCGTCGAGCACTTCTGCATCCACTTCATCAACGGGCTGAGGCACTCGGCGGGGGGCTTCCCTGGGCTCCAGTGGAAGGGAGCGACGGGGCGCGTCGTCAACATCAACACCAGTTAGTGTCTCGCCGGATCTGTATCGCTCAAGATCGGCGATGAGGCGACCACCGAATTCTGGCCCCTGGAAGCTACCTGGTTGTTCAAGGGAGCGTTCGGGGCGTTCACCTCTGTCCCAGCGGCCATATCGATCTTCGACTGCATCGGTCTCGCGTTCTTGGAAGGGTAGGCGCGGTTCGGCGGTTTCCCTTTCCCCGTAGGGGTCGCGGATCTTGTCGGCCCTGGGCCCCTCATTGCTGCCACGGGTTGGATCGCTCTCCCGTGCGTCGTAGCCATCCCTGCCCCTAGGGGAGTCGCGACCAGGGCGGCCTTCGGGCTTGCGGCTGAGGGGTCCGTCCTCGTCGTAGCGGCGCTGAAGTCTCGGCTGGGGCTCCTCCTCATCGAGATAGCGGCGCTGGCGCAGCGGTTCGCGCTCGCGGCGTTCCTCGAGTTCCACGTAGTCGAACTCCTCCTCCGGCTGGAAGGAGCGGTTGGTGGCGGGCTGGATGCGGCGCTGCTCGAGCTGAGTGGGCTGGCCGGCGGGCAGCTGGTTCTCGGCCGGCACGGCGGCGCCGCGGTAGCGCTCCCTTTCCTCCTGTTCCCAGCTGCTGCCGCCGATACCGAGTTTTTCCAGCAGGCCGGTGCCCAGCTGCTTGAGCTTCTCCTCGGCGCCCTCGTACACGATGATCCGATCGGTGCCGCTGCTCACGATCTCGCCCACCGGCATCTCCCAGGTGCTCAGCACCCCCTCACCCAGGAGGGGCACCCCGAGGGCTCCGATCACCAAGGTGGTGAGCTCGCCGGTCTCCACATCGAAGCTAAATCCCAGCACCCGGCCCAACTGGGCGCCGGATTCGGTGATCACCTGGCAGTTGATCACCTTGCTGAAGCGATCCGGATCAAAGCCCTCCGCGAGCGAATCGGCTGAATCCACGAGGATCACATCGCCCACCTGGCGGATCCGCTCCAGGGGCATCCAGCGGGGCAGGCCCGGCAGGAAGCGGGTGAGGGGGTTGTCGCGCAGGCCGAGGGCCACCACCTCGCGGCGGTCGATGTCCACCATCACCTCGCCCACCACCCCGAGCCGACGGCCGGTGTCACGGGTGATCACCTGGGTGCCCATCAACTCGGAGCGCAGCCAGAGGCGATCGCTTGGGGACGGGACGTTGGGATCGGGGGCGGCAGGTGTGGAGGAGGTCAAGTCCGGGGGCCCAGTCGGCCCATTGTGGACCACCCCGCCAGCTCAGGCGGCCGGCGGCAAACCGACCACCTGGGTGTGGGTGCCGCGGGCCTGGGTCACGCCGATCGTGCGGGTAGAGGCAGCGATCATCGGTCGGCGGTGGCTGACCACCAGGAACTGGGCCGCATCGGCCTGGGCGGCGATCAGGCCGGCCAGCCGCTCCACATTGATGCCATCCAGGAAGCTGTCCACCTCATCGAGGGCATAGAAGGGGGACGGGCGGAAGCGCTGCAGGGCGAACAGAAAGCTCAGCGCCGTGAGCGATTTCTCCCCCCCGGACATGGACGCCAGACGGCGCACCGCCTTGCCCTTGGGGTGGGCCACCAGGGTGAGGCCCCCCTCTAGGGGCTGCTCGGGGGTCTCCAGCTGCAGGTGTCCCTCCCCATCGGAGAGGCCGGCGAAGATGGTGCGGAAGTGGCCGTCCACGGCGTGGAAGGCCTCCAGGAAGGCCTCCTGGCGCAGGGTGGACACCGTCTCGATGCGCAGCAGCAGCTCCTCGCGTTCCTTGCTCAGCACCTCGAGGCGCTCCTCCAGGTCGGCGAGGCGGGTTTCCAGCTGCTCCAGCTCTTCGAGGGCAAGCATGTTCACCGGTTCGAGGGTCTCCATGCGTCGCGCCACGGCCTGCAGTTCGCCGCGCAGGGTGTCGAGACCGGCTTCGCGAACGGCCTCGGGGATCTCCGGTCGGGGATCGGGCAGGGCGCGCTCCAACTGCTCCAGCCGCAAGCCGCCGCTGCGCTGCTCCTCCACCAACGCCTCGATCTCCTCTCCTAGCCGCTGGAGTTCCCACTGGCGTTGCTGCAGCGCCTGGCGGGCGGCTCCCTGCTGGGCCTCGGCCTGATCGCGCTGGCGCCGCTTCTCCCCGAAGCGCGCCGCCAGGTCAGCCTGGCGCGCCTCCAGTTCGGCGCGGCGGGTCTGGCCGCTCTGCTGTTGCTCCTTCCAGGCCTGGCGCTCGCTCAGCAGGCTCTGCACCGCCTCGACCAGCCGGGTCTCTTCCGTGGTGATCGCCTCCAGCTGGCTGGCCAGTCGTTCGGCGGCCAGGGTCCGGTCACGGCGTTCGGCAGCCAGGGCATCGCGCCGCTGACGGGCCTCGCTGAGGGCGCGGTCGGCCGCCTCCAGGTCGGCCTGGAGACCCTGCCACTGGGCGGCGTCGGCATTGGCGGCGCCGGAGCCTTCGGCGGCCTCCAGGGCGGTGAGGGCCTCGCGAAGGGGCCTGATGTTGCTCGCGATCTGCTGCAGGCGTTCCCGGTCGGCGTTGCTGGATTGGCGCAGCTGCTCCAGGCGGACCGTGAGCTGACTGCGGCGCTGCTGCAGCGGCGTCAGCTGGCGCTGGGCCGCCAGGCGCTCAGCCTCCACCGCGGCCTGGCGCTGCTGGCTTTGGAGCAGCTGGGGCCGGCTCTCCTCCAGGGCCCGGGCCAGCTCCGCCTCACGGCGGCGGCAGGCCAGCAGGCTCTCGCCGAGTTCCAGCAGGCGGCGCCGCAGCGGTTCGGCCTCGTCGCCCTCCTGGCTACTTCCGAAGCCGAGCTGGCCGCTGCGCTGCTGCAGACTGCCGCCGGTCATGGCGCCGCTCTTTTCGAGCAGTTCGCCATCGAGGGTCACGGCCCGGCAGCGGCCGAGTTCGCGCCGGGCGTTGTCGAGGCGGTCGAACACCAGGGTGTCGCCGAAGACGTAGCGGAACACCTCGGCGTAGACGGGTTCATGGCGGATCAGGTCAACGGCCCGCCCCACCAGACCGCCGGGTCCCGGCCCGCCGGAGCCTGTCCCCGCCGGACCGGGTCCGCGCTGGAACGCCGCCCCCGCCGCCCCGCCGCCGCCGCCGCCGCGGATGCGGTTCAGGGGCAGGAAGGTGAGCCGGCCGGCCCGGCGCTGCTTCAGCAGCTCGATCGCCCGGGCTGCGATGCGGTCGTCCTCCACCACCACCTGGCCGAGGCGGGCGCCGGCCGCCACCTCCAGGGCCACCCGGTGGCGCTCCTCCACCTCGGCGAGCTGGGCCACCGGTCCGTGGATGCCCTCCAGCCCGGATTCGAGCAGCAAGCGAAGGGCGCCGGTGCCGCGGCTCTCCTGCAGGGTGTCGCGGCGGCTATCGAGGCGAGCGATCTCTCGCTCCAGGCTGGTTTGCTCCTGTTCCAGCCGGCTGCGGGTGCGCTGCTGAAGGGCCAGGGCCTCGGCCTGCTCCTGCAGTTGATGCTGCCTGGCCGCCAGGGTTGCCAACAGGGCGGCCTCCTCCCGCTGCAGGAAGGCCAGCCGGGATTCGGCCTCGCCGCTGCCGCCCTCTTCCTCCCGTTCCTCCGTCTCCAGTTCCAGGCGCCGCACCTCGGCCTGGCGCAGCCGTTCCTCCAGCTGGCCCTGTTCCGCCTGAAGGGGCCCGAGCCGCTCCTGGAGCTCCTGGCGCTGTTGGTCGCGCTGGCGGCGCTCCTCAATCCAGCTGCCGGAGCGGCCGGCCACCTCCCCGAGCCGGCGGCGTGAGAGTTCCACCGCCGCCTCCGCAGCACCGCAGCGCCGCTCCGCCTCCTCGAGATCACCGCTGGGGCTGCCCTCGAGCTGCTGGCGCTGTTGGCGCAACTCGCTCTGGCGACGGCCCAGGTCGTCGCGGCGCTGTTGCAGGCCGGCCGCCTCCTCGCGGTGCCGCTCCCCCTGGCGGGCGCGCTCCCGCTCGGCCGCCTCCAGGCCGGCGAGCTCGGCCTGCACCGCCAGTAGCTGGTCCTCGCCCAGGGCCTTCACGTCCGCCTGAAGCGCTTCGAGCTCCAGGGCTCCTGCAGCCACGGCGCTCTCGGCCGTGCTGATCGCCTCCCGCTCCCCCGCCTGGAGCCGCTCCAGTTCCGAGCGGCGTTGCCCCAGGGCTGTGAGGGCGGCGCGATCGGCTTCGAAGGCGAGCAGTTGCTCCTGCTGGCGGCCGAGCTGCAGGCGCTGGCGCAGTTCCTGGTAAGTGCGGGCCTTGGCGCAGTCGCGCTCCAGCTTCTGGCGACTGGCCAGCAGTTCCTGCTCCAAAATGCCGCAGCGCTCTTGGCGCTCCTGCACCTCGTCAAGCTTGGCGCGGCTCTGGTCGATGCGGGAATCGAACAGGGCCACGCCGGCCAGCTCATCGATGATGCCGCGCCGATCGCGGGCGCTCATCGACACGATGCGGGTCACATCGCCCTGCATCACCACGTTGCTGCCGTCGGGGTCGATCCGCAGACGACGGAGCTGGGTTTGGAGCTGCTGAGCGTTGCAGGACACGCCATCGGCGCTGAAGCTGCTGCTGTAGGTGCCGCCGGGGGCCACCCGCAGCCGCCGAGTCACGCTCCATTGCCGCTGGCCCGGCTGAATCCAGGGGCCCTCCGGAGCCGCATCCAGACCCTGTTCCGCTTCGTCGGGCTGCCAATCGCCCAGGTCAAAGCGCACGGTGACGGTGGTTTCGGCGGCGCGGCCCTGCCGCTGCACGGCGCTGTTGATCAGATCCGGCAGCCGCTCGGCCCGCATGCCGCGGCTGGTGGCCAGGCCGAGGCAGAACAGCACTGCATCGAGAATATTGCTCTTGCCGGAGCCATTGGGGCCGGTAACCACGGTGAACCCAGGCTCGAGCGGAATCGACATCGATCCGCCGAACGACTTGAAGTGATGGAGTTCGACCTGGTTGATGTGAACCAACAGGCCCGTGCGCCGGCCGGTCGGAATGTAGCCGAGGTGGTGACGTTGCCAAGGGGGCTGCCTACGGTAGTGCTACCCGACGGTCACCCCCCCGGCGCGGGACGGCTCTCCCCACCCCCTCGCCGTTTCCCGGACGCTCCACCACCTTCACAGTGGGGGCTGTTCCCGCAACTTTCCCCTTCGCCCCGGACGCCATGGATCACCTCAGCGATTCCCCCGCTTCCCCCGGCGACGCCCATGGTCCGGTGGGTTCCACCGGCGACGCCCAAGCTCCGGTGGGTTCCACCCCCGGCCAGGGCCTTCCCTTCCAGCCCAACGGCAGCGGTAGTTCCGGCGCCCACACCAGCGTGGAGGCGGAGGTGCCGACCCTCACTCAGCTGCAGCTTGCCTTCCGGGAGCGCTTTGAGGCTCTGCTGCCCACCATCCAGCGAGAATGGCCTGAGGTGGCGCGCCACACCCTGGAGGCCACCCGCGGCAGCTTTGACCACGCCGTGGATGTGATTAGCCGCCAGACCGGTCTGACCAGTCACGGGGTCAAGCAGCAACTTCAGGACCTGCTGCACTCCACCGGCGAGCAGGCCCACCAGGTTGCGGACACCCTGCGTCCGCTGGAGGATCAGCTTGAGCAACTCCTCGACGACCTCAACACCACCCTGCGACCACGCATCGAGAAGCCGGTGCGGGAGAAGCCGCTGATGGCGATCGGGATCGCCGCCGGGGTGGGGTTGTTGTTTGGTCTGCTCCTCTCCGGTCGCCGCTCCGCCTGAGTTCGTCATGGGTCGCTCCACCTTCGGCAAGGTCACCGAGTTGATGTCCTCGGTGATGGACCTGCACGTGAAAATCGCGCTACAGGAAGCCAGCCGGGAGAAGCGTCGCCTGATCGGTGGCGCCGTGTTCCTCGGCATGGGGATCACTATGGCCACCTTTGCCGGTTTGGCGGCCCAGATTGCCTTGCTGATCTGGCTGCACAAGAGCCTGGCCTGGAGCTGGCTTAACTGTGCCCTGGCGGTGGCTGGCCTGGATTTGGCCCTTTCGGGGCTGTTCCTGCGGATCGGCGGCGCCATGCTCAAGGGCCCCTTCCTGCCGGAGACTCGCCTCGGCATCACCCGCACCACCCGAGCTCTGACAGGGAGGTTCTGAGGCGGGGCAGCTATTTGTGTTCCAGCACTTTTTGTTGCGGCAATGTTCTAAACCTGGATCGCCAGCTCCGCCAAGGCCTCCTGCTCCACCCACACCGAAACCGAACCGCCGGGGCAGCGCCATTCGGCCCAGCCATCGGCATTGGTGGTGATCGCTTCGCGGATGTGGCCGGTGAGATCGCGGTAGGTGGTGTTGGCTTTGCCCACCTCCATCCACTTGCGGCCGGTATTGCCATCGCTGAGCAGCACCGCCAGGGTCCGGGGGTGGCCTTCGCTGCCGAGCCGTGTCCAGCCGATCGTGTTGAAGTGATCGAGGTAATCGATCTGACGGCCGTAGGCCCAGTTGGTGCGGGCCAGCAAGAAGCGATCGATCAGGAAGCGGTGGCTGGGCATGTGGATGTCGATGCGGCGGCCGAAGCGTGAGTCGTGGTAATCGGCGCCGTAGTAATCGGCGTGGAAGATGCAGGGATAGCCCTGATCGCGCAGCAGGATCACCGCATAGGCGAGCGGCTTGAACCAGGGCTCCACGGGGGATTCCAGCGCCTGCAGCGGCTGGGTGTCGTGGTTCTCCACCAGGGTCACCGCCAGCAGGGGCAGGTTCTGCATCAAGGTGCCGTCGAGCAGACGGGGCATGTCGTATTGGCCGCCGCTGCGGCTGGCCTCGTGGAAATTGAGGTGCAGCGGTGCATCGAATAGGCTCATCTTGCCGCCGCTGTTGGCGGCATACCAGCTGAGGCTGCCGAGGTCGTAGGTCCAGTATTCACCCACCACGAAGAGATCGCGTTGGGCATAACTCTCCATCTCCGTGATCCAGTCGATGAAGAAATCACTGTTGATGTGCTTGATCGCATCGAGCCGGAAACCATCCACTCCCACCTGATCCAGCATCCAGCGACCCCAGTGTTTGAGTTCCCCCCGAACCTCTGGGTGAGCCATGTTCAGGTCGCAGCCCATCAGGAAGTCGTAGTTGCCTTTCTCCAGCGTCACGTTGCCCTCGAAACTGGCGCCGTGGCTGCGCCAGATCGCCTGGTAATGGGGATCAAGGCTGTTGTAATCCACCGCATCG
>JAPLIE010000057.1 GCA_026389265.1 Cyanobacteriota bacterium | reverse complement strand
GGGATGGTGACCATCCAGCAGCGCTTCGGCGCGGCCGGGCTCCAACCGGCCCTCTGGAGCCTCCACCGCCAGCAAACGATTGATCCGCCCCAGGGCGAGGAACACCTCCGGCCCTGGGGAGGCCAGCTTGCCGTTGCGCAGCATCGAGAGCTGGGAGTTGTGCACCCGACCCACATCAAGGGCCTCCGCCAGCCCCGGCAGCACCCGGTGGGACCAGCCATTGCAGCCGTGCCAGTGGCGGATCAGATGAGCGAAGGCCACCCGCCCCGATGCGATGTCATCTCGATAACCCAAGTGATCTGGATCCGTATTGCTACCATTCTATCGATCCACCCGGAGCCGGTCCTTCATGGCCGCCACACCCCTTCCCCGCCCCGCCGCTCTCCACACCCAGGCGGCCGCCACCATCAGCGGCGGCGCCAGCGCCCATCGCCGCGCCAGCGCCCTGCACCAGCCCCGCCGCGGTGAGCCCATCCCGGTGGCACCGCCCGGGCGCCGCTGGGGCACGATCGGCTTCATGGTGGTGATCCACCTCCTGGCCTTGGCGGCCCTGCTGCCCCGCTTCTGGAGCCTGCCGGCCGTGGCCAGCCTGCTGGTGCTCTACTGGGTCACCGCCTGCCTGGGCGTGACGATCGGCTACCACCGCCTGCTCAGTCACCGGGCCTTCAAGGTGCCCACCTGGCTAGAGCGCTTCTTCGCCACCTGCGGCGCCCTCAGCTGCCAGCACGGTCCGATCGACTGGGTGGGGCTGCACCGCCACCACCACAAGTTCTCCGATACGGATGCGGATCACCATGACAGCAACAAGGGCTTCTGGTGGTCCCACATGGGCTGGATGTTCGAGGAAATCCCCGCCATGGCGGCGGTGCCCCGCCTCACCGGCGACCTGGCCCGCGATCCCTATTACCGCTGGCTGAACACCTGGTTCCTGAGCCTGCAGGTGGTGCTCGGCCTGCTCCTCTTCTGGATCGGCACCGCCACCGGCGCCGGCGGCTGGGCCCTGGTGCTCTGGGGCATCCCCCTGCGCCTGGTTCTCGTGTACCACTGCACCTGGCTGGTGAACTCCGCCACCCACTGCTGGGGTGAGGCCCGCCTCGACAGCGGCGACAACTCGATGAACAACCCCTGGGTGGCGGCCCTGACCTTCGGCGAGGGCTGGCACAACAACCACCACGCCTTCCCCCATTCGGCTCGCCACGGCTTCGGCCCCGGCCAGATCGACCTCACCTGGCAGCACATCCGGCTGCTGCAGGGCATCGGCCTGGCCACCCAGGTGCGGCTGCCCCGGGCGGCCGATCCGGGCGCCGCGGCCGGGTGATCAGGCCCTGGCCTGCATTCCCAAGCCGGCCCGGCTGGTCCCCGGGCTCAGGGGCCTCCTTCAGCGAACAGCGAAGTAGGCCCATCTCTGTCGTAAGGTGACAAATCGGTTTCCGTCGGTTTCAAGGGTTCGTAGCCATGGCCAAGCGTGTTCAGGTGGTGCTCAGCGAAGACGTGCTGAGCCTCGGCAAGGATGGGGATCTGGTGGAGGTGGCCCCGGGCTACGCCCGCAACTTCCTGGTTCCCCTCGGCAAGGCCGTTCCCGTGACCGCAGCCGTGTTGCGCCAGGTGGAGCACCGCCGGGCTAAGGAGGCCGAGCGCCAGGCCGCCCTGAAGGCCGAAGCCGTCGCCTTCCGCACAGCCCTCGACACCATCGGCCGCTTCACCGTGAAAAAGCAGACCGGCGGCGATGACGTGCTCTTCGGCACCGTGACCAACGGCGATGTGGCCGAGGCCATCGAGGCCGCCACCAAGAAAGAACTCGACCGGCGCGACATCATCGTTCCCGAGATCCACCGCACCGGCTCCTACAAAGTGCAGGTGAAGCTGCATCCCGAGGTCACCGCCGAAGTGAACCTTGAAGTGGTGAGCCACTAAGCCTGGAAACCCCCAGATCTGGAGGGGCCCCGCGCCAATGCCGGGATCAAGCCACCAGATCTGGTGGCTTGGTACCTGGTCAAAACCGATTGGCAGGGCCAGAATGAATCTTCCCCCACGCCGCCGGATCCCCAGGGGTTCGGCGGCGTTGTTGCCTGCCGGTCCCCCGGCACCCTCCAGCGCCCGTGCGGCGCCTTCCCCCCCGAGATCCCATGGTGAGCGTGCCCCTGGCCGGTCCGACCTCGCCGGCCGATGACCCCGGCGGTCACCTGGCGGAGGGCCGTTCCCGCGTCTCCCCAGGAAGACGCTCCCGGGCCGGTGGCAACGGCAACGCCAGCTTCGAAGCCCTGCCCGACTCCGTGCCCCCCCAGAACCTGGAGGCCGAGGAGGCGGTGCTGGGCGGCATCCTGCTCGATCCCGACGCCATCGGCCGGGTGGCCGAGGTGCTGCAGCCGGAGGCCTTCTACCTGGGCGCCCACCGCGAGATCTACCGCACCGCCCTGATGCTGCACACCCAGGGCAAGCCCACCGACCTCACCGCCATGGCCGCCTGGCTGGCCGACATGGGCCACCTGGAGAAGGTGGGCGGCAGCAGCCGACTCGTGGAACTGGTGGAGCGCACCCTCTCCACCGCCTCGATCGACCAGGTGGCCCGCCTGGTGATGGACAAGTACCTGCGCCGCCAGCTGATCCGCTCCGGCAATGAGGTGATCGGCCTCGGCTTCGACCAGAGCAAGCCGATGGATCAGGTGCTTGATGAGGCCGAGCAGAAGATCTTCGCGATCAGCCAGGAAAAACCCAGCGTGGGGCTCACCGCCACCGCCGAGATCCTCACCCGCACCTTCGAAGAGATCGAAACCCGCTCCCTCGGCACCGCCGTAGCGGGCATCCCGGTCAACTTCTACGACCTCGACGCCTTGACCCAGGGGCTGCAGCGCAGCGACCTGATCATCGTGGCGGGCCGGCCGGCGATGGGCAAAACCTCGATCGTGCTCAACATCGCCAAGAACGTGGCCCAGCTCCACAACCTGCCGGTGGCCGTGTTCAGCCTGGAGATGAGCAAGGAGCAGCTCACCTACCGCCTGCTCTCGATGGAGGTGGGCATCGAGAGCGGCCGACTGCGTACCGGCCGGCTGCAGCAGGAGGAGTGGCCCCTGCTGGGCAAGGGCATCAGCAGCCTGGGCGCCCTGCCCCTCTACATCGACGACAAGCCCAACGCCAGCGTGCTGGAGATGCGTTCCCTCTGCCGCCGCCTCATGGCCCAGCAGGGAAAGGAGCTCGGGCTGATTGTGATCGACTACCTGCAGTTGATGGAGGGTTCCGGCTCCGACAACCGGGTACAGGAGCTCTCCCGCATCACCCGCGCTCTCAAGGGCATGGCCCGAGAGCTCAATGTTCCCGTGATCGCCCTCTCCCAGCTCAGCCGCGGCGTGGAGGCCCGCACCAACAAGCGGCCGATGCTGAGCGACCTGCGCGAATCGGGCTCGATCGAGCAGGACGCCGACCTGGTGCTGATGATCTATCGCGACGAGTACTACAACCCCGAAACCCCCGATCGCGGCATCACCGAGGTGATCGTGACCAAGCACCGCAATGGCCCGGTGGGCACCTGCAAGCTGCTGTTCGAGCCCCAGTTCACCCGCTTCCGCAACCTGGCGGTGTAACCGCGATCAAGCCAGGGATATCAGGGCCGCTTGAGAGGGAGGCCCACCGACCGCTCTCCTGAACAACTCACAAGAGTTCGGCCATCGCGATAGTTGCGGGGCGTGGTCATGAGGCGATGCCAGGCCTCTGCACCGGAAAGGGATTGATAGCGGTCCGGATAACGCTCTAAAAGAATCTGACGCAGCAGAGGATAAAAATTAGTATTCATCCCTGGAAAGATATGATGCTCGACATGGTGGGAAAAATTGAGATGCAAAAGATCAAAATAAGCGGGCAACTGCAGCGAAACCGAATTGGCCAGGGGATCGTTGTCTTCACCCAGGGGGCAGAGCATGTGATTGGTGTAGATGTAAGCCATCGCCACCGCATAGCCCAGGCCAAGCGGCAGCCCGTAGCCCAGCAACAACGGCAGCGGCCGTAGGCCGATCCACGCGATCACGCCGGCATGGGCCGCGATGATCAGCAGCAGTTCCAGCACGATCGCTTGCCGCTCCCGCCGGCTGACCCCGAAGGGCGCCGGCACGATGGCCGTGGCCGCCTGCCAATGGGGGCCGAACAGCACGGAAAGAAGGCTGCGCAGGTTGTGCACCCACCAGGCCGCGCCCATCCCGAGCGCCAGCCCCAGCGGCGTGACCTCATCGGACGGCACGAAGGCGTGCTGAATCCGCTTGCCCCAGGTGGCCGGCTGGGATTCCAGGTAACTGCGGTCGGGATCGGCGAGGGAATTGGTGTGGCCGTGATGCTGGCGGTTGTGCACCGCGTTCCAGAGGGTGGGGGGCATCCACAGAACGGCGAGGCCCATGAAACCCACCCAGCGCCGTGGTCCCTGACCGCGGATGGCGCTGCCATGCAGCAGATCGTGGGTGGCGAACAGCAGCACCACCACCGCATTGGCCATCACCAGCGTGAAGGGCAGGAAGAGCGGCAGGGCCAGCGTGGGCCACTGATCCAGCCGAGAAGCCATCCACCAACCCAGGGCGAGGATCGCCAGGTTGATCAGCACCAGCATGAGCCGGGAAGGATCGGCGCGGAAAGCCTCAGGAGGCAGGAGGGGGCGGAGTTCCCGGGCGTAGCCAGCGACGGTGGTGGGGCCAGGGGCCGGGGTGTCCCTGGGAGAGGACGGGGCAGAGCGGGTGATCGTGCTGTGGCAATGGCACACCACTGCAGCACGACGGGGCCAGGGCTGCCGCTGGCCGCGATCCCCGCGGGGCCTCCCTCAAGCCAGCAAGCGGCGATGCAGGGCGATCGCGGCGCCATGGCGCTCCACCACGGCGCCGATCTGCAACAGCAGCCGCTGCTGCAGATCGAGGGCCGCGGCCAGATCGGCGCTAGCGGCATGGCAGAGCAACCTGAGCAGCGGCCCGCTTTCGCCAAAACCCACCAGATGGACCCGTGCCGGCAGCTCTGGATCCACCGCCGGCTCCGCCGCCAGGAGCCCCTGGAGCTCGGCCACGATGGCCGGCACGGCGTCCCGATCCCGGGGCCGCAGGCTCACCTCCAGCTGCAGGCGTCGGCGGTCGATCTGGGCGAGGTTCTGGACCGCCTGACTGATGAAGGTGCCATTGGGGAGGTACACCGCCTGCCGCTCGGGATCCCGCAGGCGCGTATGAAACCAGCCGATCGCCTCCACCTCCCCCTGCAGCTGCTGGGCGGGTAGGCGGATCACATCCCCCACCACGAAGGGGCGGCTGAGGTAGAGCCCCACGCCGCTGAGGCCGTTCTCCACGATCGTGCGGGCGCCGAAGGCCAGGGCGGCGGCACCGAAACCGCCGGCGGTGAGCAGCACGCTCGCCGACACCCCCAGCAGCCGCAACACCTGCCAGCCCAGCAGCACCGCCACCAGAGCCCGGATCAACTTGTCGAGCAGATCGAGCAGGGCCAGACGCTCCCTGCCCTGCAGGGCCGCCACCGTCGGCGTGCCTTCCACCCAGCGCAGCAGTGGCCACCGGGATCGGGACAAGCTCCAGGCCAGGGCCAGCACCACCAGCAGCCGGCGCAGCTCCAGGGGGCTGGGCAGGGGAAGCACGGCGGCCGGCAGAAGCCCCAGCAGCCAGATCAGCACGCCCCCCACTCCCAGGGGGACGGCCAAGCTCAGCCGCGTGCGCAGCAACAGGGCCCGCAGCAGCGAATCGGAGGGGAGGCGACGGGCCAGCAGGGTGAACAGCCCCCAACCGCCCGCCACCAGCACCAGAGCGAGCAGCGGCATGGGCAGCGCCAGGGGCTGGGGCAGATGCCATGCCTGGGAGAGCCGGGAATCCAAAGCAGCCGTCACTGGAAAGATGGGAAGAATGGTCGCCCACCAGGGGTGGGCCAGCCCCTGATCGCTTGCCCCTGGGATCCGGCGGTGCTGCGGTCGGCCCGCGGGCAGCGGCCCTTTCCAGCAGGCCGTACCCGGCGAAGCCATCCTGGCCAGCCGGCCGGTTCTGGAAGGCCCCAAGGCTCACCGTCCGGAGTCACCCCCTCAAGGATCGGCGGCAGAAACCGGTGCAGCCCCCACAACCCGCACCGCCGCCTAATTTGAAGCGATGGATTCCCGCATCTCCACGGGCGAGCAGCCCACCGAATCCTTCGAGCTTATCGTGGTGGGCGGCGGCCACGCCGGCTGCGAAGCGGCGCTCACGGCGGCGCGACTGGGCATCCGCACGGCGCTGTTCTCGCTGAATCTCGATCGCATCGCCTGGCAACCCTGCAATCCGGCCGTGGGGGGCCCGGCCAAGAGCCAGCTGGTGCATGAGGTGGATGCCCTCGGCGGGGTGATCGGCCGACTCGCCGATGCCACCGCCCTGCAGAAACGCATCCTCAATGCCAGCCGCGGGCCGGCCGTCTGGGCCCTGCGGGCCCAGACCGACAAGCGCCAATACGCTCGCCAGATGCTGCAGCTGCTGCAGCACACCCCCAACCTCCACCTGCGCGAGGCGATGGTGACGGGCCTGGTGGTGGAGGGGGATTTCGCCGCCAGTGGCGCGAGCGTGGCGGGCGATGCATCTGGCATGGATGCAAGCGGAAGCGCGCCCAGCGCGCCCGGGGCAGCCCTGGTGACCCAGACGGATGCCCCCGAAGCGGTTGCCGACGCCGTCGCCCCCAATCCCGTCCGTGGTCCCCTCGGCCGGGTGTTGGGCGTGCGCACCTACTTCGGCAGCGTCTACGCCGCCAGCGCCGTGATCCTCACCACCGGCACCTTCCTGGGCGGCCGCATCTGGGTGGGCGATCGCTCGATGGCCGCCGGCCGGGCCGGCGAGCAGGCCGCCGAGGGGCTCACCGAGGCCCTGGTGGCCCTGGGCTTCAGCACCGGCCGCCTGAAAACCGGCACGCCGGCCCGGGTGGACCGGCGCAGCGTCGACACGGCCCAACTCGAGGAGCAGCCCAGCGACGCGCACGACCGCTTCTTCTCCTTCGATCCGGCCGCCTGGGTGAGCGGTGAACCCATGAGCTGCCACCTCACCCGCACCACCGCCGCCACCCACCGCCTGATTCGGGACAACCTCCACCTCACGCCGATCTACGGCGGCTTCGTGGACAGCAAGGGACCGCGCTACTGCCCCTCGATCGAGGACAAGATCGTGCGCTTCGCCGACAAGGAGAGCCACCAGATCTTCCTGGAGCCCGAAGGGCGCGACACCCCCGAGCTCTACGTGCAGGGCTTCTCAACCGGGCTGCCCGAGCGGCTCCAACTTGAGCTGCTGCGCACCCTGCCCGGGCTGGAGCGCTGCGTGATGCTGCGTCCCGCCTACTCGGTGGACTACGACTACCTGCCCGCAACCCAACTGAAGGCCAGCCTGGAAACGAAGCGGGTGGCGGGGCTGTTCAGCGCCGGCCAGCTCAACGGCACCACCGGCTACGAGGAGGCCGCCGCCCAAGGGCTGGTGGCGGGCCTCAACGCCGCCCGGCTTCTGAAGGGGCAGGAGCCGATCCACTTCCCGCGGGAAGGCAGCTACATCGGCACCCTGATCGATGACCTGATCACCAAGGACCTGCGCGAGCCCTATCGGGTGCTCACCAGCCGCAGCGAGTACCGCCTGGTGCTGCGGGGCGACAACGCCGATCGGCGCCTCACGCCGCTCGGCCGGGAGCTGGGTCTGATCGACGCGCGCCGCTGGCGGCTGTTCGAGGCCAAGCAGGCGGCGATCCTCACCGAAAGCCGCCGTCTTGAGACGGTGCGCCTCAAGGCCAGCGATCCGGCGGCGGCGGCGGTGGGGGCGCAAACCGGCGCGGCCATCAAGGGCTCGATCACCCTGGCCGACCTGCTGCGGCGGCCCGGCTTCCACAGCGGCGATCTCGTGCGCCACGGCCTGGCCCCAGCCGATCTGCCCGTCCCCGTGCGGGAGGCGGCCGAGATTGACATCAAATACAGCGGCTACCTGGCCCGCCAGCAACAGCAGATCGAGCAGGTACGACGCGCCCAGGGGCGCCCCCTGCCCCCCGACCTCGACTACGGCGGCATCGCCACCCTCTCCACGGAGGCCCGCGAGAAACTGAACACCGTGCGCCCCACCACCCTTGGCCAGGCCTCCCGGGTGCCGGGGGTCAGTCCGGCCGATGTGACCGCCCTGCTGCTCTGGCTCGAACTGGAAAAACGCCGGGCCGATCCCGCTACATTGAGCCATCCGAGAGGCTGAGGGGCAGAGGTGAACGCACCGCGGGGCATCCCGACTTCCCGGGCCTATTGGGATTTGCAGGCCGAGAAGCTGATGAACCGGATCTTCGATCCGGTTGACACGATCGACCTACCCGCCGACGCCGAGCGGATCGACCTTGACGCGCTGCCGGCATCGGCTGAGGAATCCGACCCCAACCCCGCTGCGGCTCCGGCCGCCAAATCCCCCCGCTGGCAGCGGGCCCGCCGGCCCCAGGCCAGACAGCAGGGCGATCCTCCCAAACCCGCCGCGGCCAGTCCGGCCCCCGTGGACACGACGGCGACCACCCCGGCGCCGCAGGGGGGCCTACAGACAACCCTGGCGACCCTCACGGCCCACCAACAGCCCCTGATGCTGATCGGAGCCTTTACCGCCGCCGGCCTGGTGAGCGCCAGCAGCGGGGTCCTGGCGCTGAGCCAGTGGAACCGTTTCCAGGAATCCCTCCAACAGGAACGCAGCCTGCTGCTGGTGGAGCGGCTGCGCAATTTCGGCCCTGCCGCCCAGGCCACGCCACCAGCCCCAGCCCTGGCCCCTCCGAGCGGCATGACCCCCATGGCCAGCTCCCCCCAGACCGATCTCAAGCCCCTGACCCAGGCCTACAGCCAGGCAGCCGCTTCCGCAGAAAACGACCTGCCGCCACCCCCGCCCCAGGAGCCCTGGATTGAGCAGCTGGGCGAACTGCCTCGGCCCCAGCGCAGCGCGCCGATCCTGCGAGTGCCGGTGAGCCCGAAGCTGGCCGCCGCGGCCGCACCGACCCGCACGAGCCAACCGCCCGGCCCGCTCCCCCTGCTGGTGGGGGTGGTGGGTGCCCCGGGCAAGGCGGGCTCCGCCATCTTCCAGATGGGAGGAAGCACCAGCACGGTGTCGGTGAGCGAGCCAATCGGCAGCAGTGGCTGGCGGCTGCGCTCCACCGATGGCGACAGTGTGCTGATCGAACACGACGGGGACGTGCGTCGCATCGCGATCGGCAGCGGTGGCTGAGCCCGCCCGGCCGAGCCCCAATCCCGACCCCGACACCTCTCCGGAAGCCGGGCCCGCCGGGCAAGACAGGCCTCAGCCCGGTGTGCCGCGCGCCGATCCAGGCACCCTCCTGCCCTCCCCTGCGCCCCTCTGGCAGGCCCCCATGGCCGATGTGCTGGCGGCCCGGGCAGGGCAACAGCTGAGCGGGGCCTGGAAGCTGCTGCTGCTGGGGGATGGCAGCCCCACCCGCCACCTGCAACTTCTTACCGGCCAGCCGCTAGAGGTGGAACTGATCGCCATGGCCCCGGAGCCGGGGGACGACCCGCTGGTGCCACTGGAGGTGGCGGAACTGGAGGAGCCCCTGATGCGGCGGCAGGTGTGGCTGGCCTGCGGCGGCCTCACCCTGGGCTGGGCCGAGAGTTGGTGGAACCGCAGCGCGGCGGAATCCCATCTGCGGGATCGCCGCCAACCGATCTGGCGCAGCCTCACGGAGGGCCGAACCGAGCTATTCCGGGAGGTGGATGGTCTTGGCCAGGTGCAGGCCCCCTGGCTGGAGCGCCGCTTTGGTCAGCCCGGGCCCTTCTGGAGCCGCCACTACCGCTTTTTCCGCCAAGGGCGCGAGCTCACCGTGATTCGGGAGGTTTTCTCTCCCGCCTTGGAGGCCTGGCTGGGCCCAGCGACGACCCAAATTCACAACAATTCATCAACTTGGCAACGGCAGGTTGGCGTTTCCACTTGACGGATTGACGCCTTTCATGTTGTGGCCAGGATTCGCGTATCCATCCGTCCGACCATGGCCAAACCGCGCGGCACCCCCTCCACCCCCGTCCGGGCCCCGAGCGGCCGCTCCCCGGCACCACCGACCAGCAGCGGCCGCACCCACCGCAGCACCACGGCATCGGGCAACGCCCCGCTCACAGCCGAGTGGCTGAGCCTCACGGACCTCGGACGCGTCTACGGGATCTCCGCCGTGCATACCGGCAAACTGCTGGTGGCCGCAGGCCTCCGCCTGGCGGATGGCGATCCCAGCCCCGCCGCCCTGGAGGCTGGCCAGGCCCAGCGGCAGCATTCCGGCCAGCACCGCCAGGCCCTGTGGCACCGCCAGGAATGCGCCCCCCATCTCGAAGGCCAGGGCGTGATCCCGCAGAAGGAGCGCACCCTCGTGGGCCTCTGGGCCGACCTGCTGGCCGCCCTGCAACAGGGCGCCCCCGACATCGCCACCTCGGCGGAGGAGATGGCCGATGAAATCCCCGGTGATCTGGTGCAACCGGTGAACCGGGAGCTGAGGGAACGGGGTTGCAGCTTCCAGGTCCGGCCAGCCCTCAGGGCGTCCGGCATGCCTCCGACTGCCTGCTCACATGCTCCAACAGATGGCGCAGGCGATCCTCATCGACGTGGCTGAGGTTCGTGCGCAGCAGGCGCGCCTGGGGAGCATGGGAGCGGAGGCGCTCAATCACCCGATCGGGCGCCGAGTCCCGCAGCAGCACGCATAAGGCCGCACCGCCAGCGGGCAGGGTGTCGCCGATTTCCCGCAGGAAGTCGTCGTTGAGGCCGAGATCACTCAGGGCCCCTGAGGCCGCCCCCACCCCGGCCCCCACGGCTGCCCCAAGCAGGGGATTGAGGAAGAGCAGGCCCACCAGGGTGCCCCAGAAACCACCCCCCACGGCGCCAGCGGCGGTGAGGTTGAGGGCCTGATGCAGATGCACCCGGCCCTCGGCGTCGTGCTCGACCACCACCGCATCCTCCAGGGCAACCAGGGCCTCCTTCTGGAGCTCCACCAGTTCGCGCCGCACCTGCTCGGCCTCCGCCACGGTGGGGAAACCCACCACCACCAAGGTGCCCATGGCGTGATGCGGCGCTCGGTTGGGGGGTCGGGTGGTCATCGGCGGCGCCTGCGGACTCCTGCACCGTAGGGAGAGCAAACCGGGACGTAGGCGCCGGCGGGCGGGCGGGAACCAGCGGATCTGCTGGTTCCGCCGCCTCCTAACGGCGCCGGGTGGAGCGGGGCAGGCGACGGCCCGCGGCAGCGTCGGGCGGCTCCGGAGGCTCCGACGCCAACGGCTCGGGAGCGGACGGGCGGGGGGTGCGTTGCCAGCGCTGCAGGGTGAAGCTGGCGTCATCGGGCCAGGCCTCCGCCGCGTCGATGGCCGCCCCGGCGCCGCTGGAGGAGCCCACCTCAGGGTGAGCCAAGGCGGCGTAGCCCTCGGCGGCGGGCGCTGGAGAAGGGCCGCCAACGGGTTTGCGGCTGGCTCCCCCGGATGGGGGCTGAGGCGAAGATGGGATGGTGCCGATCTGGGATGGGCGACGGGAGACCGCCTCCAGGCTGCGGCGTTCCGAAGCCACGGCACGGCGCGGCTGGGGATCGCTCCGCCGCGGGGACACCGACGGCGGAGCGGCCCATGGATCGCTGGGGCGCTCCGGCCGACGGGCATCGGGAGATCCGACAGCAGCTGGACCGGCCGGCCGCCGCCGGATCTCCCGGGCTGGCTCCTGCCAGGGCTCCCGCCAGTCGTCCTCACCGTCGTCATCGAGCAGCCAGTCGAACCGCTCCTCCACCCAGCGGCCCAGCCGGGCCGGGTTGAGACCTCCCGCTCCCAGGCCCCGATGGCCCAGCCCGGCACCCTCGGGGCCGGCCATCCGCGAACCGGGCCTGGCGCCGGCCACGCCATCCACCAGCTCCCGACCCCGGCTCACCCAGCGGTCCAGACGTTGCTCGAGCGGTTCAGGGGCGCCACGCCCGGGGCGGCGGCCATCACGGGAGGCGCCAGCGCCGCGGTTTCGCAAGGAACCGGTGCCCAGCGGGTCCCGGAACGATCCGGACCGGCCGCTCAACCGGCTGCCCGCATCATCGGACGCTTGCTCGGGACGGCCATTCGAAGGCCCGTCCCAACGATTCCAGGCCTCATCCATGGCCCCAGGTTACCGGCGGCGGCCCGCCAGCCAGCGCTCCCGGCCCAGGCCCACCAGAGCAATGGTGACCCCTCCCCACTCCAGGGTCCAAAGGAAGGTGGCCATGGCCGGCTCGCACTGGGGCCGACCCTAAGGGAGCCTGGGGGGCGCGAGCGGTTGCCGTTCAGGCCGCCCCCGACTCAAACACCAGCAGGCAACTGGCATCCCAACGGCCGCCATGGAAGCGCTCGCAGCAGGTCCGGCAGGCCAGGCCATTGCGGCGGCGGCGGTAGGCACAGGTCTGACCGCAGCGCGGGCAGCGGGCAATCCAGCGGGCGGCCTCCACCGGCAGGGGATAGGTGTGGCGCACGCTCACCGCGAACTCCGCCTGAGCGGCGTTGATCGCCGCCATCCGGCTGCGGAAGTGGGGGCCGTGCACCTCCCGCACCCCCAGCACCCGGTCGATCCAGGCGTGGATCATCTCGTGGCAGAGGGTGCTGAGGGTGGCCTGGCGCGGCAGGGGCTCCAGCAGCGGCCGGGAGAGCACGATCTCGCAGAGGTCGGAGCCATCGGCGCGGCTGCCGCTGCGGTAGAGGCCGGCGGTGCGGGTGAGGCGGCCATCACTCCAGCGCAGATCCACCAGGGGCCTGCCCTCGCGAAGCAGGGCACCCTCGAAATGCTCGCGGTTCAGCCGGTGGAACAGGGGCGGCAGGGGTTCCAGGGGCACGGCGGGGGCACCGACGGGACGGGAGCCGGCCAGCAAGCGTGGCCGGAGCGAGCCCACGGGTAGCGGGGGCCCGGGCAGTATCGCCACTACCGGGCGGGGTCGTCGGTCAGACTCTCCTGCACGCAACCCCCGAGACACCCCATGGACTGGGATCTGGCCCGTGGCCTTGGCAGCAAGGCCCTGTTTGCCGGCGCCGGCGCCCTCCTCCTCTACTGGACGATCTCGGCGGTGAAGCTGGTGCTCAGCGCCCGCGGCATCAACCCCCTGATCAAGCAGTTCTTCACCCAGGTGGCCTCCGGCCAGGTGGATGGCGCCTACCTGCTCACCACCAAGAACTACCGCTCCCACGTCACCCGCCAGCAGTTCATCCGCTTCCTGGCGGGCCTGCAGCTCAACAAGTTCCGCAACCTCAAATCCGGCCGCCCCCGCCTTCAAGACGACCAGGTGATCCTCACGGTGAAACTCAAATCCGACGACAAAGAAGAGCTGCCGCTCGACTTCACCTTCGTGAAGGTGGATGAGGCCTGGCGGGTGGACCGGATCCAGAAGACCGCCGCCTGATCCCAACCGCCTATTTCGGCAAGCCCGAGTTACTGGCCTGGCTGAGCCGCCGCCTGCGAGCTTACTGTGAGCATCTTGAACTTGGTCACAGACCAGATCAATCTCGCTGCTCATCCTGACTGAGTTCAGGACTCGGCAGAGCCTCTCGGGCATTGGAACCACAATCCGTTGTGGTCGTGCCAGAGCGGTACCGAACGTCTGAACACCTGGGCTGACGAGTGGTGGCAACACCGCCGCACGCAGCGCCATGGTGGCAAGGTCGTGTTGATCGCCGCCTAGGCGATGGGCAGCCGCCAACCGCCGACCCCCACAGCACCCGGAGTGCCGTCTGAAGTGACCAGCCCAGCGCCGCCCGATTCGGCCACTTTACCGGCCCCGAGCCCTGGTCCCAGCGGCGCCCAGCGCCGGCGGGCCGCCGAACTGCGGCAGCTGCTTCAACGGGCCGCCCACGCTTACTACGTGCTCGATGCGCCCGTGATGGAGGACCCGGTCTACGACCGGCTCTACCGGGAGCTGCTGGAGCTGGAGAGCAGCTTCCCCGAGCTGCTCAGCCCCGACAGTCCGACCCAGCGGGTGGGGGGGCAACCGGCCGAGGGCTTCGGCAGCGTGGAACACCGCATTGGCCTGCTCAGCCTCGACAACGCCTTCTCGCTTGAGGAGCTGGAGGCCTGGTATGGCCGCCTGCTCAAGGTGCTGGATCGCACCCCGGCGCCGGGGGAGGCGCTGCCGGCGCTGCCGATGGTGGGGGAGCTGAAAATCGATGGCAATGCCCTGGCCCTCAGCTACGAGCACGGCGTGCTGGTTCGGGCCGCCACCCGGGGCGACGGCGAGCGGGGCGAGGAGATCACCGCCAACGTGCGCACGATCCAGACCGTGCCGTTGCGCCTGCAGCTCGCCGATCCGCCAGCCTGGGTGGAGGTGCGGGGCGAGGCCCTGATCCCCGATGCCACCTTCGCGGCGATCAATGCCGAGCGCACCGCCCGCGGCGAGGCCGCCTTCGCCAACCCCCGCAACGCCTCCGCCGGCACCCTGCGCCAGCTCGATCCGAAGGTGGTGGCAGCGCGGCGGCTCGACTTCTTCGCCTACACCCTGCACCTGCCGGAGGGGGCCGATGGGCTCCACGGCTCCGCTGGCGGGCGCGAAGGGCCCGGCGGCACCGTGGCTGGGCCGGACCGGCGCGGTATCGATGGCGCTCTGATCGGGGCTGAAGGCGGCGATCCGCCGCCCCCCCGCAGCCAGTGGGAATGCCTGCGCTGGCTGGAAGCCGCCGGCTTCCGGGTGAATCCCAATGCGGAGCGCCTGGCCGACCTGGCGGCGGTGGAGGCCTTCTTCGCCCGCTGGGAGGAGGCCCGCAAGGCCCTTCCCTACGCCACCGATGGCGTGGTGGTGAAGCTCGACGACCTCCGCCTCCAGGACGCCGCCGGCTTCACCCAGAAGGCCCCCCGCTGGGCGATCGCCCTCAAGTACGCCGCCGAGGAGGCCCCCAGCCGGCTGCTGCGGCTCACCTGCCAGGTGGGCCGCACCGGTGTGGTGACACCGGTGGCCGAATTCGAACCGGTGCCCCTGGCCGGCACCACGGTGAGCCGCGCCACCCTCCACAACGCCGACCGCCTCGCCGAGCTGGATCTCCATGCCGGCGACACGATCGTGGTGCGCAAGGCCGGCGA
>JAPLIE010000024.1 GCA_026389265.1 Cyanobacteriota bacterium | reverse complement strand
CGGGCAGCTCGTGCCGCAGGGAGAGGTCGATGCTCCAGGGCAGCAGCAGGTCGTCAAGGGCTCCCATCAGGCGCAGGCGTCCCTGGTGGCTCAGGCCCGGCGCCACCAGGGTGAGGTCGATGTCGGAGCCGGCGTGATGGCAGCCCATGGCCCTGGAGCCGTAGAGCCAAACCTCCTCCACGGCGGGCTCGGCACTGAGCAGGGCCAGCAGGCGGGCTGAGGCCTCCGGCGGGACGCCGGGGATCGCGGCGGGGGTAGCGGCCGCAGCGCCTCGAATCTCAGCCATCCCCCTCCTCCCTGGCGGTGGCCTGAACGCGCTCGCTCAGCACCAGGCGCAGCTCCCGGAAACAGGGCAGATAGCGAGTGCCCACTTGCTCGCTCACCTGCTCAGCGGTGCTGCGGTTGTACGTGTGACTGGTGAGATTGCGGTCCTGCACCATGGCCAGCCAACTCTCACCGTCGCGGATCAGGCCCACCCGGAAGGCCAGCCGTAGGGTGTCGCGCGAGCCGATCAGACCGGCGTTGCCCTCCGCCAGCAGAAGGTCGCGCAGGGTGTTCCAACCCAGCTCGAAACAGTATTCAAAGGCCTTGATCAAGCCCTGCCGCTCCCGCTCGTTGAGCGCGGGGGGCTTGAAGAAGGTCTCCAACTGATCAAGGGCCTGGCAGAAGTTGGAGAAGCGCTGCTGCCAGCGGATGTCGGGCGGCATGGCTACGAGGCGATGGGGGCAGTCTGAACCGGATACGACCGCGCTGGTTCGGAAGGTCCGCCGCCTGGCCCAGACAGGCGTGCAACCCTGCCGAGAAGGGAAGATCCCCAGCCGCTCCCGCAGTCCGACTCCCCTGAAGCGGTTGATTGCGCCCTACGTGCTGGATCCCGAAGCGCACCTGGCGGAACCAGTGCGTTTTGAAGTGCTGCGCTCCGCTCGGCCTTCGAGGCCGACTTTGAAGCGATTGCCTCCGTGAGTGCCCTGCGCCGTGGGTAACCGGACAGCCAGAACAAAAAAGGCCGCCCCGCAGGACGGCCCAGGAAGGTGAGACTGGCCCAGGCCTTACTTCCAGTTCTTCGCCACCACTTCGGCGAGGTCAACAACGCGTTGGCTATAGCCCCACTCGTTGTCGTACCAGGAAATCACTTTCACCATGTTGCCGTCCATCACAAGAGTGAGATCGGCATCCACGATCGTGGATTCGTCGGTGCCGGCGTGATCGGTGGACACCAAGGGCAGATCGCAATACTTGATAATGCCCTTCATGCCGTTTTCAGAGGCGGCCTTGAAGATGCTGTTCACCTCTTCCTTCGTGGTGGCGCGGCTCACTTCCAGCACCATGTCCACCACCGACACGTTCGGAGTAGGAACGCGCAGTGCGATGCCGTTGAGCTTGCCCTTCATTGGCGGATACACCAAAGCCACCGCGGTGGCGGCACCGGTGGAGGTGGGCACGATGTTCACAGCGGCGGCACGGGCCCGGCGCAGGTCGCGGTGGGAGGCATCAAGGATGCGCTGGTCACCCGTGTAGCTGTGGGTGGTGGTCATCATGCCCTTCACGATCCCGAGGGATTGGTCGAGCACCTTCACCAGCGGCGCCATGCAATTGGTGGTGCAGCTGGCGTTGCTGATGATGTCGAAATCTTCGTGGCGGTACTGGTCAGCATTCACGCCCACCACAAAGGTGCCCACACCCTCACCCTTGCCTGGGGCCGTGATCAGCACCTTGCGAGCACCGGCCTCGATGTGCTTGCCAGCACCTTTCTGATCAATAAAGACGCCGGTGGCCTCGATCACTAGATCCACGCCCCATTCCTTCCAGGGCAGGTTGAGGGGATTGCGATCAGAGAAGCACTTGATGTGCTTGCCATTCACCACGATTGTGTCGTCGGTGTGGCTCACCTCCGCATTACGGATGTGGCCCAGCATCGTGTCGTACTGGAGCAGGTGGGCGTTGGTCTTCGGATCGGAGGTGTCGTTCAGACCCACCACCTCAATGCCGGTATTGGCCCCGCGGCTCAGCCAGCAGCGCATGAAGTTACGGCCGATGCGGCCGAATCCATTGATCGCTACGCGCAGGGTCATGGCAGAAAGCGGCGGGATCCGCTAGTAAGGGTGATTTGGCCGCTGATCATACAGAAATCGCGGTTCGGCTCCTTCGGCAGGGCTCCGGGCCCATTTGGAGGTGGTCGGGAACTGCCGGAGGGGCACCCACAGCCTCCCACGCGGTGCAGGCCCGATGACATTCTCCTGAAAGCCGGCTGAGGAGGATCCGGCCGAAATGGCAATCGTCGACCCAGCCCGGTCCACACCCCGGAGCTGAATCTCCGGTACATCGCCCAGGGCAGGCAGCGGAAGATGGCCCATCAACCCAAGCGCCCTACCGGAGCCGGAACCGGACCCCCAAACCGGACCGAGGTGGCGAGAGCGCAGGCAGCGATGAAATTCTTAAGACATTGGGGCGCGACAGCAGCCGTCCGGCGCCGTATTTTCGGCAGACCTCCGGAGACGCTCTTGGGCCTGCAGCTCGACCTCCAGCAGCCGCTCCATTTCATCGGCGTGGGTGGGATCGGCATGTCGGCCCTGGCGGGGATCCTCGCCAGCCGCGGCTTCCGCGTCAGCGGCTCCGACCCCCGAGACAACGCCGTGACCTCAGCCCTGGGCAAGGCCGGCGTTCGCATCTTCCACGAACAGAACGCCGCCACCATCCATGCCATCGGAGGGGGGCTAGTCGGCGGTGCCGCCACGACAACCCCCCTCCCCCTGGTGGTGCTCAGCTCGGCCGTGCCGGAGAGCAACCCGGAGGTGCAGGAAGCCCGCCGGCTGGGCTTTCCCCTTTGCCACCGCTCTGATGTGCTTGCCGCCCTGATCGCCTCTCAGCCCTCAATCGCCGTGGCCGGCAGCCACGGCAAGACCACCACCAGCACCCTGGTGGCCACCCTGCTGGAGGCCACCGGCCAGGACCCCACTGCGGTGATCGGTGGCATTGTGCCCGCGTTCGGCAGCAACGGCCGCCATGGCGATGGCCGCCTCCTGGTGGCGGAGGCCGATGAATCCGATGGCTCCTTGGTGAAGTTCGCCGCCGAGCTGGGCGTGATCACCAACCTCGAACTCGACCACACCGACCACTACCCCGACCTAGCCGCCCTGGTGGCCACCCTCCAACGCTTCGCGGCCGGCTGCCGCCGCCTCCTGGCCAACCGCGACTGCCCAATCCTGCGGGATTCCTTCGCGGCCGACAGCTGGTGGTCGACCGAGCGGGCCGATGGGGTGGCCTTCGCCGCCATCGCCAGTGAGGAACGGGGCGATGGCACCCGGGCCGATTTCTTCGAAAACGGCGAGCTGGTGGGCAGTTTTGAACTTCCTCTGCCGGGCCGCCACAACCTCAGCAACGCCACCGCCGCCATGGCCGCCTGTCGGCTGGAGGGGGTTCCCTTCGCGGCGCTGAAGGAGGCGGTGGCGCAACTCCAGCCCCCTGGACGCCGCTTCGACTGCCGCGGGCTCTGGGGTGGCCGGATCGTGGTCGACGACTACGCGCACCATCCGAGTGAGGTGGCCGCCACCCTGCAGATGGCCCGGCTGATGGTGGAGAGCGGCCGCAGCCCCCTGCCCAGCCAGCCCCGCCGCCTGGTGGCGGTGTTCCAGCCCCATCGGTACAGCCGCACGGCCCAGTTCCTCGAGGAGTTCGCCGATGCCCTCGCCGCGGCCGACCTGGTGCTGGTGGCCCCCCTCTATGCCGCCGGGGAAGCCCCGATCGAAGGCGTCTCGAGCGAGGCCCTGGCCGCTGCCGTGCAGACGCGCATCCCCTCCAGCACCGTGGAAGCCAGCCCGGATCTCACGGTCCTGGCCCAGCGGGTGGCCGCCTGCACCGAGGCGGGCGATCTGGTCCTGGCGATGGGAGCGGGCGACGTGAACAGCCTCTGGGATCGCCTGCAGAACCTCGAAGGTTCGTGGCTCCCAGCGGCCACGGCTCCACTGGTGGCCTGAGATGGCCCCCAATCCCCCTCCGGGCCTGCGGCCGGGAGTGCCTCTCCAGGAGTTCACCACCTGGCGGGTGGGGGGACCGGCCGAGTGGTTTGCCGAGCCTGCCGATGGCGCCCAGCTGGTTGCCCTGGCCCGTTGGGCGCAGGAGCGCGAGCTGCCCCTGCGGGTGATCGGCGCGGGCTCCAACCTGCTGATCGCCGACCGGGGCCTACCGGGCCTCACCCTCTGCATCCGGCGACTGCAGGGCAGCCGGGTGGATGGCGAGAGCGGGGTGGTGGATGCGGAGGCCGGCGAACCGATCCCCACCCTGGCCCGCAAGGTGGCCAGGGCAGGCCTGCACGGCCTCGAATGGGCGGTGGGCATCCCTGGCACCGTTGGCGGGGCCGCCGTGATGAATGCCGGCGCCCAGGGAGGCTGCACCGCCGAATGGCTCGACTCGGTGCTGGTGCTCGACCCCAGCGGATCGGGCGAACCCCATCGCATCCGCGCCGCCGATCTCGACTTCGACTACCGCCACAGCCGGCTGCAGCAGGAGCCCCTGCTGGTGGTCTCCGCCCGCTTCCTGCTCGAACCCGGCCACGAACCCGCAGCGGTCACCGCCCGCACCAGCGCCAACCTGCACAGCCGCACCAGCACCCAGCCCTACCAGCAACCCAGCTGCGGCAGTGTGTTTCGCAACCCCGAACCCGAAAAGGCCGGCCGACTGGTGGAGAGCCTGGGGCTGAAGGGCACCCGCATCGGCGGGGCCGAGGTGTCGCCGCTCCATGCCAACTTCATCGTGAACACCGGTGGCGCCACGGCCGCCGACATCGACGCCCTGATCAACCTGGTGCGGCAACGGGTGCGGGAATCCACCGGCATCGACCTGCATCCGGAGGTCAAAAGGCTGGGCTTCCCGCCCGACGGGGACTAGCCTGCTGCCACACCCTCCGCAATGCGACGTGGCCGGCTTCGGACTCCCCAACTTTGGTCAGCTCACCGAGGCCTTCCGCAAGGCCCAGCAGATTCAGCAGGACGCTCAGAAACTGCAGGAAGACCTCGATGCGATGGAGATTGAGGGGAGCAGCACCGACGGCCTAGCCAAGGTGTGGCTCTCGGGGAACCAGCAACCCCTCAAGGTGTCGCTGGATCCCGCCTTGCTCAGCCAGCCGGCGAACGTCGTGGAAACGGCCATGTTCGAAGCCCTCAAGAACGCCTACGAAACCTCCACCAGCACCATGCGGGAACGGATGGATGACCTCACGGGTGGTCTGGATCTGAATCTTCCCGGCCTGGGCGGCTGAGGCCCTGGCTGGTCTGGCGTCGAGAGGTCCGGCGCTTGGTGGTGGTGGCCACGCGGGAAGGGACCGCAGCGATGGCTTCCACCTCCTCCAGACACTGGCGATAAAAGGAAAAGCGGGGCCAGTCGGTGCCCATGGCGCAGCCCGGATCCTCCAGATGACGGCAATTCCGGAAACGACAGGGGCCAAGGGCCAAACGCTGCCGGATCTCAGGGAAAGCCTGCGCCAACACCACCGGGTCGGAGGGAAGCTCCGGCCGGTTGAACCCGGGTGTGTCGGCCACTAGGGCGGCGGCTACAGGGAACACGGCGAGGGCATCCGCGGCGGCCAGCTCCGATGGCAGTGAAAACAACTCCACATGGCGGGTGGTGTGACGCCCGCGCTGCAGCCTTCCGGAGACGGCCGCCACCCGCAGATCAAGATCAGGAACCAGAGCATTCAGCAGGCTGCTCTTGCCGGCCCCGGAGGGTCCGCACAGCACCGTGATGCCCGCCGCAGTCCGCAGGTGACGCCGGAGGGTATCAAGCCCTAGACCGGTGCGGGTCGAGAGGGGAAAGACCGGATAGCCCCAGGCTTCGAAGTCAGCGCAGGCCCGCCGCAGGGCCGGCTCCGCCACCAGATCCGCCTTGCCGAGCACCAGGTCCACCGCGGCGCCGCTGCCCTCGGCGGACACCAGGAAACGGGTGAGCTGCAGCGGATCGAGGTCGGGTTCCGCCAACGCGGTGACCACCACCACCCGATCCACATTGGCCACGGCAGGGCGCTGCAGCAGGTTGCGGCGGAGCTCCAGCTGGGCCACGGCGGCCCGGCCGGCGCTCCAGTCGATGCCCTCCAGCCACACCCGATCCCCCACCCACACCTGAAGGCCCTCATGGTCGAGGCGGCTGCGACGTGTGCAGAGAAGCCGGCGGCATCCTTCCGGGCCGGGCGCATCGAGCTCGACCCGACAGTAATTGGCCTGCAGAGCCACCACCCGACCGGAGGCCCGGCCGTCATCGGCTGGGCCCGGCCGGCATGGCTGGGAAGCCCCCAGGGACTCAACCACGATGGATCCGCAACCGCACCCCAGCAGAGCCGGCATCACCTACCTCGATCCGCTCCACGTCGTGACCATCGCCGCGTAGGCCCTCTGCCACCATGCGCTCGGGCTCTCCGGCATCGAGATCAAGGAGAAGATGCCCCCCCTCGGGCACCTTCTCCAGGGCAAGGCGAGCGCGCACATAGTTGAGCGGGCATGGGGTGCCGCGCAGATCGAGATGCGCCTCCTGCATCGCGCTCAACCGCCGAACAGGCCGCCGAACAGACCGCTCTTGTGGGGAGGCTTCTGATCCTTGCGACTGTGATGGCCGGCGAGCTGCTCCAACAGCTGGCGCTCCTCGCCGCTGAGCCGGGTGGGCACGTGCACCTTCACGGTGAACTGGTGATTGCCGCGGGCCACGGGATTGCCCAGCCGCGGCACCCCCTTGCCCTTGAGGGTGAGCACTGAGGCGGGCTGGGTGCCGGGCGGAATCTCCAGGGATTCCTTGCCGTCCACGGTCTCCACCTCGATGGTGTCGCCCAGGATGGCCTGCAGATAGCTGATGGGCAGCTCCGAGAGGATGGTGGTGCCCTCCCGGCGCAATTCAGGATGAGCCCGCACCCCAAGGAACACGTAGAGGTCGCCTGGGGATCCGCCCCGCTGGCCGGCATTGCCCTCGTTGGCCACCCGCAGGCGCGTGCCGGTGTCAACGCCGCCGGGAATGTTGATGCGCAGCTTCTTGGTCACCTGCTGCAGACCCTGGCCTTGGCAGGCGATGCAGGGGTCGGCGATGGTCTGGCCGGTGCCCTCGCAGGTGGGACAGGGAGCCACCTGGGTGAAGCTGCCGAAAGGCGTGCGGGTGGCCCGCCGCACCTGGCCGGAGCCGGAACAGGTGCCGCAGGTGGTGGGACCACTGCCGGCCTTGGCGCCGGAACCGCTGCAGGTGCCACAGGTTTCCAGGTGGCGCAGTTGAACCTCCTTTTCCACCCCAAAAACGGCCTCGCTGAAGTCGATCGTGAGGTCGAGGCGAAGATCGTCGCCCTGGCGGGGGCCTCGGCGGCGAGGGCCGCCGGCGGCGGCACCGCCGAAGCCGCTAAAAAAGGTTTCGAACAAATCGGCGAAGCCGCCCATGTCGCCCATGTCGGGCATGCCGCCTCCACCCCCGAGACCGGCCTCACCGAACTGGTCGAAACGGGCCTTGGTCTGGGGATCGCTGAGCACCTCGTAAGCCCGGCCGATCTCCTTGAAACGGTCCTCCGCCCCGGGATCCTTGTTCACATCCGGGTGGTACTGACGGGCCAGGCGGCGGTAGGCGCGCTTGATGGTGTCCGCGTCGGCGTCGCGGCCCACCCCCAGCTGGGCGTAGTAATCGGCCATCAGCCGGCCTGCCCCTCGCCGGAAGCAACCGTGCCGGCTGGGCCCGGACCCATCGACACCTTCACTAGGGCGTGGCGAAGGACGCGGCCGTGGAGGTGGTACCCCCGCTGCAGCTCCTCAATCACCACATCCTCGGGATGGTGCTGGCTCGGTTCGCGCAGCACGGCCTCATGCAGAGTCGGATCGAAGGGTTCGCCCTCCACCCGCATCGGCGAAACGCCCAGTTGCTTGAACACATCCACGAGCTGGCGGTAGAGGCCCTGGTAGCTGCGATGCAGGCTCTGGGCCTCCTCGGTCTGGGGATTGAGCTGCTGGCGAGCCCGATCGAAGTTGTCGACCACCGGCAGGATCTCGCTGAGGGTGTTGCAGGCGATCTGGACGCGCAGATCCTCCTGGTCGCGGCTCTGGCGCTTGCGGAAGTTGTCAAAATCGGCGGCGATCCGCATGTGTTGATCGCGCAGCGTCTGGTGCTCCACCCGCAGAGAAGCCAACTCGGACTCCAGCTCCTGCAGTCGGGAGGGAACGCCGGCTTCGGCCCCGAGCTCCGCCGAGACCTGAGTGGGCACCGGATCAGCAGCCACCGCCGGAGACTGCGGCGAGGCGCCTGCTTGATCGGAACCGGCCACCCCACCACTCTCCTGGGATGGAACCGACTCCGCCATAGCCGGAACGCTGGACGCCGGGACCTGCCCGGAGGGGTCCTGGACTTCACTACCGGCACCGCCGGCCTGGGTGGGGTCGCCGCTCATGCTTGCAGGACATGCGTTTCGATTCGTTCATGTTGCTTCGCCGGGCCACCCGCCCACAAGCGGCGGAAGCCCGCACCTCGGGAACCCGGCGACGGCGCCCAGAATCCTTAGCTCACCAAAGTCTCCACCGGCGGTGGTCGCTGCAAAATTTCTTATTATAGTGTTCTGGATCACTCCCAGCAGTCGGGCTCAAGCTTCCGATCCCTGCACGAATTGTCCGCCACAGCGCAAGACTCCCAGACTCTCCCGGCCAAGTTCCGTTCCGATCTCAGGCCAGCCATGGGCGAACCCCAGTGACGATCAGCCCTCCCACCACCCACGGCACAGAGATGCAGGCCCGCGCCAACGATCGAGACAACTCACTCTTCGCGGGCATCGATCTGAGTGCGGCGGCCAATGCCTCCGAAGATCCGATCGGCAACGAAGATCTTGAAGCCAGCAGCCGCCAGGAAACCCTCTCGCCGGTACTGAGCCTGGTGGATCGGATCCTGATCGAGGCGCTCACCAACGGCGTGAGCGACATCCATGTGGAACCCCAGGAAAACGGCCTGCTGATCCGCTTCCGCCAGGACGGCGTGCTCCGCTCGGTCGAGACCCTGCCCAAGACCCTGATCCCGGCGGTGACCTCCCGGCTGAAGATCATGGCCGACCTGGACATCGCCGAACGCCGGCTTCCCCAAGACGGACGGATCCGGCGGGGGTTCCGAGGTCGCACCATGGATTTCCGGGTGAGCACCCTGCCGAGCCGGCACGGCGAGAAGGTGGTGCTTCGGCTGCTGGACAGCGGCGCCACCCAGCTCGGACTCGACACCCTGATCACCGACCCTCTGGCCCGGGCCAGCCTGCGCGACATCGGTGGCAAACCCTTCGGCATGATTCTGGTGACCGGTCCAACCGGATCCGGCAAATCCACCACGCTCTACGCCCTGTTGGCGGAGCGTAACGACCCGGCGATCAACATCTCCACGGTGGAAGATCCGATCGAATACACCCTCAAGGGAATCACCCAGACCCAGGTGAACCGGGACAAGGGCCTCGACTTCAGCACCGCCCTGCGGGCTTTCATGCGCCAGGACCCCGATGTGCTGCTGGTGGGTGAAACGCGCGACCTGGAAACCGCCCGCACGGCCATCGAGGCGGCCCTCACCGGCCACCTGGTGCTCACCACCCTCCACTGCAACGACGCCGTGAGCGCCTTTGCCCGGCTCGATGAGATGGGGGTGGAACCCTTCCTGGTCAGCGCCTCCCTGCTTGGGGTGGTTTCCCAGCGCCTGGTACGGCGGCTCTGCCCCGACTGTCGCGTAGCCCATCACCCCAGCACGGAAGAACTGGCGCGCTTCGGACTGGTGGCCAGCAACGAATCCCTGATCACCTTCTACCGGCCCTTCATCGTGGCTCCCGGCAGCGAAGGAGCCTGCCCCTCCTGCCAGGGCAGGGGTTATGCGGGACGGGTTGGTGTTTACGAAATTCTCACCATGACCGAGACCCTCTCCTCCTCCGTTGCGAAGCGGGCCAGCACCCAGGCGCTGCGGCGCCTGGCCCTTGAGGCCGGCATGAAGACCCTGCTCGGCTACGGCCTCGATCTGGTGCGCCAGGGGCTTACCAGCCTCGACGAGGTGGAGCGGATGCTGCTCACCGACAGCGGCCTGGAATCCGAACGGCGGGCCCGCGCCCTCAGCACCCTCACCTGCAAGGGATGCGGAGCCGGTCTTCAGGACGAATGGCTGGAATGCCCTTACTGTCTGCGGGTGCGCATGTAGACCATGGATTTCTCCATTGAGGATCTGATGACCGACCTGGTTAAGGATGGTGGCAGTGACCTCCATCTCGCCACCGGTCAACCTCCATACGGCCGTTTCAATGGCCAGCTGCGTCCGATTCGGCAGGGCACAACCCTCACCGAGGACAGCTGTAACCGGCTGATATTTTCTATGCTGAATAATGCCCAGCGCAAGCAGCTTGAACAGACCTGGGAGCTCGACTGCTCCTATGGATTGCGCGGGGTGTCACGGTTCAGGGTAAATGTTTATCGCCAGAAGGGAAGCTATGCAGCCTGCCTGCGGGCCCTCGGCAACAGCATCCCCGCCCTCGAAAAACTGGGCCTTCCTCCAGTGATGGAGGAGATGAGTCGCAAACCCAAGGGCCTGGTGCTGGTCACGGGGCCGACCGGCTCCGGAAAAACCACGACCTTGGCCTCCCTGCTCGACAACATCAACCACACCCGTGCTGAACATATTCTCACCATCGAAGATCCGATCGAATTCACTTATCAGAATGATCGGTCGCTGATTCATCAGCGTGAGGTGAACGAAGACACCCGCAGCTTTGCCAACGCCCTGCGGGCGGCCCTTCGGGAGGATCCCGACGTGATCCTTGTCGGTGAGCTTCGCGACCTGGAAACCATCCAGCTCGCCATCACCGCCGCTGAAACGGGCCACTTGGTCTTCGGCACCCTCCACACCAGTTCCGCCTCCCAGACCGTGGACCGGATGGTGGATGTGTTCCCCGCCGGGCAGCAGACCCAGATTCGCGTTCAGCTGAGCTCCAGTCTCCTGGCAGTGTTCTCCCAGACCCTCTGCAGGACACTCCGGCCCGTGGCCGGATCCTTGGGCCGGGTGATGGCCCTTGAGATCATGATCAACACGCCGGCCTGCGCCAACCTGATCCGCGAAGGCAAGACCGCTCAGCTGTACTCCCTGCTTCAGACCGGTGCCCAGTACGGCATGCAGACCCTGGAGCGCTCCCTGGCCAACCTGATTCAGAACAACAGAATCAGTGCCGAAGAAGCGATGATGAAGACCATCCGACCCGACGAGCTGTCCAGACTGCTCGGGCAGCTCTGATCAACCTGATCCCCGTTTCCTGCCCCCTGAAGCGATGACCACCTTCCTGGTGACCTACGCCACCCGCAGCGGCCGCATTCGGGAGATGACCCTGGAAGCTTCCAGCCCCGCCGAAGCCCGACGCGGCCTGCGCAGCCGTGGCATTCTCCCCACCACGCTGATCCAGAAGGAAAACAACAAGCCGGCCCTCGCCAACAAGCCGGCACAGGGGATTGAGTGGCGCAGCCTGTTTGAAGGCAAGATCAGTATTAGGGAAAAGGCCTTGTTCGCGAACAAGCTTTCCGCCATGGTTAATGCCGGCGTGCCGATCATGCGCAGCCTTGATCTGATGCGTCGGCAGCAGAAATCTCCCCTGTTCCGCCGCGCCCTCACGGCCATGACCGATGAGGTGAATCAGGGTGGCAGCCTCGGCTCGGCCATGCGGCGCTGGCCGAAGGTGTTCGATAACCTCACCATCGCCATGGTGGAGGCCGGTGAAGCGGGCGGCGTCCTAGATGAAACCCTGAAGCGCCTGGCCAAACTCCTGGAGGAAAATGCCCGCCTGGAGAATCAGTTGAAAGCCGCCATGGGCTATCCGATCACGGTGCTCGTGATAGCCATTCTGGTGTTTCTGGGGATGACCATCTTCCTGATTCCCACCTTCGCAGACATTTTTGATCAACTCGGAGCCCAGTTGCCCGTATTCACACAGATGATGGTCAACCTGAGTAAGCTGCTGCGCTCCTCGTTCTCCATCTTTCTAGTTGGCGGAATAATGCTGGCCATCTACGCCTTCAGTCGTTTCTACGCGACACCAGTGGGACGCCGGCAGGTGGATGGCATCCTGCTGAAGCTGCCGTTGTTCGGAGACCTGCTTCAAAAAACGGCTTCAGCCCAGTTCTGCCGCACCATGAGTTCCCTCTCCAAGGCCGGGGTTCCGATCATGATGTCGCTGGAGATCCTGCATGACACCACTACCAATGCCGTTGTGGGCGACGCCATTAGCAGCTCCCGCAATGACATCAGCGAGGGCGTGCCGTTGAGCACGGCCCTAGCCCTCAAGCGAGTCTTTCCTGAGATGATGGTGAGCATGCTGGCCATCGGCGAGGAAACCGGCGAAATGGACACCATGCTCTCCAAGGTTGCTGATTTCTATGAAGACGAAGTGAGCACCGCAGTCAAAACCCTTACCTCCCTGATCGAACCGGTGATGATCGTGCTCGTGGGCGGAATCGTGGGATCCATCCTGCTGGCGATGTACATGCCGATGTTCTCGGTGTTTGAACACATTCGCTGATCGCTTCGCCGGACCGCGAAGTTCAATCAGGATCCCGCCAGGGCCTGACCAGCCAACCAACCGGAACTCCAGCAATGCTGGAAATTGAAACCACCGGTCACCCCATCCACATCGAGAATCTCGCCGGCCAGAAACAAGCCCTCCTGCCGGCGGCTCTCCATCGTGGCCAGGTTCACCTCTCCCAGGGGGATGCCGCCAGCCGTGACGAACTCCTCGCCGAAGGGTCCGCGACCCTTGATCACATAACGGCTCTCCCGCAGGGCCGTCATCAGGTCGCGCTGCTGGTTCCGCCCCAGATCGGCCCAGCGTTGGGCTCCATCGACCCCACAGGCCTCGAGCAGATGGAGCCAGAGACGCCGTCCCAGCGAAGCCCAGGGACGGGCCGTGCCCAATTGCCGACGGGCCTGCTCTAGGCGGACGGCACGGAAGCGCGCCTCCAGCTCCGCCGGATCGAGACCTCCGGTCCAGTCGATCCGGATCTGGGCGCGATAGCCCCATTGGCGCAGGTCGCGGGCGGCGAAGGCGCTGAGGCGAAGGGTGGCTGGACCGCTGAAGCCCCAGTGGGTGATCAGCAGCGGCCCCCGCTGACGATGCCGCTCGCCCCGGCGCCGCCCCTCGGATCCCTCGGCGAAGGCCTGCGGCGCCTCCAGCTCCATCACCACCGGATCGGCCACCACCCCGGCCAGGGAAGCCAGCGGATGGGGCTCCAGGGCCAGGGTGAACAGAGAGGGCACCGGCGGCACCCGACCATGGCCCAGCGCCTCCGCGATCCGCAGCCCGCTGGGATGGCTGCCGGTGGCGAGCACCAGACGATCGGCCTCCAATAGGCCACCGCCCCGCAGGCGCAGGTGGAAGCCGCCGCCTGTCAGGGCTTCGGCCGCCTGCAGGGCCTGGCCCTCCACGGTGAGAACGCCGGCCTGTCGGGCTGCCCGCCGCAGGGTGTCCACCACGGAGCTGGAGCGATTGGAGCGGGGGAACAGGCGTCCGTCGGCCTCCTCCACCAGCTCCAGGCCATGCTCGGCGAACCAGGCCACCGAATCGCTGGTGGCGAAGCGGGAGAACGGCCCCCGCAGGGCCTGGCCACCGCGGGGGTAATGACCCACTAGGGCGCGGGGATCCCAGCAGGCATGGGTCACGTTGCAGCGGCCGCCGCCACTGATCCGCACCTTATGGAGGGGCTCGGGGGTGGCTTCGAGAATCAACAGGTCGGAGGCACTGGCCTCGGCCGCCGCGATTGCCGCCATGTATCCGGCCGGCCCACCACCGGCCACCACCACGGACGCTCGGCTGGGCAGCATGGGGGAATGGAGCACGCCTACCGCTTCAGTGTGGCGCCGATGCTGGACTGCACCGACCGCCACTTCCGGCTGCTGATGCGGCAGGTGA
>JAPLIE010000005.1 GCA_026389265.1 Cyanobacteriota bacterium | reverse complement strand
GAGCCTCACACCTGATTGGTGTTGAAGGTGTCGCACTGGTTCATGTCACCACTTTGCAGGCCCTTGGTGAACCAGCGCTGCCGCTGGGCCGAGCTGCCGTGGGTGAAGCTATCTGGCCGCACCCGGCCGGTGCTCTGGCGCTGCAGGGTGTCGTCGCCGATGCGCCCGGCCGCGTTGATGGCCTCCTCGATGTCTCCCTCCTCCAGGGTCTGGCGCTGGGTGGCGGTGCGGTGGGCCCACACGCCGGCAAAACAATCGGCTTGGAGTTCAAGGCGAACGGAGAGCTGGTTGGCCTGAGCCTGGGGCAGGCGCCGCTGCATCTTCTGCACCTGCTGATCGATCCCAAGTTGGTGCTGCACGTGGTGCCCGATCTCATGGGCAATCACGTAGGCCTGGGCGAAATCACCCGGAGCTCCCATCTGCTGGCGCAGCTGGCGGTAGAAAGCCAGGTCGATATACACCTTTTCGTCATTGGGGCAATAGAAAGGGCCCGTAGAGCCGGCCGCCTGGCCACAGGCCGAAGCCACCACCCCATCGAAAATCACCAGCTTGGGCGAGCGATAGGTGCCGCCATTGTCGCGGAATTCCTTCTTCCAGGTGTCCTCGGTGTCAGCCAGCACCACCGAAACGAAATCGGCCATCTTGTCATCGGCTGGAGCCTTCTGGCGCTGCCGGCTCACTTGGGCGGGGGCAGGTCCGAACGGACTGCCGCCACCGGAGAACTGCTGCAGCACCACAAAGGGGTCGCCGCCCAGCAAGGCCACGGCGATCGCCAGAAGGATGCCCACCAAGCCCACGCCACCGGCCACGGCGGGGGCTCCCATCCCGCGGCGATCATCCACGTTGTCACTCCGGCGTCCGTCAGACCAGCGCATGTTGATTGTCTGCAGCAATTCGGGGAGTCTGGCTGGCGGCGGGCCTTCCCGCATCGATTTCGGCGCCAACCGGTGTCAGGACAGCGAGACCCCAGGCCGGAGCCAGGCCCGGGACTGCATGTCCAGCCGCGATCAGATTTCCGCCGCCGCCCTCTCCACCAGGCGGCGGGCCACCGCCTGTACGCCGGTATGGGAATAGGTGTCGGTGAAGGCATCCAGGAAGGTGGCCAACTGCTCCATGCCCCCGTGCCAGGGCCCGATCGTGGTTTCCAGTGCACGCACGGCCCGCTGGCCGCTCAGCCCCAGATCACCCACGAAGCCATCGGCCCAGCCAAGCCATTGATCCACCCCGCGACGCACAAAGCTGAGGTGGGCCGCATCGCCCCGACCCGGCAGCAGGGAGGCCATACCGGCGTAGGAGGGCAGTTGGTGCAGTTCGCGGCTTCCAACCTGGCCGAGCAGGCCATCGAGACGGTGCAAAGCGTTGTCGCCCAGGGGCAACAGGGCATCGAAACACACCAGGGCCGCCATCCGCACCCGCGCCTCGCCCGTGTACTCCCGCAGAGAATCGCCGAAGGCAGCGAAGCTGTCGCCGGGAAGACCATTCACCTGGGTGAAGGCAAGCATCTCGGCGGCCACCTTCAGGCTCAGATCCACCGCCTGGAGGGTCTGACTGGCGGGGGTGAGCACCGCCAGGCGCTTTACCAGTGGCAGGGCTCCCGCCACATTGGCCAGCACCCGCAGGCCGCCAGCGGCCTTCTGGGAGCGGTTCACGGCGTCGTAAAGACTCAGGGCGCGGCGGTACCCCTCATGGCGGGCCCTGCTGAGTTCATCGGCGCGGGCCCGCACCTGCTGCACCAGTTCAGGGTCATCGCTGCCCAGCACATCGCTGATCAGTTCCTCGGGATTGGTCTGGTTCTGCCAGCCCCCGGGCACAAGGGTGCTGACACCCTTCAGGGCCAGCACGGTGAGATTGCGGCGGGGGAGACGCTCAAGGCGTTCGAGAACGGTGGCGCTCATGCGGCGGGCTCCAGGGCGGCGTTGGCGCGATTGAAGATGGAGGGTTTGCGATTGGCGGCGGGCTGGGGAATCCGGGCCTGGGGTGCCTGCCGCTTCAGGCCGGGAAATGGAAACCGCAGCGGGGACTGCCGGCCGGGGGGCAGAGCCTGACGACCCGGCGCGATCGCCGGGGCCTGGACAGCCTCCGGGCTCAGGGCCGCCAGGGCCGCCAGATCGAAGGCCCCGAGCAACTCATGGCGCTGCTGCGCATCCAGTCCACTCCCCTGGCCGATCACCTTCACCTGGAAGCGATCGGCCACGAGCAAGGCGCTGGCCTGGCTGCCCTGGTCCACCAAGGGCCAGGACTGGAGTCGCTCCTCGGTGTGGATGAACTTGTTGCGGCTGGCGGGTGAGCTGGCCACATCCGAAATCGAGAGCAGGGCACGCACTTCGGCTCCCTGCTTCAGGCGGGCCTGACTGAAGCCCCGCTTCTCCTGGGTAAAGACAAGTAGCTCTCCGGTCTGGGGCTTGGGGAACAGGCGGTTGAAGAGCGTGCCGTTCACCACCTCTCGCGTGGCGATATTGGCCACGGTGCCACCGGGCAGCCAGGAGCGGAAGGGCAGAAAGAAGAATGCGCCAAGGAGCAGACCTGCGATGAGCAGCAGGCCGATCCCCCAGCGCAGGGAGCGGGACATCGGTTCGTAGAAACGACTACCGACTTAATAGCAGCCAGGTCGGCTTGTGGTGTTTCGGATCCACAGGCTGAACAGCAGTCTTAACGCTTCCTGAGAACCTGGAGCACCAGCCTGGTCAGGCCAGACCCACCAGCTGCAGCGAAAGATCCCACATCCGCCGGGCGGTCTCAGGATTGCTGGCCTTGTCGGAGAGCTCCTGGCTGAACTGCTTGCCCCCCTTGCTCTGGCGGTTCCCCCAGCTCCAGTGAACGCCAGAGACGGCGAAGGCTGGATCAGCGACCACCTCCGCCACTCGCTCGCCGGCTAGGGCCTGGCTCACGTAACCGCCGGTGATGTTCTTCTGGAACCAGGGAAAGATCGTGCGGAAGGCCGCCGGGGTGTTGCGGAACAGGGGCGAATCAGCCACACAGCCCGGATAGAGCGAGGTGAACACGATGCCTGTGTCGCCATGGAGGCGGCGATGCAGCTCCTGGGTGGTGATCATGTTGCAGAGCTTGCTGTCCTTGTAGGCCTTGCCAGGCTTGAACCCCTTGGCGTCGGCCATGGCGATCGGTGCCTTGAAGCCGGCGGCGAAGCCTGCCAGATCGCCCAGGTCAGCGGGGGCGGGGATGGGGATCTTGCCGCCCAGTTCCTTGGAGTTGGCTGTCACCGTGCCGAGGATCACCAGCCGGCGGGATGGATGGCTGGAGCGCTTGAGATCGTCGAGCAAGAGGTGAATCAGCAGGAAATGGCCAAGGTGGTTGGTGGCCATCGAGATCTCGTAGCCCTGGGGCGAGCGCTCGGGCTGCTTCAGCCGTGGCAGATAGACCGCCGCGTTCACCACCAGGGCATCCAGGGGACGGCCGGTGGCATGGAAAGCATCCACCAACTGGCGGACGCTACCAAGATCACCCAGATCCACCTGCAGATGGGTCACCCTCTCAGCGGGGATGGCGAGAGCCGCCTGGGCCCTGCGAGCCTTGTCGGTGTCGCGGCAGGCCATCACCACATGCCAGCCGCGGTCCACCAGGGCCTTGGCAGCGAACAGTCCTACCCCCGAGGAGGCGCCGGTGATCAGCACCGTGCCGGGGGTGCCGGTGGCCCCTGAGGAGGCCGCGGTCGAAAGGGCAGCGGAAGCGGGAACCATGGCGTCAGGCAAGGAAGGCCACCTAGGGATGGGGGGAGGCTGGGGGAAGAGGCTTGGGGGCTGTCTGCCAAACGACCCGCAATCGGTTCGGGGCGATCCACTGGCTCTGCTCACGGATGAGCCGTTGCTCGCCCGCCACCATGAACAGCTGGTCAAAGCGTTCGCGGGCGCGGGCCAGGCGGGCTTGCTCAAGCTCGAGCACGGCCACGATCTCGCCATTGCGATCCATGCGCTGCTGGTAGGCCCCAGCCAGGCGAACCAGGCTCACTCCGGCCACCGCCACCAGTCCGAGCTTGACCATCAGACCGATCACGCTGCAGACCAGCTCACGCCGTTCCTGGGTGATGGCCAGCAGATGGCCGTCGGTTCCGAACACGGCAACGCCGGCGGAAGCCGCCGTCTGTGGGCGGGGAAGGGGATCCGGGGATTCGCTGGCTGAAGCACTGAAAACGTCGCCCGCAGCCCAGGCACCGGGACGGCCGAATGGCTCGGCTCCCTCCGCGGCCGCAGCGATCCCAGCGGCACGACGGGAATTCGGGCCATGATCGCGCCTCCGGCCTGCACGGCCGACCTGGTCAGGAGCACCAAAAGCGGGGACCGGTGCCGCCCGACGATCCCGCTCCTGGGGACCGGAGTCGGTTGGCCGGGATCGCCCGGATGGTCCACTGTTTGCGGAGCGGGAGCCCGTTGCAGAGCGGGAGCCCGACGCCCCGCCCTGCCGACGCTGGCTGCTTTCACCCTGGCCTCCTGAGGAGGCAGTGGAACGGCTGGGCAAACGGAAAGGAAGCACCGGCTCGGAACTCAGTGGCGATCACCGCTTGTAGCAGTCCGAGCAGGGGTTGCCAAGGCGGCGGCTCAATCTTCAGGCCTGATAGAGACTGAAGGCCAGGCGCACGGCCAACACGCCGGCATGGGCGGCCACCACCAGAGCGATGAGCACTTCGGTCTGGTTGATCATGATGCGGCTGGGCAAATGCAACGTCACCATTCTTCCCGCCGGGCTCGCTACGGTCCACATTCTGCCCTTGCCCTGTCACAGCTCTTGATGGCCCCCAACGCTGCGGAGCCGCCTTCGGTGGCGCTTTCCATCACCACCAGCCAGATCCGGGAGCTTGATCTCTCCCCCCTCGCCCCCCTGCAGACCGCCAGCGTGGAGTCCCTGGTGGCGATGGCGGGCCAGCTGGACCTTGACCTGCATTGGCCTCGGACCGACGACGATCCCCGCGAACTCTCGGAGGTGCCCGAGGTGAGGCTCTGGAGTCTGCGCGCCGATGCCCTGAACCCCTGGCTACCCCTGGTGCTCGAACGCAGTCGGGGCACCCTCACCCGGCATGTGGCGATGATGCTTCCCCACGGATTCAGCCGCAGCGAAGGCATCCGCTTCGCCCCCGAGAGCCTGGATCTGTGGATCACCCATCGGCTCTTCTGGCTCGATGGCTGGTCGACGGAGGCGGGGGTTCCCTGCCGCCAGGGCCTCGCCCAGATGGCGGCGGTGTTGGGATTCGAGCTGGATCCCCTCTTTTGGTCGGCCGCCACCCCACCGCCGGCCGAAGGCTGATCCCCTGTGCTGCAGCCCTTCAGCTCTGGACCTCAGCCCTCTCCGACAGCCCGGACTGCGGTGCGCTGGATCCCCACCCACACCCTGCCGGGCCCCTGGCAGATGGCGATCGATGGACAGCTCCTCGATCAGGCCCGCGCCGATCCAGGCGCTGGTGCGGTGCTCCGCCTCTATCGCTGGTCTCGGCCCACCCTCTCGTTGGGTTACCATCAAAAGACCCTGCCCAGCCACTGGCAGGAGCTGGCCAGAAGTGGGGCCTTCGATCTGGTGCGGCGACCCAGTGGCGGGCGCGCCGTGCTCCATGGGGGCGACCTCTCTTATGCCCTGGTCTGGCCGGCGGCCCCAGGCCCGAGGAAGAGCGTCTACGGGCGGAGCTGCGGCTGGCTCTGCCGCGCCTTCAGCGACCTCGGCCTGCCGCTGTATCCCGGGCGGAGCGCCCCCAGCCGGGACCGGAGCAGCTGCTTCGCCACGAGCACCAGCGCCGATCTCATCCATGCCGACGGCAACAAGCGGATCGGCAGTGCCCAGCTCTGGCGGGGCGGCTGCCTGCTCCAGCACGGAAGCATCCTGATCACGCCCCAGGCAGAGCTCTGGGAGCGGATCTTTGGAGAGGAGCCGCCGCAGCTGCCTGTCCTGCCGCTGGGATTCGATGACCTGGAGTCCCTGCTGCTCCGTTCGGCCGCCCGGTGCCTGCCCCTCGGCCGCGGTGGGGTGATCCTGGTTCGCAGGGATCTCAGCCTGGTGGAGTGGACCGGGGTGGCCGTCACGGCCCAGGGGGACATCTCCCCATGCGACGGATAGCGAATCCCAGCTCAAGACCCTGAAGTTGAGGCCGGGGGAGATCCCCCGACGACCATGGCCTCAGGCAACTGCACCTCACCCGCGGCCAGCATCGAGCGGACCACCTGGACCAGGTGCAAACCCGGCGGGTAGCCGTTCTGCTCGCGGACCGTGGCCATGAGCTGGTTGGGTAGTCGGAGGCCGATCTTCTTCAACACGGCCTCAGCGAGTTCGGGGCGTTCCAGTGTTCCGGAGGGCAGACCGGCAGGGCCGAGCACGAGGAGGCGGGGCCGGTCTGGCTGGTCCATCTGCAGCACCGCCTGCCAGAGGGGGGCCGACTCGGCAATGGAAGGCAGATCGTCCAGGGGATGGAGGTGATCCCCCACCGCTTCGCTATCCCAGCGCTGCACGGGCAACTCCTGGAGGATGGAGGGATCGATGAACCCCCGCCAACGACCCCGGTCACAGACGAGCAGCCAGTCCTCCAGGGGATCGTTGGAAGCGGAAGTCTGGCTGGCGGTGGCACGCTCGGCGGCTCGGGCCGGATCGCGGGAAGCGCTAGCGAGGCCGCCGGGAATGATCGGCTCAAGCCGGCTGAGCTGACGCAGAGTGGTGGAGGCCTCCAGCACCCGGAAGCGGCGGCGGCACACCTCCTTCACCCGGATCTCACGAAGGGCCAGCTGAACCTGCAGATCCAGACTCTGATGACGGGCAGCTCCCAGGCCGAACCAACCGAGCATGATCAGCATGGCTCCACTGAAGCCAACGCCCTTCAGCAGCAGCCACGATCCCAGGCCGACCGCGAAGAAGGAGAGAAAGCGGCCGCAGCCATTGGCCACCACCAGGCCGCGCCTCCGGCTGCCGGTGACCTGCCACACGACGGCCTTCACCACCAGACCGCCGTCGAGGGGCAGGCCGGGCAGAAGATTGAAGAGGGCCAACACCAGGTTGAGAACCCCCAGCTTGGTGACCATCTCTCCCAGCACCACCGACTGATGGGCGGCTGGATGCACAGCGGCCAAGAGGGCGACAGCCAGCGCCAGGCTCACGGCCGGACCGGCCAAGGCGACAGCCAGAGCGCCGAGGGCCGTGGGACATTCGCGTTCGACGCTGGCGACGCCACCCAGCAGGAACAGGGTGATGCTGCGTACCCTCACGCCCTGGCTGAGGGCCACCAAGGCATGGCCCAGTTCGTGGAGCAGCACAGAAACGAACAGCAGTAGGGCCGTGGCCAGGGCCACCAGCCAGAGGCCGCCCTCTGGAAGGGTGGTGGCCAGGATCAGGCGATACTGCCGCTCGAAGGCCAGGGTGGCCGCGAACAGGATCAAGAACCAGGTTGGATGGATGCGCAGGGGGATGCCGCGGATCCGGAATAGCTGCCAGCCTTCACCCATGGTTCTGACTCGGACATTGATTGGCCATGGGATCGGAGCTTGCGTGAGGTTGCCTAGGCGGTGCCCCCGCCGGTTGATCTTAGAAAGGCTGCCATCCGGTCGGTCGCCATGGCGCCTCCCCTGCTGAAGATCTGTGGCCTGAGGCAGCCCGACCAGGCGGCGGCCGTGGCCGCCCTGGCGGTGGATGCGGTGGGGGTGATCGGGGTGCCGAGCTCTCCCCGCTGGTTGGAGCCTGCACGCCGAGCGGCCCTCTTTGATGCCGTGGCCTCGACGAGGAGGGATTGCCTCCGGGTGCTGGTTGTGGCGGATCCCGCCGAGGAGGAGATCCCCCAGCTGGAACCGGGCCCGGGAGGGCACAACGTGGTGCAGCTCCATGGAAACGAATCCGTGGAGCGCTGCCAGGAGCTGCGGCGAAGGCTGCCCAAAGGCCTCTTGCTCTGGAAGGCGCTGCGCATCCGGGAGCCTGGTGACCTGCTGCAGGTACCCAACTTCGCCCCCGTGGTGGATGCCCTGCTGCTAGACGCCTGGGTCAGCAGCCAACTCGGCGGCACCGGGCACAGGATCCCGCTGGAATGGCTGCGGGAATTCCGCTGTGAGCAACCCTGGTGGTTGGCAGGGGGGATTACTCCAGAGCGGATGGCTTGCTTACAAGGAGCCGTGAATCCCAATGGATTCGACGCCTCCAGCGGGGTAGAGGATGCCCCAGGTGTGAAGAATCTGGCCCTCGTGGAAGCCTTGGTGCGGGCGGTCCGTAACCACCAGCCTCCTGGTGAGGCTGGTGGTGAGGATGCTCAGTAGCCAAGCACTGATTCCTGTTGTTTAACCAACTCAAAGAACTCGGCCTTGAGGTTTGGATCACGGCGGAAATCGCCTCGAACCACCGAATTCACCATGGTGGTCTGAGGTTCCTTCACGCCCCGCCACTTCATGCAGTAATGCTGAGCCTTCACCAGGATGGCCAGGCCTTCCGGCTCACAGAGACGCTCAATCTCATCGGCCAGGATCAGAACAGCCTCTTCCTGGATATGGGGTCTTGAGAAGACCCATTCCGCCACTCGGGAAAACTTGGAGAGGCCGATCACCCTCACGCCCGGCTTAATGCCGATCCAACAACTGCCCAGAATGGGTACAAGATGGTGCGAGCAGGCAGAACGCACAGTGATCGGTCCGACGGTATAAATTTCATCGAGCTTCTTCACATTAGGGAAGGAAGCGATTTTCGGCTGCTTCTGGTAGCGACCTTTAAACACCTCGTGCAAATACATGCGAGCCACTCGCTCGGCTGTTTCAGCGGTGTTGTGGTCGTTTTCAATGTCGATCACCAGGCTGAGCAGCAGCTCCCGAACCTTGTCGGTGACTTCGGATTCCAGTTGGTCGATCTCACCTTCCCGCAGATGGGCGGAGATGTTGTCGTTCGCCAGAAACGGAGCGTTAGCCTCCTGAAGGCGTTGCCTCAGGCGGGCACTGATGGGCAGTTGGGTCGCCGAACCGGCAGCGGCCCTAAGACCGTTCGGGGGAGGTGCTGCCGGAACGGTCACGGCGGTGATCGGTGTCGGGAACGTGGAGGTCATGGAGTGTCCAAGGGGGGCCGGCTATCGGCTTCAGGGGGAACCTCCACGGAAGCAATGGAGGGCTGCTGCGCCAGGAACAGCAGGACGGAAGCACCCTGCTCATATTGAGCATGGCACGCCGATCACAGCAACTGTTTACAGGTTCATGGCGCCACAGTGGTGTGGTCTCCGCACACTGGGTATGGATCCCGCCCTACAGCCCAGTGAGCGGACATTGGGCAGAGGTCGCTGCGAACTCCGATTGATCGTGCCATGCATCGAGCGAATCTTCCCGCCAGGGCCTGCGGTCTGAACCGAAGGCTCCCAAAGGAGCATCCCACTCTGTGGTCCGGCAAGCGCGATGGCAGCCACGTCGAAACGGGCAACGATTCCAAAACCTTAAGCAATTCGGGCGGGCTCCGTGGCGGCTGCATCAAGGAAGCGGCCCATCTGGCGGAACTTGGCGTAGCGGCGCTCGATCCTCTGCGTTTCGCTGAGGGCGCCAAGCTCGGCAAGATTCGCCTGGATCGCCGCCTTGAGGGTTTCCGCCGCCTGGAGGGGGGCCCAGTGGTTGCCCCCGGAGGGCTCGGGGAGCACGGCATCGATCACCCCGAGCTGGAGCAGGTCGGGGCCAGTGATCTTCAGGGCTTCGGCGGCGACCGATGCCTTGGCGGCATCCCGCCAGAGGATCGAGGCACAGGCCTCGGGACTGGCCACGGTGTAGACACTGTGCTCGAACATCAAAAGGCGATCGGCGACACCGATGCCGAGGGCCCCTCCGGAGCCCCCTTCCCCGATCACCGTGGCGATGATCGGTACCCGCAGCCGAAACATCTCCCGGAGATTGACGGCGATCGCCTCGCCCTGACCCTGCTCTTCAGCCAGCAGTCCCGCATAGGCACCGGGCGTGTCGATGAAGCTGATGATCGGAAGCCGGAACCGATCGGCGTGCTCCATCAGGCGGAGCGCCTTGCGATACCCCCCTGGGGAGGCCATGCCGAAATTGCGGGCCACGTTCTCCTTGGTGTCGCGGCCTTTCTGGTGACCCAGCAGCACCACGGACTGATCGCCGATGCGGCCGACCCCTCCCACGAGGGCCTTGTCATCAGAACCGCATCGGTCGCCATGCAACTCAACCCATACTTCGGTGATCAACTGGATGTAATCGAGGCAGCTCGGGCGCTGGGGATGGCGTGCCACCTGGATTTTTTGGGCCGGCGTGAGCGAGTGGAAGATCTCATCACGGCGCCGGGTAGCCAGGGTTTCGAGCTGGAGCAGCTGCTGGCTCACATCGACCTCGGAATCCCTGGCCAGTTGCCGGATCTGCTCGATCTGCTCCTCGAGTTCCACCAGCGGCTTCTCGAAATCCAGGAGGGCGCGGCGGACCATGGGAGTAGTCAGGGTGATGTTCAGGATCGCAGGTGGCGGGCGGATCCGGAGCGGTATGGGTTGGGGTTCAGGCGGGGATGAGGCTGGCCGCCTGAATCGGTTCCAGCGCTAGGGCCCGGAAGCCGTGGCGCAGGGAGGCTTCACCGATGCGATCCATGTTCGCCAGGGTGATGTTGTTGCGGCCCCAGCTGAAGTTGGTGTGAATTCCTTCGAATTCCAGCAGCATGGCTTCGGCAAAACAGGCGAACAACTGGCGCCTGGGGTTGGCCATGTCGGCCATCTCCATCATCTGCCATCCGAGATCCTGCCAGAACTCCACGATGCCACCCTTGATCACATGCACCCCGTCGCCCGAAAAACGGGAATCGAGATTCTTGGGGTAGCCCCCGTCGATCATCAGACAGGGCCTGGGCAGCAGGTCGGCATCGATGCTGAGACCCTGGGGAAGACTGGCCACCCAGATCACCACATCGGCTTCGGCCAAGGCCTCATTGAGCTCCAGCACCCGGCCGGAACCCAGCTCCGCCTGGAGATCCAGCAGCGGCTGGGGTCGTCGGGCCACCAGCAACAGTTCCCCCACCCCCTGGCGCTGCAGCCAGCGGCACACCGCGCTGCCGATATCGCCGCTGGCTCCCACCACCGCCACCTTGGCGCGGTCTAGATGGATGCCCAGCCGCGGCGCGTTGTGCACAACCTGCTGGGCGATCACCCAGGCGGTGTGGGTGTTGCCCGTGGTGAACCGCTCCCACTGCAGCTTGGTATTACGAATCTGCTGCTCCTTGAGCAGGTTGAGGTTCTCGAAAATGATCGAGGTGAAGCCGCCTAGGGCCGTGATCGCGATGTCGTTCTTCTGAGCGAGCTCCATGGCGCTCAGTACCTTGCGCTTGGCCGTCTTGAAGCGGCTCAGCATCTCCGGCACGAACACCGAATCGATGTAGGCGCCCTCGATCACTTTGCCGGTGGGGCTGGTCACCTTGACCGTTTCGACCAATTGCGGCGGGGCGACACACCACATCTCAAAATCGCCCTCGGCGTACTCCGGATAACCAAGGCTGGCAGCCATGGATCGTGCGGCGTCAAGGCTGGTGGAGTGACCGATCAGGCCAAACATATCGATCGAAAACCTTGGGGATGGGAACCGCCGGACCAGGCAGAAGGCCCATCCTGCCACGGTTAAGGCCGCTCACCCCAGCAGCGCTGCCGTGGCCATCCGGGCGATCTCACGGGAGGTAAAACCGATCTCGGTGAGCACCTCCTGATAGGAGGTCATGAAGTCGGCCATCAAGTCCTCCTTCTCCATGTGGAGCACGCCGGCGTCGTCGGCCACCTGCTCAAGCATCCGCCTGACATGGGGAAGATTGGCGCGGTTGGCCTCCTCGAGCTCCAGGCGGGCCGCCTCGAGGTTGGCTTTGAGCCACTCCTGGCCGTAGTTGAGGTGGGTGTATTCGTCCTGCACCACACCCTCGGTGATTTTACGGGCGAAAGGGTCGGCCACCGGGATATAGATGTGATAAGCCGCGATGGCAAAGGCCTCAATCAGGATCGATTGAATCAACAGGCAGGTGACCAGTTTTCCTTCGGAGAGAGCTTGCTGGAAATTGTCGCGGAGCGGCGAGAAAAAGACGCGGGCAAACGGCATGTCGGCCTCAACGCCAAGATTGGCAGCACAAGCGGTGAAGCCCTTTTTGTGCTTCATTTCCATCCGGGCCAGCCGGGCCAGTTCGTCGGCCTGATCGGGCAGCAGGGTGGCCAGGGAAAGGTAGTTGTCGTGGGCTTCCTGTTCGCCCTCGATCACGATGGCATTGATGCGGCTGTAGGCGTCCTTGTAGCTTTCGCTGGTGAAATCGGGCAGAACGGCTTCGGCCGGTGCGTCGACCCCGCTGCCTAGCCCGATCGAGGGGGAGGGATTTGGGGACAGATCCGACAGGGAAACCGCCATGGAGGGCCTTTCGCGCACTTAGCCCCAGACTGTAATCAACCTCGTTGGGTTCCTGAAGGCCAGTCGCTGTTCAGCAGGGATTCCAACCGGCGCCGCCATCCCTCCACCAACGCCTCGAAGAGCGCTTGGCCCAGCTCGGCGGAGGCGCCGGCGGGATCACCGATCACGCCAGAGCTGCTGAGCTCACGGGTCAGCCAGGCACAGGGGGCCTGGCCCTCCAGGCTCCAGCCCTCCGGTGGCTCCTGGAGGGGGCCGTCCGCCTGACGCCCAGGACCGACCAGTTCCTCCGCCAGGTGAAGCATCAGGCTGGTTTCAGCCAGACCCGCATGCAACCCCCGCTGACGTTCCGGTTCGGGAATCCGCTGGGCGATCCCTTCCGGCCCACGCCAAAGGAAACAGGGCAGCACCGCCAGGTCCGGCCGAGCCGCATGGAGCTGGCGGGCCGCCACCTCCAGCAGGGCGATCTGGCCGCCATGGCCATTGAGGAGCACCAGCCGCTGGAAACCCGCCGCCGCCAAGTCGCTGCCCACCGCGACCACCAGGCCCAGGAGCAGCTCTGGCGGCAGGCTGAGGGTGCCGGCAAAGCCGCGGTGTTCTTGGGAGAAACCGAGGCTCTGGGTGGGCAGCTGCCAAATGGGCAGATCGTGGGGAAGCCTCTCCAGCACGGCCGTGCAGACCCGCTCGGCGAAAAGAGCATCGGTGCTGAGGGGCAGATGGGGACCGTGCTGCTCGATCGCCCCGAAGGGCCAGACCACCGTGCTGCCGGTCCTGGCTGCCCCCTCCGCCACCTCGGGCCAGCTGAGCTCACTGAACAGGCGCCGCCGCACCGGGTCCGGAGGAATCGAAGGGGCTGATGCCATGACGGGACTCGGATGGTGGCCTTGCACGCAACGGGAACGGAGTGCACCCGACTGTTGCTCCAGGGGGGAGTCCCTACAGTGTGGGATCGCAGAACGCTGAGGTTCATGGCCGGATCTGGCACCGGCACCCCCCCGCCGCGTCAACCCCGGCCCCCTGCCCAACGGCCCGGCGGGCAGGCGGCCAACCCACCCCGCAAACCACCCCAGGTGATGTTGATCCGCAAGGAGGAGACAGCACCGCCCGAAGCACCGCCCGCCGAACTGGCCTTGCACGCCGCCGCCTCCCCCGCTTCGGTTGGGCCGCAGGCGCCCAGCAGGCCGGCTCCCCCGACGCCCGCCTCGGCCGAACAAGCGGCCCCGCGCCGCTCCGATGACGAGCTCTTCGATCTCGGAGCCCTCGAAGGCATGACGATGGCCGACTTGCTTGGGCCGGAGCCCGGCCGGGGCCGCCCCGGCATCGAGCGCAAGGCGGCTCCTGCTGCAAATCAGGCTGCGGTGAGCCGCACCGTGGACGATTTCGATTTCGATGAGGAAGCCTTCCTCGCCGCCCTCGACGAGAACGAGATCGTTGGCACCACCGGTGAGGTGGTGAGCGGCACCGTGGTGGGCGTGGAGAGCGACGGGGTGTATGTGGATATCGGCGGCAAGGCGCCGGGATTCATGCCCAAGCAGGAGGCTGGCTTGGGGGTGATCACGAACCTCAAGGAACGCTTCCCGAAGGGTCTGCGGGTCGAAGTGCTCGTGACACGCGAGCAGAACGCCGACGGCATGGTGACCATCAGCGCCCGGGCGCTGGCCCTGCGCCAGAGCTGGGAAAAGGTGCGCCAGCTCGAAAAGGACGGCAAGGTGGCGCAGGTCCTGATCACCGGCTTCAACCGTGGCGGGGTGACCTGTGACCTGGAAGGTCTGCGGGGCTTCATCCCCCGCTCCCAACTCCAGGATGGGGAGAACCACGAAGCCCTCGTGGGCAAGACCCTTGGAGTGAGCTTCCTGGAGGTCAACCCAGAGACCCGCAAGCTGGTGCTCTCCGAACGCAAGGCGGCCACGGCGGCCCGCTTCGGGGAACTGGAGGTGGGCCAACTCGTGGAGGGTCAGGTGGCCGCGGTCAAGCCCTATGGCTTCTTCGTGGACTTGGGCGGCGTGAGTGGCCTGCTCCACCACAGCTCAATCACCGGCGGCGTCCTGCGGGATTTGCGCGAGGCCTTCGAACCCGGGGAGCGGCTCAAGGCCCTGATCACCCAACTGGATCCGGGCCGGGGGCGCATCGCCCTCAACACGGCCCTGCTGGAGGGACAACCCGGTGAGCTGTTGATCGCCAAGGCCACCGTGATGGCCGAAGCCACCGACCGGGCCAACAGGGCCCGCTCGCTGCTGCGCCAAAAAGAACAGGAGGCGGGATGAAACAAGAGGGCCACAACCCTGGGATGAACGCCGTGCCGGGAACCGCAGCAGCATGAATGCCGAACAGCCGGAAGCCCCCGGTCCCGGATCAGCCGGCCCCGGGGCGGCCAGCGTGGCTGATGCCCCAGGCGGGCAGCCTGACTGGGAGCTTGATTTCTATTCCAGGCCCGTGCTTGAGGCGGATGGTCGCAAGCGGTGGGAGCTGCTGATCTGCTCCACCCCGCCCCCAGCCGCCAACGGCACGACCCCGGCGACTTTCCGCTGGGTGAGGGTCTGTCCGGCCACCAGTGTCAATTCCCTCTGGCTCCGAGAGGCGATCGAATCGGCCTTGGCCGAAGCCCGGAGTCAGGGCTTCGGCCGGCCGCGACGCCTGCGCTGCTGGAGGGGATCGATGCGCACGATGGTGCAGCGGGCTGCTGAGTCGCTCCAGCTGGAACTGGTGCCCAGCCGCCGCTGCTACGCCCTCGTGGAATGGCTGCGGCAACGGGAGGCGGAGGTCTATCCCGCCGAGCCCGGTGCCTTGGTGGGTCCCCTGGCACCGGTACCGGCAGCGATCCGGGGCGTGCCGGTGCCCCTACCCGAAGTCGCCCGTGGCGATCGCTGG
>JAPLIE010000104.1 GCA_026389265.1 Cyanobacteriota bacterium | reverse complement strand
GCGCCAGAGCACCGGCCGGGTGCGGCCAGATAGCTTCACCCACGGCAGCTCGGCCCAGCGGCAGCGCTGGTTCACCAAGGGCCTGCAAAGTGGTGACATGAACCAGTGCGACACCTTCAACACCAATCAGGTGTGAGGCTCCCGATGTCATGCCTCGGCCGATTCCCCCGATTAGAGCCTGGAGTTGCCTTTGCTGATCACTTGCTCGGATGGATCGGCCCGATTCAACAGGCGGGCCGCCCCATCGATCAATCGAAGCCCAGCAGGTCGAAGATCTCGCGATCCTTGAGCGATTCGGCCTCCAGGGGCTTCACATCTTCGAGCATGGTGCGGGCCAGATGGAGATATTCCTGCTGCACCTGTTCCACCTCAGGGCTGGCTTCCATTTCGAAGATGGTGCACTTCTTAAGACGCGAGCGGCGGATGGCGTCGACGTCGCGAAAGTGGGCCATGGTGCGCAGGCCGGTGCGCTCGTTGAACTTGTCGATTTGATCGGTGTCCTTGGAGCGGTTGGCGATCACGCCGCCGAGACGCACCTTGTAGTTCTTGGCCTTGGCGTTGATGGCCTGCATGATTCGATTCATGGCGAAGATCGAATCGAAATCGTTGGCGGTCACGATCAGGCAGTAGTGGGCGTGCTGCAGGGGAGCAGCGAAGCCACCGCACACCACATCACCCAGCACATCGAAGATCACCACGTCGGTGTCTTCGAGCAGGTGGTGCTCCTTGAGCAGCTTCACCGTCTGGCCCGTCACGTAGCCGCCGCAGCCGGTGCCGGCCGGCGGGCCGCCCGATTCCACGCACATGACGCCGTTGTAGCCCTCGAACACGAAATCTTCGGGGCGCAGTTCTTCGGTGTGGAAGTCCACGGTTTCGAGGATGTCGATCACCGTGGGCACCATCTTCTTGGTGAGGGTGAAGGTGGAATCATGCTTGGGATCGCAGCCGATCTGCAGCACCCGCTTGCCCAGCTTGGAGAAGGCAGCCGAGAGGTTGGAGGAGGTGGTGGATTTGCCGATGCCGCCCTTGCCGTAGACGGCGATCACCAGGGCGCCCTCCTCGATGGCCATCGCAGCGTCCTGATGCACCTGCAGGCTGCCTTCTCCGTCTTCGCGGCGCGCGACGCTACCGGTGGTGGAGGGAGGGGTGAGTGTGGTGGTCATGGGGTAAGGCGGGCCGCAGCAACGGCGATCGTTCCATCTAAGGACAAGCGACCGGGGGCTGCAGGGGGTCCGTGCAAAGCGAAACATGCTTGGCCGGCTGGCTCATCAGGGCCCGGGCAGGCGCTGCCAGTGGATGGGGTGGTCGGATCAGCGGCCATGAGCCGCGACCACGAAGCCGCGACGGCATCCCTGGAGGCCTGTTTTCAGCCTCTGCCCCGCTTGGTCATCAGCGTGGCTGACGGCCAAGCGCGGCCTGGGACTGGAAACCTTGCGCCTGATGGCCCTCTAGGGGATCCGGCGGTTCCCTTAGGGCCTCAGCGGCTGAAGTGGGCCTTGGCGTCGTAGAGGGTTTCGGCATCGATGCGGGCCACCCCACGCTCGGTGGCGAAGGCTTCGGTGTTGCGCCTCACCTTGCCCCGCACGAAGAAAGGGATCTTGTGAAGTTCCGCTTCGCCGTCGGGGGTCCAGATGGGTACCCCGGCAGCTGCCACACCGACCTCGGCCACAGTTTCGGTCACCGGCTCGGCCAGCAGGGTGGCCGTGGCGGCAGGCTCAGATCGCGAAGGCCCCATCTGCACAGCTGCGGCCCCATGCACAGGCTCCGCCGCCGGGGGCGCCACCGGTGCCCCATCGCCCAGGTGGCTGCGGTGGCCGTCCACAAACTCGAAATCGTGGCGGAACATGCCGATCAGGTGTTCCTCCAGGCCCATCATCAAGGGGTGAACCCAGGCATCGAAGATCACGTTCGCCCCCTCCCAGCCCATCTGGGGGGAGTAGCGGGCCGGCACATCCTGCACATGCAGCGGTGTGCTGATCACGGCGCAGGGAATGCCGAGCCGCTTGGCACTGTGGCGCTCCATCTGGGTGCCGAGCACCAGCTCCGGCGCTGCCTCGGTCATCGCCTGCTCCACGGCCAAGTAGTCGTCGGTGATCAGCGCTTCGAGGCCCAGCTCCTTGGCGGCAGCCCGCACCTCGCGGGCCTGCTCGCGGCTGTAGCTGCCCAGCCCCACCACCTCAAATCCCAGCTCCTTGCTTGCGATCCTGGCGGCGGCCACCGCATGGGTGGCATCCCCGAAGACGAACACGCGCTTGCCGGTGAGGTAGGTGGAATCCACCGAGCGGGAATACCAGGGGAGCCGCGAGGCCCGTTCGCCGAGACCTGCCGCAGCGCTGCCAGCCCCTGCGCCTCCCTCAGGCTCCAGCCCCAGGATCTGCTCCAGCTCCGCCAGAAAGGCTTCGGTGGCGGCGATGCCGATCGGCACCGTCTTGATCGTGACCATGCCGCAGCTGCGCTCCAGCCAGCTGCATACCGAAGCAGCCACCTCAGGGTAAAGGCAGACATTGGCGTCGGCCGTGGGAATGCGCATCAGATCGTCCGGGCGGGCCCCCAGCGGCGCGGTGACCGCTACATCGACGCCCCGCTCGGCCAGCAGACGGGTGATCTCGCGCACGTCGTCGCGGCAGCGGAATCCGAGCAGGGTGGGGCCGAGTAGGTTCACCCGCGGTCGGCGGCCTTCTTCCTTCCAACGTTGCGGTGAAGGTTTCGGGGTGCCCGGCGCCGGCAGCTGGTTCTTCAGCAGGCTCCGCACCAGCTGGTAGAAGGTTTCGGCCGCGCCCCAGTTCTCCTTCTTGGAGTAGGCCGGCAGTTCGAGGCTCACGATCGGCAGGTCGCCAAAGCCCATGCCCATGGCCAGGGCACCGGGCTGGTCCTGGATCAGCTCGGCGGTGCAGCTTTCCCCCACCAGCAGGGCCTCGGGCTGGAAGCGCTCCACCGCCTGGGCGATCGAGCGCTTCACCAGCTCGGCGGTGTCGCCCCCCAGGTCGCGGGCCTGGAAGGTGGTGTAGGTCACGGGTGGGCGGCGGCCCCGCCGCTCGATCATCGTGAACAGCAGGTCGGCGTAGGTGTCGCCCTGGGGGGCATGGAGCACGTAGTGCACCCCCTCCATTGAGGCGGCGATCCGCATGGCGCCCACATGGGGCGGGCCTTCGTAGGTCCAGAGGGTGAGTTCCATGGGGAGGAGAGAGGGGGGGCGGTGTCGGCCGATGCCGAGGTTTGAAACGGGGTTGTGGGTGGGGCCCCTGCGGTCGCAGGAGCTTCAAGGCATGAGCCGAGGTCGGAAACGGCTGGCGAAGGTCCTATCCGGCAATCGCTCGGGTCTGGACTGGACATCGCATAGCCGCCGAGGAAGGCAGCGCCGGCATCAGCTGAAGGCCAGCAGTCCTCGCCGGTGTAGCGGCCGGGCGAACAGCTCGGCCAGATCACCGGCCTGATCGCAGCCGTGGATGGGGCTGAACACCAGTTCGATCGACCACTTGGTGGCGATGCCCTCGGCCTCGAGCGGATTGGCCAGGCCCAGGCCGCAGACCACCAGATCCGGGCGCTCGCTGCGCACCCGCTCAAGCTGGAGCTCCACATCCTGGCCTTCGCAGATGGGGGTGCCGGCCGGCAGCAGGGCCAGTTCGGCCGCCATCAGCTGGCGATCCAGATAGGGAACGCCCACCTCCACCAGCTCCATGCCGCATTCGCGGCTCAGGAAGCGGGCCAGGGGGATCTCCATCTGGGAATCCGGCAGCAGGAACAGACGTTTGCCCTCCAGCCGCTCCCGGTGCGGCGCCAGGGCGCGGCGGCCGCGCTCCACCAGGGGATCCAGCACGGCCGCCACGGCCTCGGCCGGGATTCCGAAGGCGGCCGCGGCCGCCGCCATCCAGGAAGCGCTGCCCTCCACACCGAAGGGATAGGGGGCTTCGATCAGCTGGGCGCCTCGATGCACTAGGGCCCGGGCCGTGGCGCTCAGGAAGGGCTGGGCCAGCAGCACCCGGGTGCCCTTGCCCACCGGCGGCAACTCGGTGGAGCGGCGGGGCGGCAGGCTGCGCACGACCGGCAGGCCCATGCGGGCGAACAGGGCCATGAAACGGTCTTCGACGCCATCGGCCAGGGTGCCCACGATCAGCAGCTGCTCCTCATCGCTGGCGGGCATCAGGGGCAGCAGGGCCATCAGGGCCTGGTCCTCCCCCTGGGTGAAGGTGGTTTCGATGCCGCTGCCGGAGTAATTGAGCACCCGCACCCGGCCGCGGTGGCTGTGGGTGAGCCGCTCGGCTGCCTTGGCCAGATCGAGCTTGATCACCTCGCTGGGGCAGGAGCCCACCAGAAACAGAGTGCGGATCTCGGGGCGCCGCTCCAGCAGATCACCCACCAAGCGATCGAGCTCCTCATTGGCATCAGCCAGACCGGCCAGGTCCCGCTCCCCCAGGATCGCCGTGCCGAAGCGGGGTTCGGCGAAGATCATCACGCCGGCGGCGCTCTGCACCAGGTGGGCGCAGGTGCGGGAGCCCACCACCAGGAAGAAAGCATCCGGCATGCGGCGGTGCAGCCACACGATCGAGGTGAGGCCGCAGAACACCTCCCGCTGGCCGGTTTCTCGCCGGATCTCCGGTTGCCCCGTTGCAGGCCCCGCTGCGGTGCTCTGAGCCTCTTCGTTCTGAGCCACTTCGGTCTGGCTCGGCTGGGCTAAGGGTTCGCTCCAAGTGGTTGGACTCAGGACCATGCGGGCGGGGACCGATCGTTCAACCACTAAGGGCTAGCCAGAATGGCGGGACCGCAGTGGAGCTGCTTCACAAGATTTCGGAATCGGGTCTTGATCGCGTGGCCTAGGCGGCGAGGTGGACCGAGAGTCAGCATGAGGATGTCGCTGCAGAAGCCCGCAAATGACGTGATTGCTCGGAATCAATCGTTAGGGAATCAATGGCTAACGCCTAATCAAAACTTGACTATTTATCTTCTTTTTCCATCTCATTTTTCCACCTTCATTATGCTGCATCCCTCATCAACTCTGCACTGCTGGGCCGTGCGCCTTGGCGGCCAGGGAACGAGGCTGGTCGTCTTGGCCCGGTTCGGGCCTCGCGCTCTCTCAGAGTCGCCGCCGGAAACCTTCACCGAAGCTAGTCGTTGAGGCCTTCTCCGAATCCTCGCTGCTGCGGCTCAGCTTCCAGACGTTGCGGCTCAGGCGGCGGGCGGTGAGGCCGCCCCGCTGCACCACTGCGGATCCAGGTCGCGCTCCCAGCAGGTGGGTGACCTCGGCGGTGCTCAGCGGTGCCCCGGTCTGGAGGGCCAGTTGAACAAGCTCCAGCCGTTGTCGGAGCACGGTGCAATCAACGCTGCCACCATCATCGTCTTCGTTCCAGATCCAGGAAAGCTCCTTACCGCCATCGGCTAATTTCCCCATCAGCCCCAGACCGATGAAGGCGAGGGCTTGCTCGGGCTTCACCCCCTGTTGCACGGCCTGGGCCATCCACTCCGGCATGTTCGGGGCTCCGTTGCCAGGAAACGGTTCGGCGGTGGTGGCTTCAGTAGTGGCAGCCTCAGCTGTGACACTAGTGGTCTTGGCGGCCATCGGAACTTTGGAGCGATTGGCCGGAAGGTACCGGTACCAGGGGGCTTCGCAAGGGGGTCAGCTGCGCCGCAGCCATCCCGGTGCTCCACCGAACCAACCCTCGATGTCGTCATCCGGCCGGTAAGTCTCTTCGGGCGCGCTGGGGCCGAGGTTGAGGGCGTCGAGGAAACGATCCAGGCCATCGCCGGGGCCGCTGCGGTGGCGCCGCCGCAGCGTCTGGAGCAGCCAGCTCGCCACGCTTGGGTCATGGTCGGCGAGCTTCTGCAGAAAGATCCTCTCTTGCAGGGTCACAGGTTGGTCGTTGCCGATCCGCACGAGATGTCCTGGAACCGCAGGTGAGATGTCCTGCAACCGCAGGCGAGTGGTGTGCGTGACCAGCGCACCGATCGGCGGAAATGATGCCTGCGATAGCGACCCCTGATCAAATGAACGTGCCTGGAGCCACCAAAAAGCCTCCCCTGTCAGGGGCTTGCGGCGGCAGCGGCGTAAGATCGTGCCACGTTTCGACCATCGGTCTGGCGTGGGCTCTTCGATGGAGCCCCAGGGATCTCCGCGGTCCGCCCCTGGGGGTTCGCCAGCGGAGCCTGAAGATTCCCTTTCCCATCTCTTCAGGAGGTCACGCCAGGCGCTTGATGGATTCGACCTTCCGCCCCCAGACCGCCGAAGACCGGGCCATCAGCCGCCGCCGTACGTCCCTGCAGGGCAGCAGACCCTTGGTGACGGGCACGGAAATGGGAACCTCCCGAGGTGGGGGACTGGGCAGCTCGCTCACCAATGACGCCTCCGGCGCCAGCTGTGTGGTGACCACGGACAGCGAGGGCAGGCGGATCTCCCGCCAAAGCAGCCATGTGCAGTCGATCGAACTGCGCACCTATGTGTTTCTTGATTCGCTGCAGCCCCAGCTGGCCGCCTACATGGGCACGGTGAGCCAGGGCTTTCTTCCCATTCCAGGGGATGCCTGCCTCTGGTTGGAGGTGTCGCCCGGCATGGCGGTGCACCGCGTCACCGATATCGCCCTGAAGGCCAGCACGGTGCGCCTTGGCCAGATGGTGGTGGAGCGGGCCTTCGGCTCGATCGCGATGTACCACCGCGACCAGAGCAACGTGCTCCACTCCGGCGAGGTGGTGCTCGAGGCGATCGGCAGCAGCATCGAGCGCCGCAGCCGCTGCGAGGTGACCTGGACGGAGATCATTCGCGCCATCACCCCCGACCACGCGGTGCTGATCAACCGTCTGAACCGTCGCGGCTCGATGATCCAGGCCGGCATGAGCATGTTCATTCTTGAAACCGAGCCAGCTGGTTATGTGCTGATCGCCGCCAACGAGGCCGAGAAGTCCTCCAGCATCACCGTGGTGGATGTGAAGGCCGTGGGTGCCTTCGGCCGCCTGACCTTGGCCGGCAAGGAGGGGGATGTGGAGGAGGCGGCCGCCGCCGCCATGCGAGCCGTGGCCCAGATCAACGGTTGATCCTTGTGCGGCGCCGGCCTCTCCAGGGCGGGCAGGGGCCTTGTGGCTGCGTCGCGGGATTGAACGGCTGGTTCAGCTCTCCAGGCCGAGCAGCTGGCATAAGCCCGGCGCCAGCTCCCGGGCGGCCTTGCCGCGGCTGCCGAGCTTGCTCTTGAGATGGGGCGCCATCTGGGCGTAGCTGCAGCCCGCCTCGCGCACCCAGAAGATCGGGTCGTAGCCGCCGCCGTTGCCCTGGGGGTCCCGCAGGATGGTGCCGTGGCAGATGCCGCAGCCCTCCAGGCGGGTGGTGCCCTGGGGATCGGCCAGGGCCATGGCGCTCACAAACCGGCCGCCCCGATAGAGGCTGTCGCCGAGTTCATGCAAGAGCCGTTGGATCTTCTCCGGATCGCTGGGGGCATAGCGGGCTGAATAGAGACCTGGCCGATCTCCGAGGGCATCCACCTCCAGGCCCGAGTCATCGGCAAGGGCCCAGCATCCGGTGAGCCGGGCCACGGTTTCGGCCTTGAGACGGGCGTTGGCGGCGTAGGTGCTGCCGGTTTCCTCGATCTCAAGGCCTTTCGGCTGGGGAACCACCTCAATCGCCACCATCTCCAGCATCGCCGCGATCTCGGCCACCTTGTGGGGATTGCCACTGGCGATAACCAGCCGGGTCGGTTGCGGGAAGGGCGGGGCGGTGCGGCGGGGATCCGGAAGCACGGGGACGCTGCACTGACGGCCCCATTCTGCGGGAGGGGGTTGCCGGAAGGGGTGAGGCAGGACGGGTTGAACATTCCACCCCCGGGCAAACGCCTGGGGAACCTGCCTCGTGCGGGACGTTAAACAGGGCAGCGGATTTGATGTTGACCGTGGCCGGAAGTTTGTGGGACCGCTGACCGTGGCGCTGTCACCTCTTCCTAAGTTGCCTGCTCCTCCGGGCTAACCAGCCATGCAGTCGAGTCTGGTCCTGCAGAACCTGCTTTCGGCACCGGTGCTGTTCTTCTTCCTCGGGGTTCTGGCCGTGGTGCTCGACTCCGACCTGGAGATCCCCTCCCCGCTGCCGAAGCTGTTTTCGCTCTATCTACTGCTGGCGATCGGCTTCCGCGGGGGTGTGGAGCTGGCCCATAGCGGCCTGGGCCGCCTGGTGCTGCTCACCATTGGGGCGGCTGTGCTGATGTCGCTGCTGGTGCCGATTACCAGTTTCCTGGTGTTGCGGACGCGACTTGATTCCTACAACGCCGCCGCCGTGGCGGCTTCCTATGGCTCGATCAGTGCCGTGACCTTCATCACGGCCCAGAGCTTTCTCAATGTGCTCAAGGTTCCCTTCGACGGCTTCATGGTGGCGGCCCTGGCCCTGATGGAATCCCCCGCGATTGTGATCGGTGTGGTGCTGGCTAGGGTGACAGCCGGTGTTCTCCCCACCAATCCGGATCGTGGCGAGGCACGGCTCGACAACGAGGAGGGCCAAGGCCTGCGCTGGGGCGAGCTGCTGCGGGAGGCGTTTCTGAATGGCTCGATCTTCCTGCTGATTGGCAGCCTGGTGATCGGCTATCTCGTGGCGGCGTTTAGCCCAGCCGGGGTGGAGAAGATGGAGCCCTTCACGGAGAAACTCTTCTACGGGGCCCTCTGTTTCTTCCTGCTCGACATGGGCCTGGTCGCCGCCCAGCGACTGCAGGACCTTCGCAAGGCTGGAGCCTTTCTGATCGGCTTCGCTGTGCTGGCTCCCCTGGTTCATGCCCTGGTGGGTCTCGGCATCGCCCGCTTGCTGGGCATGAATCAGGGTGATGCCCTGCTCTTCATGGTGCTCTGTGCCAGCGCCTCCTACATCGCCGTGCCGGCGGCGATGCGGATGACGGTGCCCCAGGCCAATCCGAGCCTCTACATCTCCACCGCGCTGGGGGTGACGTTCCCCTTCAATGTGGTAGTGGGGATTCCTGTGTACATGGCGTTGGTCCTGCGCTTCATCCCGGCCAGCTGAGCAGGGCCCAAAACGACCCTGATCTCCCCACCACAGTGCCTTCGTTTCCGTTCAACTTTCCCCAAGCCTGAGGGCACACCATGAAGCGCATTGATCTGTTTCTCAATGAACGGGAAGTGGAAAAGGTCTGCAAAGCCATGCTCAAGGCCGGGGCTCCGGGCTATTCGGTGATGCGGCATGTCACCGGCATGGGCATAGGAGGTGAGATCTCCGAGGCGATGGATTTCAGCAGTTTTGGTGCCAATGCCCACGTGATCGTGTTCATCGAAGCCTCGCTGCTAGAAGGAATCCGCGAGGCGGTAAAGCCCCTGCTGCGTCGTTATGGAGGCGTGGGTTTCGTTTCGGAGGCTGAGGCCTTCTAAGGGGCAGGGATGGACAGGGACCAACGGGCATTGCCCTCGGCATGATCGAGACCCGCGGTCTGGTTCCCGCAATTGAAGCGGCTGACGCCATGACCAAGGCCGCTGAAGTTCGCCTGATCGGTCGCGAATTCGTGGGCGGCGGCTACGTCACCGTCCTCGTGCGTGGCGAAACCGGTGCCGTGAACGCTGCGGTGCGTGCCGGTGCTGACGCCTGTGAGCGCGTGGGCGACGGCCTGGTGGCAGCTCACATCATCGCCCGCCCCCACCGCGAAGTGGAACCTGCCCTGAACAGCAGTTTCGGCCTGGGCTCGAAGGACTGAGCGGACCGCGTCTGACGCGCTTCCCTTTCCTCATCCCTAACGACCCAACCGGAGAATCCCCATGAGCAAGAAGTACGACGCCGGGGTCAAGGAGTACCGCGACACCTATTGGACTCCTGATTACGTCCCCCTCGACACCGACCTGCTGGCCTGCTTCAAGTGCACCGTGTGGTCCGAGCTCCTCACCGACCTCGACTTTTACAAGGGCCGTTGTTATCGCATCGAAGACGTACCTGGCGACAAGGAAGCCTTCTATGCCTTCATCGCCTACCCCCTCGACCTGTTTGAGGAAGGCTCGATCACCAACGTGCTGACTTCCCTGGTCGGCAACGTGTTTGGCTTCAAGGCCCTGCGCCACCTGCGCCTCGAAGACATTCGCTTCCCAATCGCCTTCATCAAGACCTGCATGGGTCCTCCGAACGGCATCGTGGTCGAGCGCGACCGCATGAATAAGTACGGCCGTCCCCTGCTGGGTTGCACGATCAAGCCAAAGCTTGGCCTGAGCGGCAAAAACTACGGTCGGGTTGTTTACGAGTGCCTGCGCGGCGGTCTCGACTTCACCAAGGACGACGAAAACATCAACTCCCAGCCCTTCCAGCGCTGGCAGAACCGGTTTGAGTTCGTTGCTGAAGCCGTGCGTTCGTCCCAAGAGGAAACCGGCGAGAAGAAGGGGCACTACCTCAACTGCACCGCCAACACCCCCGAAGAGATGTACGAGCGTGCCGAGTTCGCCAAGGAACTGGGTCAGCCGATCATCATGCACGACTACATCACCGGTGGTTTCACCGCCAACACCGGTCTGGCCAAGTGGTGCCGCAAGAACGGCATGCTGCTCCACATCCACCGCGCCATGCACGCGGTGATCGACCGCCATCCCAAGCACGGCATCCACTTCCGGGTGCTGGCCAAGTGCCTGCGCCTCTCCGGGGGTGACCAACTGCACACCGGCACCGTGGTGGGCAAGCTCGAAGGGGATCGCCAGACCACCCTCGGCTACATCGATCAGCTGCGTGAATCCTTCGTCCCCGAAGACCGCACCCGCGGCAACTTCTTCGATCAGGACTGGGGTTCAATGGGCGGCGTGTTTGCCGTGGCCTCCGGCGGTATCCACGTGTGGCACATGCCTGCTCTCGTGGCGATCTTCGGCGACGACTCCGTGCTCCAGTTCGGTGGTGGCACCCACGGCCACCCCTGGGGTTCGGCTGCCGGCGCCGCTGCCAACCGGGTGGCCTTGGAAGCCTGCGTGAAGGCTCGCAACGCCGGTCGTGAAATCGAACGCGAAGGCCGCGACATCCTCACGGAAGCCGCCAAGCACAGCCCCGAGCTGGCGATCGCCCTGGAAACCTGGAAGGAAATCAAGTTCGAGTTCGACACCGTCGACAAACTTGACGTCTGAACGATCAATCGCCGCTGACCAGCGGAAAAGGAGCATTTTCAGTTCCTTTTCCCCGGTGGCGGTCGTTGATAGCACTGCCCATCACCCTTCATCCCAAGGATCCCCATGCCCTTCAAGAGCACCGTGGGTGACTACCAAACAGTCGCCACCCTGGAGACGTTCGGCTTCTTGCCGCCCTTCACCCAAGACGAGATCTACGACCAAATCGCCTACATCATCGCCCAGGGTTGGAGTCCCCTGATCGAGCATGTGCACCCCAGCCGCTCCATGGCGACCTACTGGTCGTATTGGAAGCTGCCCTTCTTCGGTGAGAAGGATCTTGGTGTGATCGTGAGCGAACTCGAGGCTGCCCACCGCGCCTACCCCGACCACCACGTGCGTTTGGTGGGCTACGACGCCTACACCCAGAGCCAGGGTGCCTGCTTCGTGGTGTTCGAAGGCCGCTGATGCGCGGCTAGCGGTTCCGCCTGCGGCGGAACCGCACCTTGTCCCTGGCGATTTGATCAACAGGTTCAAGACTTTTGGATAGTTTTGGAAGAGATCTCGTCAGAGATTGGTTGACTTCTTTCCATCTCACCCACTTCCCACGACTCCACAGGGGTCTTTCCCTTTCACTCCTGACGTCTCCGACGTCGACAAACCCTTTACCCGGGCGGTTATGGCCAGCACATCGAGTCGTCAAGCAGCCCTAGAGCGCCGCAAAGCCCTCACCGAAGGCGGTAAGAAATCTGCTGGCCGCTACAACTCGGCCCCTGGCCGAGTGCGGACAGCCGCCGATGCCCTGCCGGCCCGAACGGTGACACCACCGGCAGCCCCCACCGCGGCGGCTCCGGTGAGCTCCGTGGCCACGGCATCCCGCAGCCGTCCTTCCGTAGCCGCCCTCGGCAGCCCTTCCCCCGATCGCAGCAGCGCCGCCCGCCCCGTGCCCAACCCCAGCCGCGATCTGGTGTTGGCCCGCCGTGAGGCCCTCTCCCGCCGCGGCAAGCGCGCCGATGCCTCCAAGGACCGCACCCGCACTGACCTGGCCCACGCCGCCCCGGCTCCCGCAGCTGCCGCCAAGGATCCCGAGCACAAGTGCAAGTGCCAGGAGCGGGAAGACATCACCACCGCCAGCAGCCGCAGCAGTCGGGCCAGCCTGCCCTCCCTTTCCGCGCCCTCCCGCCCATCGGCCGCTTCTCCCGGTTCCGAACGCCGTGCCGCCACCGCCAAGCGGGCTGCCGTGAACAACCCCAGCCGTGCCCTGGTCCTGGCCCGTCGCGAGGCTCTCTCCAAGCGCGGCAAGTCGGCCAGCACCCCCAATGGCACCAGCGCCGCCAGTGTGGCGCGCCAGGGCAACCCTGATATGAGCAGCCGGGAACTGGCCCAGAAGCTGCGTGAGCTGAAGTGCAAGGTGGGCTCCGCCGGTAGCAGCCGCAGCGGCGGCACCCGCCCCAGTGGCCCCAACCGCAACGGCGCCAGACAGGCCGCCGCCGCCGACGCTCAGGCCAGCCTGAAGGTGGGTGTGAGTGAAACCCTCTCCGGTCAGCTCGTGACCGGCACCCAGGCCAACCGTTCAGTGAAGACCACCGGCAACGAATCGGCCACCTGCCGCACGATCACCGGCACTGAGTACCTCGGTTCCGAGGTGTTCCAGACCTTCTGCCAGTCCGAAGCACCCAGCCGCCAGCCCGCCAAGGTGCGCGTCAGCGCCACCAGCCACGGCAACCGGGTGACCGGCAATGAGGTGGGCCGCTCCGAGAAGGTGACCGGCGACGAGCCCGGCACCTGCAAGCTCGTGACTGGCACCGAATACGTGTCGGCCAACCAGGATGCCGCTTACTGCGGCATTAGTTCCCCCAACCCCCGCAAGGTGGGCCAGACCACCACCACCGCAGGTCGGCAGGTTTCTGGCGTGATGGTGGGCCGCTCCGAGAAGGTCACCGGCAACGAGGCTGGGTCGGCCCGCCAGCTCACCGGCGACCAATACGTGAATGATCACTCTGATCTGGGCGGCCGCAGCCCTGTGAAGGTGGCCAGCCTGCAAACCCTGCGCGGCACCGGCATCACCGGCACCCACGTGGGCCGCAGCGACCAGGTGACCGGCGATGAACCCGGCAGCTGCCGCTTGGTCACGGGCGACGAATACGTTGGGAGCCAGCAGTACGACCGTTTCTGCGAAGCCCGGCCCGCCCCGGAAGCCGCCAAGGTGGGTTTCAGTGTGACTAACCGCAACCTGGTGGTGAGCGGCACCCGCACCGGCCGCTCCGAGAACGTGACCGGTGATGAGCCCGGCACCTGCAAGGTGGTGACTGGCACCCCCTACGCCGGCCTTGAGGAGGCTGGCAATTGGTGCTCCACCAGCCAGGTGGCCGCCGTGCGCCAGCGCACTCCGATGCGAATGGGTTCGGTGATGTCCGGCATCCAGCCCGGTATCGGTGGTGTGATGACCGGCGCCGAGCGGGGCGCCTGCGGCGATGTGTCCGGCACCCCCTACGTGGGAGCAGACCAACGCATTGAAGCCTGCGGCGCCGCCTCGGTCTCCGATGCCGACTTTCCCCAGCCCTTGGAGGCTGCGCCCTGGCAGCAGTTCAGCGTGCAGTCACCGGCGCGGGTGGCCCAGGTGCAGCGCGAAAAAAAGGGCGCTGTGACCGGTAGCAGCTACGAGTTCGGCGGGAGGATTACCGGCCCTTTTGACCTGGCGGCTGACATGGTGACCGGTACGGAGCAGTTCCGCTTCGATCGCCGTCCCAGTCAGCCGGTGCTGGTTCCCGCTCAGGCCCCTGCAGCCGCAGCGACAGCCCTCCCTGTCTCCCGGGTCACCGGAGAGGGTTCCGGTCTACGGATCACTGGTGACGACTGGGATCGTGGTGACCGGGTCACCGGAACCGAGGGGGTGTCGGCCCGCCGTCGCAACCCCAGCCGCCGTGGCGGCCTTAGGGAGATGCCCGGCCAACTGCCGAAGCGCAATGAGGATGTGCCTGAACCCGTCAGCCGGATCACCGGTTCCAGCGGCAACACCGTCGCCGGTTCCCTGATCACGGTGTCGGGCGGGGCCCGAGGCTGAGCGCACGATGCCCCGCCGTCCGGCCATCTCCAGCCGCTCTCTGGCCCCGAGCGCACCCCGGCGCCGTCCCATCGGTGATGCCTCTGGCCTGCGCGATCGGCTGGCCAGCGTGCGGGGTGATGGTCTGGAGGCCACCCCGACGGCGGCCGCTTCCGCTCCGCTTCAGTCCGCCTCCGCTCCGGTGGTGCGCGTTGGCCTCAGGGGAAGGACGACGGCTGGTCTTCATCCCCTCAGCGATGGACGCACCAACGCCCGGCTTCAGTCCTATGACAACAGGGTGAAGCAAGCCTTCGACCGGATCGTGCCGGTGCTCAAGCAGCTCTCCGCCCTGCAGCACGAGGATGATTTCGTGGCCCGGGCCCAGCAGCTCGCCCGCGCTGAGCTGGGTTATGAGCTTCCCCTGCCGATCCTGGAGAGGGCCTGGGTGACCCAGCTCGACATGCGCACCCTGTTCGCTTGGTGCGTGTTCGAGACCTACGAGCAGACCAGCGCTTTCTTCTTTCAACAGGATCCTCTCGAGGGCCAACGGGGCAGCGAGGCCGCCCAGACGTTTGAAATTTTCCTGCTGGAGTGCGGCTTCCATCTGCTCGACATCACCCCCTGCGCCGATGGCCGCCTGGCCCATGCCATCGCCTATGCCCTGCGGATCCCTTACAGCGCCGTGCGTCGTCGTCCCCATGCCGGTGCCCTGTTCGATGTGGAGAACACGGTGAACCGCTGGGTGAAGACCGAGCATCGCCGTTACCGCGAAGCACTGCCCAACCCCGCCCACGCCGACACCCGTTACCTGAAGGTGGTGCTCTACCACTTCAGTTCCCTGGATCCGGCCCATGAAGGATGCGCTGCCCACGGCAGCGACGACGCCCTCGCTGCCTCCTGTGGTGCCAGGCGGCTGCAGGACTTCCAGCAGGCGGTGGAGAACAGCTTCTGCTGCGGCGCCTCCGTGGACCTCCTCCTGATCGGCATCGACACCGACACCGACGCGATCCGGGTCCATGTGCCTGGGCTTGACGGCAGTACCAACCTGGAGCGCTGGCTCGACGCCCGAGAGGTGTACGAGGCCACCCGGCACCTCGGTGCTGCCGAGGGCCGAGCCCGCCTCCAGGCGATGGTGGAACAGGCGGCTGCCGCCAGCCCGGATCCCGGCATGGTCAAGCTGATCTGTCGCCTGATTGAGAACAACATCTCCCAGCTCGATTACGTGCGTGAATACCACGGCGGCCATTACGCCGATGCGGGCCATGCCGAACGTTTCATCGGCGTGGGCATCGGCTTCAAGGAGATTCACCTGCGCAATCTTACCTACTTCGCCTACATGGACACCGTGGAGGAAGGCGCTCCTGATCTGGATGTAGGGGTGAAGATCTTTAAGGGGCTCAATGTGTCTCGGGGTCTGCCGGTGCCGGTGGTGGTGCGCTTCGACTACAGCGGCAAGGTGCCCGGCGCCCGCGACCGCGCCGTACGCCACGGCGAACGGGTGTTGGAGGCGATGCGTCAGCGCTACAGCGAACTCTTCGCTGAAGGACTCATTCATGCCCTGCTCACCGTGCACGACCAGGACCGCCATGCCCCCGCCGAAGCGGTAGGGTCGTCGATCACCTTTGAGACCGGGGGAGGGCACTGAGATGCTGATCTGCAAAGTGGTGAAGCCGCTGGTCTCCACGAATCGCATCCCTGATTTTGAGCACAAACACCTTCAGGTGGTGCTTGATGGCAGCACTCAGAAGGTTGCTGTTGACGCGGTGGGCTGCATTCCCGGCGACTGGGTGATCTGCGTCGGCAGCTCCGCCGCCCGTGAAGCCGCCGGCAGCAAGTCTTATCCCAGTGATCTGACCATCGTCGGGATCATCGACCACTGGGATCCTGACGCCGGCAAGGCACCCGTCAGGTCCGAAACCATCGCCACCACGGATTCGGCAGCAAAGACCGAGATCGCCCCTTCGAACCAGCCAGCGGCTCCCAACTCCGCCTCCCAGTCTCCCGCTCCGGGCTCCAATGGCGGAGGCAAGATCTGATGGAGATCATGCAGGTGGCTGGTTCTTTGGTATGCACCCAGCGGGTGCCTGGTCTGGCACACATGAACCTGCGTGTACTCCGCACTTCCAAGGGCAAGCTCAGCGTGGCGGTGGATCCGGTGGGTGCCGCCGTGGGCAACTGGGTGTTCACCGCCAGCGGCTCGGCCGCCCGCTTCGCCTGCGGTAATCCCGAGGTGCATACCGATCTCACTATCGGCGGCATCATCGATTTCTGGGAACCGGATGGCTGAATCCCCCGCTCCCGCTCTGAATTGTTCTGTAGGGCGGCTCAGTCTCCCCCAACGCTACGCCCATTTCGCATCCTCCCCCTCGCTTCTTCCGCCATGGCCACCCGCACGAATCGCTCCTCGTCCCGCCCGGTGGCCCGGCCCAGTGCCAATCCCCAAGCGGATGAGGGTGCCGTCCTGATCGGCTCTTATGGAGCAGCCGCTGAACAGCTCGAGGCTGCGACTGCCGACCCGCTGACCACTCCGTCCGCCAGCGCCCCTACCCCGGCGCCGGCCACCCCTGACGCTGTTCCAGCGCTTGTGGTGCCCACGGCCGTTTCCACTCCTCGGGTCCTGCCCGCGTCTGCGGAGTCTCTTGCCTCCACAAACACCAGACCGGCTGCGGCCAAGGCAGCTGCGGCAACCCGGAAGCCTGCCGCGGCCAAGGCCGCGTCAACGACCCGGAGATCGGCCAGCCGAAGCAGCGGCTCAACTCCAGCCAGCGGTTCGATCCCGTCCCGGGCGCGGACTTCTACTCCCGCACGCACCACCAACCCGGCCACCCGTCGCGGTGGTGGTGCCATCACACCCCCTTCCAATCCACCCACCCTTTCCTTCCCCATGGCTGACACGGTTCAGGGCATTGCCCTCGGCATGATCGAGACCCGCGGTCTGGTTCCCGCAATTGAAGCGGCTGACGCCATGACCAAGGCCGCTGAAGTTCGCCTGATCGGTCGCGAATTCGTGGGCGGCGGCTACGTCACCGTCCTCGTGCGTGG
>JAPLIE010000079.1 GCA_026389265.1 Cyanobacteriota bacterium | reverse complement strand
TCCCGCAGGATCTTCGCCAGCAACCCAGGTCCAATTGATTCACCGGAATGCACTGGCACTACGGTTGTCCTCCCATCTGGATGCCGAACAAAATGATGACTTCCCTTTACTCTCTGGACAAGAAAGCCAGCCCTCTTAAGTGCCGATATCAGGGCTTTACCTGTAACAGATGAGTACTTCGACACATTTACACCGTAACCCTCTGAACGCCTACAAAATCAAGTTGCTCAAAATCACCTCTCTGAACTTCGAGGCAGAGCTCAATAGCTTCTTTGATACTTTTCGACTTCTTTACCGGAAATCTGGCGGACTGGTGACATCCATTGGTCCATAAAGGAGGACGCGCGATTACATTATTGCCCGTATGCAAACATGCTTAGCAAGCATAATTGACGCCTAGTGGAGCTTTGACTTCTTAGCACAAGTGAACTTCAGATCTCCTGGCTTTTGCGATGCAGCGATATGATTAGTCCACCAATTATTGCATATCTATGCTGGAGAACAAGGGCCTTAGAGCAGTTGGACACAGGTTATCTGCAAGAATAAACAAGTAAGCGGCGAAAAGTGCTGTAAATTAGACTTAAACTCCGACCCCATGGAATAGCATTTGGGCCGACACCCAGAAGACCTCCAGCCCTCGCCACCTGTCCGCCTATCCCGCCAGCCCTCCGGAGGCACCGGACGACAGCCGCTTCCATGGCTGCTGTCTTTTGGTGAGATGCACTTCTCCAAGTATCTTGGGCGGCTCCGACTATGCAGATGTTTTTGCTGGCGCTCAACGCAAACTCTCACCCCAGCCGCATCACCCCAACCGCTCAACCCGGCCCCACCCAGCCCCGCAGCTTGCCGGGATTGAGCAGGCCGGCCGGATCATGGGCTGCCTTGGCCGCCACCTGGTTGGGATCCACCACACCGGAACCGCCATCCTCCACGCTGAGCACGTGGGGATCGGCAATGCCGGCGCCGTGATCGCGGCAGAAGTTGATCAGTTCGGCTAGCTCCGCAGCATTGCCCAGCTGCACCACCGGCAGGGCCGACAGTCGGGCGCTGCCCCCCTGCCGCACGCCTTCGAGGTGCCAGAGAACCCTCTCCCCCCAGCGCTCGGCCACCGCCTCCAGCAGGGGACGCTCGGGCACCGGCAGCGTCAGCTGCAGATAGGTCCATCCCTTGTGGCGGGCCCGCCAGTGCAGGGTGGTGTGGTTCCAGGTGAGTTCCCGCAGCGTGCCCCCCCGGCTGGAGCCCTGAGGCTGCTGCCAGCTCAGCGTGCCACCCCGTTCCGCCAGCCAGGCCGGCAGCAGCGACAGGGTGTCGGGGGCGGCCAGCAGCAGCAGCCGGTGCTGGCCGGCAGCGGGCGCCGGGCAGCCCTGCGTCCAGGGCATCCCAGCCGCCAGAGGCGCCTGCAGCAGGGTGAGGTCGTCGAGCTCCAGGGCGGTGCCAGGGAGCGTGCGGGCCACCTCAAGGGCAGCCCACCAGTCGGGGAAATCCACCACCACCTGCTGCCAGGCCACGGCAGGAGCGGTGGCCACCGTGACCGCCGTGAGGATGCCGTTGGTGCCGTAGGCGTGGTTGAGCGGCTGGGCGGCTCCGCCCTCCAGCGTCAGCAGCCGCGGCTGGGGTTCCACCGTCACCACCTCCAGGGCCAGGAGGTTGCCGGGATCGCGCAGGAAGCCCCAGCGCACCGAACCGATGCCCCCCGATCCACCGGCAATGAAGCCGCCCAGGGTGGCGCTGCGCCAGGTGCTGGGCGCCATCCGCAGCGCCCGGCCATGGGGGGCGAGGGCGCCATCGAGTTCAGCCAGGCGGCAGCCCGCCTCCGCCTCCAGCACGCCGCTGGACGGATCGATCCGCCGCACCCGGTTGAGGCCGGTGAGATCGAGCACCACGCCCCCGGCCAGGGGCACGCACTGGCCGTAGTTACCGGTGCCCGCCCCCCGCAGGGTGAGGGGCACGCCATGGCGGGCGCAGGCTGCCGCCACTGCGATCACCTGCTCCACCGTGCTGGCAACGGCGGCCAGCTGGGCAATCTTCCCCGCCAGCAGGGGGGTGAGCACCGGCGAGTAGTCGTGGAAATCCCGGGAGAGGCGCGTGCGCTCCTCGATCGAGCGATGCAGCACCAGGTCCGGCTCAACCGCCTCCAGCTCGGCGGCAAGGGCCGCGATCGTGGCCTCGGCGGGAGGCTGGGGCAGGGGTGGCAGGGCGAGATCGGGCATGGG
>JAPLIE010000146.1 GCA_026389265.1 Cyanobacteriota bacterium | reverse complement strand
CCTTCCCGGTTCCGATCAGTGGGATCCCCTTGGCAGCTGGGCTGCCAGGCTGCCCTCTGCTCTGGCCAGCATGGCCACGATGGTGGCCCTGGGCGACACCCTCCTGCGCTGGCCTCCGTCTGGCCTGGCAGGCGACGGCCCCCCCGCGGCCGGATTGGGTCGATTTGCCACCGCCATCAATGCTGCCCTGGCTTTTGCCCTGGGTCCGCTGATGCTGGTGTGGGGTCGGACTGAGGTGAGCGATGCCCTCTTCACCGCCACCCTTGCCCTCAGCTTGCTGTTGGCGTGGCGCACCTTTGCGGCTCAGCGGGGTCCATGGTGGCCCTGCTGGACTGTGCTGGCGCTGGCCGTGCTCAGCAAGGGACCTGTGGCGATTGTCCTGTTCGCCCTCAGCCTCGTTCTGTTTTGGCTGCTTGGCGCGGATGCTGATCGGCTGCTGCGGCGGCTGCGCCCTTGTCCAGGTTTCGCTCTCACCTTGGTGCTTGCCGCCCCCTGGTTTGTGCTTGCTTTGCTGAGGGAGGGGAAGCCCTACTGGGACAGTTTTTTTGGTTACCACAACCTGCAGCGTTTCTCCCGGGTGGTGAACAACCACCATCAAGGCCCTTGGTATTTTTTTCTCGTTCTGCTGCTGGCCAGTCTTCCCTTCACGCCCCTGCTGCTGTTGAGTTTGCGGCGCGTTCTGCGTGAGGTCCGCACCCCCCTGGCCGAGCCCTTTTCCCTTGGTCGGTTTGCCGCCGCCTGGCTTCTGGCCGTGCTGCTCTTCTTTTCCCTTTCTGCCACCAAGCTGCCCAGCTACTGGCTGGTGGCGACGCCGGCCGCAGCCCTTCTCGTCGCCCTGGCCCCCTCCACCGCCAGGGAGCCTGGCTTCGGGGCGGCCCAAGTGCCCCTGGGGCAACGAGGGCTGCGCCAGGCCATGACCGCTTCATCGGCTCTACTCGTGCTGGTCAGTGCCGCCCTGGCCCTTGCGCCTCAGTGGCTGCCCCTCATCAACGACCCCACCCTGCCGGGTCTTGCGGCGGCCGTGGGGCGCCGTCCTTGGCTGAACCTGGGAGCCGCCGTCACTCTGGCGGCCGCCCTGCTGCTGAGCGGCTTGGCCACCAATCGCCCGACGGCGCGCCTGCTTCAGAGCCAGACCGCCCTGCTCCTGCTGGTGCCCCTGGTGTTGTTACCCGTTTGGCAGATCGGCGATCAGCTGCGGGGTGCTCCGATCCGCCAGCTGGCGGCGATCGCCCGGGCAGAGCGTTCTGCTGGGGAGCCCCTGGCGATGGTGGGTCTGATCAAACCCACCCTGCATTTCTATAGCCAATCCACGGTGCTGTTTGAAGGGCGTTCGCCCTATGCCCTTGTCAATCTTGCGGATCGGCTTCGCGCCGAGTCCAGGCCAGGCCTGCGGCCCTCCTCGGCCGATCAGCAGCCCACGCTGCTGCTGGTGATCGATTCCGCAACTGCCAACAAAGATCACTGGCGAAACATGAACGGACGGGAGCTGGCCCAGGCGGGGCCCTACCGCCTCTGGCGACTTGATCGGCTCTGGTTGGAGCAGCGGGCTCGCTTTCTCCAGAACCAGGGGATCAACCCCAGCTGGCGCCGTCCACGACCCGAGGTGTTCTGAGATCAGCTCGCTGTGACGCTTCCAGGCCAGCCGCGAGGCACCAGGCCTGGCTACCAAGCGCATTTAGGTTTGCGTTCGGCCTGGGGACCCCGCCAGCAGCGGCTTTCCATCCAGGCGCTGGATCGCCACCACCCCAGGACGGGGGGCCGTGCCGGCTGCCGTAGACGGCCAGTTGGAGCCGAGCGGCACCTGCCGGAGCTGCTCGAAGCGGCCGCCGTCCCGGTCCCGCAGGGTGTAGGCCTGCACCTCCTCGTCGCCGCTGCGGTGGGTGGCGTTGTCCTCGCCGGGGTGCTGCACCGCAAGGAACAGGGTGGTTTCGCTGCTGTCGAAGCAGGGGCCGGTGAGCTCACATTCCATCGGGCCGGTGGCAAAGAGCATCGGCTCGCCACCTGCCGCCCCCGTGGCGGGAAAGACCCAGCAGGCGTTGTTGCCGAACACATCGGCGCTGCCGTTCACCGCGGCGCGGTCGGTCACCATCCAGACGTTGCCAGAGCGATCGATCGCCAGGTTGTCGGGGTTGGCGAAGCCCATGCCCCCCTGCCAGGGCGTGCCACCGGTGGCCGCCATGCGCCAGCGAAACGCTCCCCCCGGTTGTTCCGCTCCGGCGCGGGAATCCTCCAGACGCATCAGCCAACCGAAGGGCCAGCTGCTTTCGCCGCCCGGCCCCCGGAAGATGGCGGGATCAGCCTGACCCTCCCCTTCCGATCCGCCGGCGGTGAAGGTGATCAGCAGATCTCCCGTGCGCGGATCGAGTTCGGTGTCCTCCGGTCTTGCCGTGGGGGTGGCCCCGGCTGCGTTGGCGGCAAGGTGGGCATCGATCAGGATTGCCCCGAGCTGCTCGTCCCCCCGGCCCGGGTAGAGATCGGCCAAGGTGCGGAAGCGATGGCGGTAGGCCTTCAGCTGGGCATCGCTCTCCAGCAGTTCGGCGCCGGCTTTGCTGCGGTCGCTGTGGGGCAAGGGCAGCACCGGCGGCAGATCAAAACGGGAGAAGTGGGACGGGGGCAGCGGGTTGAGCAGCGTCTGCGGCTGCAGCGGGATCCATTCACCACCGCCGTTCGCATCGAAGCGTGCCACCTCCAGCCGGCCCCGCTCCAGCAGGCGCGAGTTGGCCGGATCGCGGGGATCCCGCACGATCGCGGCACTCACATAGCGATAGAGATGGCCGCCATGGCGGTCGCAGCCTGAATACACCACCAGGGGCTCACCGGCGCGGGCGCGCACGGCCACAGCCTCATGGCGGAAGCGGCCCAGGGCCGTGTGTTTCAACAAAGGGCGCTCCGGACGGCGGGGATCGATCTCCACCATCCAGCCGTACTTGTTGCCCGCCAGACCAAAGGGATTGCCGAGGCCCTCGAGCCGCTCCCCATCGAAGCGGAAGGGGCGCTCCGCCGGCGAGGGCGAACTGCCATCGGCGTAGACCGCCTCCACCACATGGGTCTGGATGTTCTCCTCGGCGGAGAGCACCGTGCCCCAGGGAGTCTGGCCGCCGGCGCAGTTGGCGAAGCTGCCGATCACCCGATCGCCGAGCCCGTCGTCGTAGCCGAGCCGCTGGCGCCTGCGGAACACCGCCGCCGCCGGACCGCTGCATTGCAGCCTGGCCTCAGGGCGCTCCAACCCGGTGAGGCCGCTGATGCGCCGGTCGTAGCGCGGTTCGAAGCGGCCGCTGCGGCGGCGCCAGCGCTGATCGGCACTGCGCTCGATTTCCACCACCCCGAGGCCCACATCCTGCATCGCGGCACTGGCCACCTCCAGCAGGGGGCGGCGGAGAGGATCGTCGGCTGCGAGGCTCAGGGCATCAACGCTGCCGCCCCGCTCCGCCAGCAGCTTCCGCAGCGCCTCGAAGGGCAGTGCGCGTCCCATCACCTCCCCGTAGGCGGCGGCCCAGGGCCTTGGGCTGATGTATTCGAAGTTCACCGTCAGCAGGGCCCGCTGCCCCTCAAGGGGCGTGAAGGCGAGGTAGTCGTTGTTGAACCCGAAGCGACCGCTCCCCACCGGATCCCCCCACTGCAGCAGCACCTCACTGCGGTATCGCCGGGCAGGGGGATGGGGCCGCGCAGGGGCTGGAAGGGGAGCCCTCGGCCGCTCCCGATGGCAGCTGTCTGGGAGCCAGGGGCTGGCATGGATCCGCCGGCCCCAGCCTGAGACAAACCGGGGCGTGAATCCCCTGCCCGTACCTGGGCGGCCACGGAGACAACCCCAAGGCCTAGCAACTGGAACAAAAGTGCGCGGCGATTCATCAACGTTTCAGCCGATATGGAGGCGACAGCCCACCTTGATAGACCTTCACCCTGACTGAGCAGACCTCCCCCAGCCCAGCTGGAAGGGTTCGCCAGACGCGTGGCCAGCAGATGGGTCGACGCTCTTAAGAATCTCAACTTGGGGGCAGATCTCAAAATGCGCCGCATCATGCGGCACTTCCAAGGGTCGGCCAGGTGACTGCAGCCTCTGCGCAGCGGGATGCTGCAGACCTCAGCCGTCAAGACCTTCCCCATGGCGGGGCACCAAGGCGGGCCGCACAGGAGTGCTCGGAGCTTGAACAAGCCTTAACGAGTCCCTCGCAGATTGCGGGCAGCCTGAAGAGGTGCGTTCACCTCCACCACCATGAGCATCTCGATGACCACCCTTGAAGCCTTCGCCGCTATCCCCCTGGCGGCGGTGTGCTGCGACCAGACCTTCGGCAAGGACGAAGCCCGGGTGATCCGTGAGCAGCTGATGGGGCGTACGGCCTTCCGGGAGATGGAGCCCTACGCCTTCGGTCTGTTGATCTCGGGTCTGCTCAAGCGCTTCCAGGAGGAGTCGTGGCAGGGGCTGATCGCGAGCGCAGCCACCCTGCTCAGCCCGGAGCAGCAGGAGATGGCCTTCGCCCTGGCCTGCCAGCTGATCCACTGCGATCGGATCGTGGCTCCTCAGGAGCAACAGTTCCTGGCGGTCCTGGCGCAGCAGCTGCAGATCACCACAGCCCGTGCCGAGCAGATCCTTGAGGTCTGCGGCCTGCTGAACCGCGATTTCGTCAACAACCAGCCGGCTTAAGCCGAGGTCGCTGGTGGGGTCAGAGATGCTGCGGAAATGATCCTGTCAGCTGATGGCTGTGTAAGACTTGATTTGTCCAGGCAGATTATCTTTTTAATTCAATAAAACGATGTTTCCTATCCGCTGGCCCTTGCAAGCGCAACAGGTGGATAGAAACCATCCCGCTTTAGCTGCGATTCCTTCTCCATCGCCCCTACCAGCGGAGAACCTACTGCAGGCAGCAAGGGAGGAGAGCGCTGCTCTGTTGCAGCGTCTCAACACCACTCCAGAGGGTCTCAGTGAATTGCAGTCCGATCTGCGGCTGAAGCGGGTGGGCCCCAATCAGATCGCCCATGAGAAACCCGTTTCCTGGATTGTTCAACTGCTGAACACGTTCAAGAATCCATTGGTGATTCTGCTCGCCTCACTGGCGGCACTGTCCTGCTAAGCGGGGACAGCAAAGCAGCGCTGATCATCCTCAGCATGATCAGTTTTAGTGTCATTTTGCGCTTTTCCCAGGAGTACAAATCGATGCGAGCGGCCCAGGCGCTGCGTCAGCTCGTTCATACAACCGCCACCGTGAAGCGGCGGGATCTCCATAAGGACATCTCCCCTGGCTTGGCAGCTGACCTTGGTCTGCGTCTGGATCAGGGGTCTCCACAAGAACAGGAAGTGCCGATCGATCGTCTTGTGCCAGGGGATATCATTCACCTGGCAGCGGGAGACATGATTCCAGGCGATGTAAGGATACTTGCCTCGAAGGATCTGTTCGTCAGCCAGGGTGCCCTGACAGGTGAATCCATGCCAGTGGAAAAACATCCCAAACTGCCAACCAGCCAGCTCAATTCTCGCCAGCCCCTAGAACTCGATAATCTCTGCTTCATGGGCACCAGTGTAATCAGCGGCACGGCCAGTGCTGTTGTGATTGAAACGGGTGCCCAGACCTATCTGGGTTCGCTTGCCAAGGAAGTGACCGGACAACGGAGCCGCACGAGCTGCGACCGAGGTATCAATGATGTGAGCCTGCTGCTGCTGCGCTTCATGATGGTCATGGCGCCAGCGGTGTTTCTGATTAACGGGATCAGCAAAGGTAACTGGGGAGAAGCCTTCTTTTTTGCCCTTTCGGTTGCCGTTGGCCTCACGCCGGAGATGCTGCCGATGATTGTTACAGCAAATCTTTCTCGGGGCGCGATTTCGATGTCAAAGAAGAAGGTGATCGTGAAAAATATTGACTCCATCCAGAACCTCGGGGCGATGAACATTCTCTGCACAGACAAAACAGGTACCCTCACTCAGGATCGCATCATTCTTGAGATGCATCTCGACTACCTCGGCAGGGATAATGCAGAGGTTCTGCAGCTGGCCTTTCTGAACAGCTTCTACCAAACAGGCCTCAAAAGCCTGTTAGATGTGGCCGTGCTCAATCACCTCGAAATTCATGCAGCCCTGGAGATCGAGAATCGCTTCATAAAGATCGATGAAATTCCGTTTGATTTTCAGCGTCGATTGATGTCCGTGGTTGTGGAGGAAGAGAATCATCACCACGAATTAATCTGTAAGGGGGCCGTGGAGGAAATCCTGGCGATCTGCATCCAGGTTAAAGATGGGGATCTGATCAAGCCGCTGGATCAAGCCATCCGCGAGGGTGTGCTTCAGTTGACCTCCAACCTCAACAATGATGGACTTCGTGTCATCGCCGTGGCCTACAAGGAGGTCCCCCGCCAACACGAACCCTATTCCCTCGTTGACGAATCGGCTCTGACCCTGGTGGGGCTGATCGCGTTTCTCGATCCCCCGAAGGAATCCGCGGCTCAGGCCATCAAGGAACTCAATCGCGGCGGTGTGGCCGTCAAGGTGCTGACCGGTGACAATCAAGTGATCGCCAGCAAGACCTGTAAAGATGTTGGCCTGCATGTGGAAGGGATCCTGCTGGGCTCTGAGATCGAGGCCCTCTCCGAGCAGGACCTTGGCGCCAGGGTGGAGGGGGCCACCATCTTCGCCAAACTCACGCCTCTGCAGAAGTCGCGGATTATCAAGGTGCTGCGTGGCCGTGGCCATGTTGTGGGCTTCATGGGCGATGGAATCAATGACGCAGCGGCGCTGCGGGAAGCCGACATCGGCATTTCCGTAGACACCGCTGTGGACATTGCCAAGGAATCCGCCGACATCGTCCTGCTTGAGAAAAGTTTGCTGGTGTTGAATGAGGGCGTGGCGGAAGGAAGGCGAACCTTCGGAAACATCGTGAAGCACATCAAGATGGGAACAAGTTCGGCCTTTGGCAATATGTTCAGCATGCTCGGTGCCAGCATTGCATTGCCATTCCTGCCGATGTTGCCTGTTCAGATACTGCTGAACAATCTCCTCTACGACTTTTCGCAGACCGGGATTCCATTTGATCATGTTGATCCTGAGTATCTGGAGAAGCCCAGAAAGTGGAAGGTGAATGAGATCCGGAGATTTATGGTGTGCATCGGGCCGGTGAGCTCCTTATTCGACTACGCAACATTTGCTCTCATGTGGTTTGTGTTCAAGGCCAATAGTGTCGAGAACCAAAGCCTCTTCCAAACCGGCTGGTTTGTGGAGAGCCTGATGACCCAGACCCTGATTGTTCACATCATCCGCACGGCGAAGGTCCCTTTTCTCCAGAGCCGACCATCGCTGGTCATGGCCCTTGTCACCGTTTGCGTGATGGGAATTGGCATCATGATTCCCTTCACACCGATCGGTTCGGCGCTGGGCATGGTTCCACTGCCGGGCGTTTACTTTGCCTGGTTGGCCGCTATCCTTATTGGTTACTGCACCCTCACCCAGCTGATCAAGAGCTGGTACGTAAGGTGCTATGGATATCATTAGGGTTGCGTTACAATGCCTTTGCTTGTTTCTGTCTAGTTGCTGGCTAGACAGGAAAAGTGAGCCCGCCGCGTTTCAACCGTTGATATCGCCTGCCCCTTAAGGGGGCGGATCCGGCCTTTGATCGAATGGAGACCCAGTCTTGTCAGGTGTTACCCCAGTCACGGATCCAATGTCGCGCGAACGACGGCTCCTAGACGAGCTCATAACGCTGCGAGACGCCATGGATCGCATCGAGATCGAGGAGCAGGCCACGCTCGCGGCCATCGCCCCGCGCTTCCAGGCCAGTGCTACCAATCTGCTGCACTTCATCGCCTTCCATCGCAACAACCATCCCGGGCTGCAGATGGCGATGCGAGAAGCGGGCCTTTGTTCCCTGGGGGGTTGTGATGGCCATCTCTATGCAAGCCTTTCAACCGTGATCGGGGTGCTGCAGAAGCTCCAGGGCCTGCCAGCGGAACCACCGAGTCCTTCGGCGACACCATCCAGTCTTGGGGGCCAGGCCCTCATTCAGGTCCATGGCGAGCGACTGCTCGGGAGGCCGTTTGGAGAGCAAACCGGTACAAGGACAGCGGCGATCATGGTCACCCTGCCTGCCCTCGCCACTGAGCAGGCGGGTCTGATCGCCGAACTGGTCGAGGCCGGCATGGACATCGCCCGCATCAACTGCGGCCACGACGGTCCCGAAGTGTGGAACAACCTCGTGGCCCTCGTGCGATCCGCCGCCGCCGCCGCCGGTAGGAACGTGCGCATCGCGATGGATCTGGCCGGACCCAAGATCCGGATCGGCGCCCTGCCTTCCCAACCCGGCGTGGTGGATGCCAGGCCCCAGCGCAACCGGTATGGAAAGCTGCTGCAGAGCGCCAGGATTCTGGCTGTGCCAGATGAAGGAGACGATCTTCAGCCCGCCCGCCAATTGGACGTGGCGCCAGTGGATCGACTGCCGATCCGCAACGAGGGCTGGCAATCACTGACGATCGGGAATCGGCTGCGGGCTAGGGACTCTTCAGGCCGCTGGCGGGAGCTCACCGTGGTGGATTGCCTCCAGCGGGGCCTCCTGCTCAGCTGCAATCAACGCTGCCATTTCACCTCTGGACTGGAGTTCCTTCAGGAGGGTGGTCCTGGCAAGATTGTTGTTGGCGATCTTCCAGCCTTGGAAGGGGACGTGCTGCTGCGGGTCGGCGACAGGCTGTGGCTGACCTCCAGCGACCCAGGCCAGCACGGGGAGGCGATCCCAGGGGCGATACTCTGCAGCGTGCCTGAGGTGCTTGCGGATTTGCAGGTGGGGGAGCGTGTGTTGTTTGATGAGGGCAGAATCGCCGGGGTGATTCGGGAGGTGTGCCCTGGGGCCGTGGAGGTGGAGATCACCCAGGCGCGGCCGAAGGGCACCCGGCTACGCGCTGAGAAGGGGATCAACTTCCCAGATAGCAGGCTGACGATCCCCGCCCTCACAAACCGGGATCTGACCGATCTGGCCTTTGCAGCAGCCCATGCCGACATCGTGAGCTATTCCTTCGTCTCCCGCGCGGCGGATATCGAAGTCCTGCAGCAAGAACTTCAACGTCATGGACGGGAGGAACTAGCCGTGGTGCTAAAGATCGAAACACGAAGAGCATTTCTCAACCTTCCCCGGCTGCTGCTCACGGCGATGCGCGATCCCAGGCCCCTAGGCGTGATGATTGCGCGGGGAGACCTGGCGATCGAATGCGGCTGGGAGGAACTGGCGGAGATCCAGGAGGAAATCCTGAGGATCTGCGCGGCGGCCCACATACCCTGCATCTGGGCCACCCAGGTTCTTGATGAGATGGCGAGACATGGCATGCCGACCCGAGCGGAAATCACTGATGCGGCCATGGGCGCAAGGGCCGAAGCCGTGATGCTCAACAAAGGACCCAACCTCACTGCCACGGTGCGCACCTTAGGAGCCATCGTGGCGAGGTTCCATCCCCGCCAGCCGGAGAGCCCACGTCATCGAGAAGAACTCCTCTCCTGTCTGGCCTTCCGCACCCATAGCCCGATGTCCGAGCGGAAGGAATGCTGAGCTTAGATCGTTGTGAGCTCCGGTTGAAAGCTAGCGAAACTGAGGAAGTTTATTGGCATCAAAACTCCGCCGCAGCGCCTCGCCGACGCTGAGGCCAACCGGCAAATCACCAGAAAATGCACTGCCGGTGATCCGCTTGTAAAGTTTTGATTCTACAAGATTGTAGGTGCTGGCTGGAAGGGGGATGTCTCCTGCTTTGCCAACGAGTCGGAGGCCATTGTTGATCGTAAATACGGTGAACTTCTGCAGATCAGCTCTGCTGGTGAGAGCCTTATCGTTGATATAAATAAACAGGGGTCGAGAAAGCGGCCGATAGCGACCTGCTTGAACACTGGCAACCGATGGAATCACGGTTCCCGATGGCGTAACAATGCCGAGAGCCCTCAGCTTGTTTTGATTGGCTTTGTAGTAGCTGAGGCCAAAATAGCCAAGGGCATTAGGATTTTCAGCCACGCATCTGACAATCACATTGTCGTCTTCGCTTGAGGTGTAATCCTGCCTCGAATTTTCAGGATTACCATTGATCGCTTTATTGAAATAATCATAGGTGCCAGAGTCCTTGCCTGGGCCGCAGAGCTTGATCGGTCGGTCAAGCCAGTCGAGGTTCACCTCATTCCACCGATCGATCTTCCCCTCGCTCTGGCGCCCCCAAAGCCGAGCCAGTTCCTTGGTGCTGATCTGGTTGGCCCAGGTGTTGGAAGGATGAACAACGATGGTGAGGGCATCGAAGGCAATCGGCAGCTCGATGAAATCGATTCGATTGCTGGAGCAGGCTTTGAGCTCCTTGCTGTTGATCGGCCGCGAGGCGTTGGCGATCTCCAGCTGGCCGGAACAGAACCGCCTGAATCCATCGCTGGTCCCGGTCTCCTTGAGATTGATGGGTGTGCTGTTTCCGGCTTCGCGGAACGCTTTAATCGCCTCTTTCATGATCGGGAACACCGTGCTGGAGCCGCCGATCCTGATGGTGGAAGCATTGCTGCCAGCACCTTGGGCAAGAGATTGCGCGTGGGCCAGTGGCGATGCTGCCAGGATGGCGCTGCACACCGCCGCAATCTGAATGGAGAGAACGGGGCGCTTAGGGAGACTGGGTGTAGCCATGGCGATCAATTCAAGGTCAGGGAAGGAAACCAATGGCAATTCAATTAGAGATCACCCTGCTGCTCTTTGAGCCGCTGCAGACGCTGCTCTAAATCATGCATCATCTCTAGGCTGAACATGGGCAATTCCTGCATAGCAAATAAGAATTCTTCGCGGTTCATTTCGAGTAGTTCACTGTCGCATCGGGCCACGGCAGTGCCGAAGCGGCGATGCTCTGGATCCACCAAGGCTCCGACACCAAAGGAGCTACCTGGCCCGATGATCTCGACGCCATGATCACCCCAATTGAGCTGCACCTCTCCTGATACCACAGCGTAGAGATTGTCACCCAGCTCTCCGTTTGTAAAAACAACATCACCTTGTTTGAGGCAGAGGTGATCACGCTTTCCGGCCAGCGCCGCAATGGTATTCAGCTCAAGATTAGTGTCGATGTTCATAACGAAATCGAAGTGGGCCTGAAGAGAAGAGGGCGGCCCAAGCAATGGCAACCTGTCAACCCACGCCAGGCAGGTTTGACGTCCTGTCCAGCCTGAGAATAGGAGTTGACATCAGCGATCATGATACATCCTGCTTCGCACGAAAACGTACCAACCCCAGGTTAAGAAGTCTGGACCTCTTGAAGTGGGGAGCCCCCATGGTTGCAATTGGAAGCCTCCGCTGGATGCCTCCTGCTCCACCCCCGGGTCCTGGCCTGCACAGGGGTGACCCCAGCAGGTCGCGATGGAAGTTGTCGATCGGTCGGCCGCTGAAGCGGCGGATCACCACGAAGCCCACCGCCAAGCCAGTGGCAGCCGATACGAACATCAGGAACTGCATAGCCCCCAGCTGGGCCAGGGTTCCCAGGGTCTGCTCGGGAATCAGATGCTGCTGTTTGGTGTTGGTGGCAAAGGAGATCGTGGTGTGGAGCGCCAGATCCCAGCGCAGCCCCCCAAAACCCAGGGGGTTGAGCCAGGCCGATTGAACCAGCAGCAGCAGCAGCGCCACGGCCCCGAACAGGCCATTGC